>CAKVND010000060.1 GCA_934777245.1 uncultured Candidatus Melainabacteria bacterium | reverse complement strand
ATTGCATCATCAATTTTATTATCTTGGTGCAATTTGTATGCGTATTCGTAAATCTCTTCATCCGTACCGTTTTGGTTAAGGTATGCAATGTATTCTGATGGAGAAAGCGCATCCTTCATTGCGCCTGAAATTTCAGCCTTCGCTCCTGCATTATTAGGGTCGATTGCAAGAATGCGTTTATATAAATTTAAAGCAGTTTTATTATCGCCCATTTCTTTAAATACTTGTGCTTTATACAAAAGAGCTTGAGTGTTGTTTGGATACAAAGTCAAAACAGAATCATACGATTGAATTGCTTTTTGATATTCTTTTCTTTGCTGAAAAAGTGTTCCGACATTCAAACGAGTTGTAACGTTAGAAGGGTTAATTTGTTCAGCTTTACCATAATAACTTAAAGCTGTTTCGTAATCGCCTTGTGCTTGTTTAATTGCGCCCAGGTTTGCGTTAAGTTCTGCGTCAGATGGAGTTACAGCAAGCTTTTTTAGATAAATTCTTTCTAAGGCATACAAAACTTCCATGTCGCCTTTAGAATTTGCTAAAGCTTCATTATACTGAGTTACAGCCTCATCATAATTGCCTAATTTATCAAGCGTTCTTGCGTATTTCATTCTAAGCACGCCGTTATTTGGATTTATATCAAGTGCGATTTTGTAATAATCAGCAGAACGAGATTCGTTTCCTAAAAGCTTAAGCAAATCTGCAACTTGCATGTTCGCGTCAGACGCTAATTTTTCGCCTTGCGTAGCCCTTGAGAACTCATAAGCTGCGGCAGATAAATTTCCCATTGCACGTAATTCTTCTCCGCGCTTATATCTTCCGCTAGGTGTTGTATCAGCACCAACGACTTTTAGACATTGACTCAAATTTTCTGTCGCTGAAGAAATCATGCCGGCTGAATTCTGAACTGTTTGTTCTTTGTTTGGATAAATTTTGAGATAAAAAAGCGCACTCCTAAAATCGTTTGCGGCTTTATCATAATTTTTATCTTGATTTGCGTAATAAGTTGCTCTTGCAAGATATGCGTTGATAAGCCCAATTCTTGCAGAGTTATCAAGATAATTAATTTTAAGAGCTTTTCTAAATTCAACAATTGATGAAGTATATTGACTTGACATCAAATAATTCTGCCCTGCATTATAACATTCTGTAAATGCTTTGTTTGGCGCTGCAAAAATTTGATTTTGCCCTAAAACTGCACATATAGCTAAACAACAAATTAAAAGTTTTCTTTTCATATCAATATATTACTATAAGTTATGTTGAAAGTGAATAAGAAAACAGGATAAGTTAATATCTGTTAATAAAGAATAGAAGTTTATAAAAAAAGCAGTAAAGAAAAACGCTATCTTTACTGCTTTTTGTTTTATAGTTAATATTTTATCCTACACAAGATAAATGTCCGTTTTTCTTTTCTTCTTCGAATCTTGGTGAAAGCCATCCGGATTTGTAACCTGCATAACCTAAACCAACAAGGCCTAATGCTCCGGCTGTAATCATGGCAGCTTTTTTATTAGCTTTAAACCAACGTTTCATTCCGGCACCATTTAGTTTAGATTTTCCGTTACTACCTTCTGTGAGTTCAGAAAAGTCAAGTTTAATCAAATCTTCTTTTGAGAGGTTTTTACCGTTGTTTCTAAAATGATATTCTCTATATAATTCTGCAGAAGATTTGTTTGTTTTGCTCAACCAAGCATTGCCTTCCCAGCTTGTATCCATATTTACTTGATTGTGTAAAATCTTTTCAGCAATTTCACCGTTTCTATATGTATTTAAAGCTCTATCCATACAACCGACTAATTCATCGGCAACAATGGAATCTCTAAGCTTTTTGATTGCTGATTGATATTTAAAATTATCTTTTAGTTGTTTATCTAAAAGTTCTTCTGTCAATTCTTTTCCTGTACGAAGTTTGTATATTGTTTTTAATTCGTTTGAAATCTTTTCTTTTGTTGCTAAAAATTCTTGTTTTGCTTCAGCCGGTGCTACACCATCTTCAAGACAAGTTTCTAAAGGTGTAAAGAATTCGTGTTTTGTTTTAAATCCATCAGCCAATTTAGCCTCATTTGCTATATCCGGATCAAAGTTCTTTTGAGCTAAACCTTGTGCATTAGTAACAATCGGAGTGCAAAGTTTCTTTTTAGCTTCTAAGTCAGTTAATTCGCAAGGCGCAGTTCTTGAAGGCAAAATTGCAACGTCTGCTGCAGAAGCTAGTGCTGTACCAGGTGCAAAGCCTTCTAAATAAACAAATCTGCCTTTGATTTTTGGATTTTCATTCAATTTTTTTATTTTTTCAGTAATTACTTTATAATCAGGAGTGGATTCTTCAAGCGGTCCTCCCATAACTAATAATGTATTTGGGTCTTTATCTGCATATTTTTCGAATGCATCCATAACAGTGTCCATTGCTTTTTGGAAATCACCACGTCCCCAACTTACTGCAAGTTTAATATCTTCACCTTTGTTAAGTTTTTCAATATAAGATTTATCAATGTTTCCATGAACTTTTACGCTTGCATCAGCTTTTCCGGCTGCGATTAAAGATAAGCCTGAACCTTCTTTTAACCATTTGCCTGTTTTTGCATCCCAAGCTTGCGCTTTTTCGTAAGCGCCACTCAATCTATCAAAAAGATTTAGTTTTAAATCCTTTTTAGCTGCTCTAATATCTTTTAGTGATGTTTTATCTTTGTCAAATGCATCAAAAGCTTTTATTGTAACTTCTTTGCCGTCTGCGGTTTTTAGTTTAGAATCAGTTTTAAATCCGGGTAAGCCTAATTTTTCATAATATGCTAAACTAGGATCGTTCAATGGGTTTGTAAGTCCTCTAAATCTATCTAATTCACTTAATTCTACCCAATCTTTGTAAGTAGCTGGAGTTATTTCCGGATTTTTTAATAATGTTTCGTAATAACCTTCTGATACAGTAGTAATCATTGGTACATAATCTTTTTTTGCGTAATAAATCGGAATAGACATTGCATTTACGCTATCAGAACCTTTTAAGAAATCTTTCAAGATTGTTTTTTTCAAGAAAGCTTCTTCTTGACCTGTTTGTAATGCTTCCAAATATTTTGGATCTTTTGTAATTGCTTCAATTTGTTCTGGAGTAGCACCTAAATTTACAATCATACTTTTAGCAGACGTACCTTGAATATAACCGTCGCCTAAATTGTGTCCAATTTCAGATAAGAATTTATCTTTCCAATAACTTTCGCCATTAGCATTTGCAATAGCAGCGTTTTGAATTAAATACGCTGCTTGACCGTCTGAACAAATAATGTGTTTTGGATCAAAACCCGGAACTGCGTTTTGTGAAGCTTCCATTAATTGTTGGCAAGCTTTACTTGCTTTTGCGTAAGCATCTCCCTTCCAAGAATTGGAAAGTAATTTTGTGCTGCTAGAATAACTTCCATCTGCATATGGTTTTTTCATAGATGCGGTTGCATCAGAAAATACTAAGAAGAAATCAACGTTTGGAGCTTTTTTCTTCAAATTTTCAGTTGGTCTTACTTTATATAAACCAATTTTAGATTCCTTTTCTAATCCCCAATTCATTGTAGAAGTTTTAACTTCATCTAATAAGAAATAATCGCCTTCTTTAGATAAAATATCAGGAATGGACTTTTTGTCTAAATCTTGCATTGTAAAGAAAGGTGTACCTTCTTTTCCTTTTAGCGGATGTCCTTCCGGTAAATTATCGGGAACTTTTAATACTTGAACATCAGTAACCAGATTGCCACTTTCATCATAAATCTTTTTACCATTGTAGTATGGCATAAATTTAACAGTTTTACCCTGTGTTTTAGAATCAACTACATTTAAAGAGTTGTAATCGTTTGATACGGTACCAACACCACCACCCTTTGCTCCTAATAGAGGTTCTTCCATAACCCAATGGGCAACATGATCAGGGTTCCCACCTCTAAAAGATATCATTGTTGTTCCTTTTGGAATCTCAACATTTTGAGGCTGGTTATCAGCTATTTTTACATTTTTTGTATTTCTTGCTCTCAAAGCAGAATAATCAGTACCTATCGCGTTAATCTTCATAGATAACTCCTTACACACTAAATTGTTCTATATATACAAACACTCACACATAAAAAAACTTGCTAGAATATCTTGATTTGTGAAGATATGTAAAGTAAATTTTTATTAAGTTCTGGTGAGAACAATTTTAACAAAATGCAAATTTTATTGCAATAGGCAAGTTGGAAAATAAAAGATTTCTGTAAAATTTTGTAAACAAATTGTAAAAATTAAGTTATTGGAATCTTGAAATAGTATTATTAACTTAACAAGGAGAAAATAATGAAAATTACGCCTATTAATAACGCGCAAAATTTTAAAGGCCTTTGGGGACAAAGTAAAGAGGTTTTATCCGGGGCAGATGATATTTTTTTGTATGAAAAAACAAAATTTTATCATCCATTTAAAGATGAAACTAAAGAAGAAATTGAAAGTGTTAAATTAAAAAATCGTTATACTAATTGTGAGTTGTGGCCTGATTATGGATATAGTTTTGTCAATAATGTAGTAAAAGTTAAGGAGGATGAGCCTTTAAACTTTACAAAACAAGAGTTTCTAAAATATAAAAGGTCTAAAATTGGTGCAAAGGTGCCTGAAGATGTTTCAACTCCTATTGAAAAAGAGCTTGTGAAACTTGGTTTGTATAAATATTTAAACAATGCGAAAGAATATATGCAAGAACTTTTAAGGCGTGATACTTTAACTTATAAGGTTGGACAATTGTTTCGAAAGATAAAGGCAATGTTAAAATAATGAAAAAGTCTGAAATCGCTGTAAATAATTTTAAAATCGGATATAATTGTGCACAATCTGTATTATTAACTTTTTCAGAAGAAATCGGATTGACTCATGAAGAAGCTCTGAAACTCGCTTCGTCATTCGGTGGAGGAATGGGAAGATTAAGGGAAGTTTGTGGTGCTGTTAGTGCGATGTTTATGGTAGCAGGCTTTTTAAAAGGATATGTTTCGCCGGATAATGATGAAGTAAAAGCTAAACACTATGCGTTGATTCAAGATTTAGCAAAGAAGTTTAAAGAAACTCATGGTACAATAATTTGTCGTGAGCTTTTGGGCTTGGAAGAAAATGCATTTTCTCCAAATCCATCTAAAAGAACTAAAGAATATTATCAAGAACGTCCTTGTGAAGATTTTATTAGAACTGCGACAGAACTTGTAGATGAATATTTATTGGAAAAAACATTGTCAAAAAATTAAAATATAAGTTTATATATTTATAGATTTATATATCTTAAAAATTCTTTCCAGAAACCTTTATATCCATTTTGCCATTTGTGTGAAATACCGTGATAGTATTCTTCGTAATCGGCTACAATATTTTTTGGTAAGTTTTTCCCACTGACAAGTGTTTGCGCAATGAATTCAAGATATTCATCTTGTGCATCCCTGTATTCAATGTCTTTGTATCTGATATCTTCATCAGCTGCATAGTGAACTAGTGCATGGTATGCACATTCAATATCTCTATCTTTAGTGTCAGGAAAAAGTAATATTGCTTCGCGAACATTTTTTTGTTCTGTTAAAACAGCGTATATTAATCTGCCGACAAATTTTCTGTTTAAAAATTTATTATCCATGATTTAATAAGGGTTAATTATTTTGAATTCAAAACTAGGATTTTTAGGTCCAAAATTTGCATCATAATGTAGACGAGGGCCTTCAGATAAATCAACCCTTCCTCCTTCGATTTTCTTTTGTTGTGGTTCAACATATTTTGCGAAGCGTCGTTTAGCTTGAACCATAGTTGCATTTTTCGTTTTAATGTTACAGGCAGAAAGTAACATAGTGCAACAGATTGAAGCAATTAGAACATAGCAGAGTCTCTTCATAAATGAAATCCTTTATATATTATATTATTGCATATTTTAGTTTGTCGTTTATCCTGCTAAAGAATGAATTTGGAGAGTGAAAATCGAGTTTTTTATAGTATAATTAATATATGAAATATCCGAATTTAGAAAAACTGGTAGATATAATTGCCATATTAAGAAGTGAAAACGGGTGCGAGTGGGATAGAGAACAAACTCATAAATCATTACGTCCAAATATGTTAGAAGAAGCTTACGAGGCTGTTGATGCAATTGACGACAACGACATTCCAAACCTTAGAGAAGAATTAGGCGATGTACTTTTGCAGGTTGTTTTGCATGCTCAAATTGCGAAAGACAACAACGAATTTGATATTGAAGATGTTGCAAAAGAATTGAGTGAAAAACTTATACATCGTCATCCACACGTTTTTGGAAATCAAAAAGTTGAATCAACTCAAGACATTATCGATAATTGGGATAAATTAAAAAAAGAAGAAAAAACTTATCGTAAATCAATTTTAGATGGAATTTCTAAATCTCAATCTGCATTAATGTCAGCGCAAAAAATTAGCAAAAAAGTTGTTAAAGTCGGGTTTGAATGGGATTCGGTTGAAACCCTAAAAGATTGCATAAAATCAGAATATAAAGAATTTGAAGAAGCTGTAGAAGCTGGTGATAAAGATCACATGGAAGATGAAATGGGCGACATTTTTTTTGCAACCGTAAATCTTGCAAGGTGGTATAAAATTGATGCAGAACAAGCGCTTTTGAGAGCAAACAAAAAATTTATGAAACGTTTTAAGAAAATGGAAGAAATTAAAACAAAACCGTTTGAAGATTATACGTTTGAGGAATTTAATAATTTGTGGAAAGAGGCTAAAATTCTGGAAAGGTAATAAGGTAATAGGGTATTTAATTGAAAATGGAAAATTGAAAGTGGAAAATTTTTAAATTCGCTTCGCTCATAAAATACAAAATTGTAAATATTAAGAATTGTAGGTTGGGCTTTCAGCCCAACAATAACTAAATCTACACTTCGCCTTACCCCTCTCCTGTAAGGAGAGGGAATGACCGAGACTTGTACATTTTATACATAATAAAAGTTTTAAACGGACTTATTCACCTATTCACTCATTCACTCATTCACTCATTGATTTGACCCAAAAAGGAGCTTATATGAAAAAAATATTATTAACATTATTCGTAATCGCAGTAAGTTGTTCTATTGTTTCAGCAGAAGAATTTAGAACCGTTTGCGCTAGTCATATTCTTGTTCCGAATGAAATGGACGCAATCAAATTAAAAAGTCAGATTAAAGACTTTAGCGATTTTCAATATTATGCAAGAATATATTCAACTTGTCCTTCCGGTAGAAACGGTGGAGACTTAGGTTGTTTTGGAAAGGGTCAAATGGTAAAACCTTTTGAGAATGCCGCTTTTAATGGCAATATTGGTGAAGTCTCAGACCCTGTAAAAACTCAGTTTGGTTATCATTTGCTTTGGGTAACTTCTAAAAAATAAATTATACTAAAGTTAAATTATTATCTTTTGAAAAATGCTTACTTCTAAGTTCTTCAATTCTTGAGCGTGCAAAAACTGCGTCTTCTGAGAACTGTTTTAATTCTAGGAACTTTTTGTAATAACGAATTGCGTCTTTGTATTTTGCTAATTTATCAAAGCTCATTGCAATTCCTAAATAAGCTTTATAGTAATCCGGATTTCGTTTTATAAGCTGGAAGAATGTTCTTGAAGCTTCCATAAAGTTGCCCATTCCCATAAGCATTGCAGCTTTATTGTAGTACGCTTTCAAAAATTCTGGATTTGTTTCAATAAGTTTATTGTAAATCATTAAAGATAAATCGGCTTCATCTACAAGTTCATGTGCTATTGCAAGTTGAATTTGTGCTTCCAGATTTTCTCTGTTAATCAAGATTGCTTTAATTAAGTGTTCAATTGCTTTTTCAGGATGACCATCAGAAAGATAGCAAACACCTAATTCAAAGAAATAATCATCATTGCTGTCATCAATTAAAATTAGTTTATGGAGTGTAGAGATAGCTTTTTTGTATTCTTTCAAGTATTTATAAGAGGCTGCTAAACCGTAATAAGCCTTAACTTCGCGTCTATCAAGCATAATTGCTTGAAGATAGGCTTGTACAGATTCTTTGTACATTTTGGCGAACCTTAAAGCGTCGGCTTTTACGCATAAACTGTATGAGCGCGAACGACTTGGTGGAGTAACTTTAGAAGCTACTCGTGCTAAATTTTTATCAATGGTCGCATCAATTTGCATAATCCTCTCCCGATTAACTACTCTTCATAATTTAATTAGCCCCCACCCGAATTTCTAAGTTTCAAGCCTAACTACAACCGTCGGCTTTTAACTTGAAATTCTACCCTCCCCCGTGGAGAGGGGTATTTAGAGTAGTCTTCTCCCAATCATATCTTATACAATTGCGGGGTGATTTTGTACGGCCAAAAGATTGAAAATTTTAGTCCAAAGGATTAATTATATTTGTTGACATGATAAAATAATTCATATAACATATATTAATATATATTCTCTATAAAGAAGTATAAAAAAGGGTAGTACCATCAACCTTCGCCCACACACGAGTATACTAAGAAATCGGTGGTGAAGAAGGAGGTAAACTATGCTAGTAAAAATAATAATGCTACTAATCGTAGCAACGCTATTCATAGTAGCAATAAAATTATTATCAGTATAGGGTACTAAGCGAAGCTCTAAGGAAGTTACGTTTTCTTAGGGCTTCCCCCTATGTATACATTATTTACTATAACCTCTTGTTTGTCAATAGTTTTAATTATATCGTTTCATCAAAGTTTCTATAATCATCCAATCTTCTTCTTCATCTATTTCATACGCTGTGTATGACGGCAATTCAAAGAAATTTATTCTGCCTGACAATCGACATTTATCGCGCAAAATATTTCCGACGGAGTTAATATAACAAGCTCCATTTTCTGCTACTAAACCTTCAAACTCTTGGCGGCGCGGGCGATTGCGGTAATTGTAATTTACGGGTTTAACTTCGTTTTCGCCGATTAGCCAGTGAAATTGTTTTTCTACAACTCCCGAGAAAATAGAATCCGCTCCGCTTGTTAAGAATTTTTTATACATATTTTCTATATGTTCTGATTTAAGGAGCGGCGAAGTTGCTTGGATTAAGAAAAAATTATCTTCCGGATTTAAATTTGATTGTGAAATGAATTCCAACATAACACTTTCTGTAGAAGCTGTATCGGTTGCGTTTTCAGGATTTCTATCAAAGATTTCAACTTTAGACAAATCAAAATTTCGTACTACATTTTTGATTTCGTCACTATCAGTCGCAATTATAACTTTATCTATGCAATCTGCGTCATTAGCGGTTTTTGTCGTCCAATAGACTAATGGTTTGCCGTTTAAAATTTTTATATTTTTCAGAGGAATTGATTTGCTACCGCCTCTTACGGGAATAAAAGCTATGTTCATTTTTCCTCCACAATTTTAATTAAGTCGTACAGAACTTGGTTGCAAGGCGTTTTTATTCCAAATTTTTTACCTAATCTGATAATTTCTCCTGCGAAAATGTCGACTTCTGTTTTTTTGCCTGCTAAAACATCTTGTAACATTGATGTTTTACCTTCATCACACATCCTATCCAGAAATGCAAATGCATCAGCTTCAAGATTTTCGAGATTGTTAACTCCTTTTCTTTCTGCGATTTGATGAACTTCTGCAATAATTTTTTTTGCAAAATTTTTAAATGCTTGATTGCGCTTCAATTCTCCGAAATTCATGTTTAGAATTGCTGAAACTTGGTTAGAAAAAAGATTCATTGTGTATTTAAGCCACATTGAGTAGTTAATATCAGCCGGCATGGAATAATTTACGCCTGCTTCTTCCAAAATTTCTTTTAGTAAATAATTTTTTTCGCAAACAATTTCACCAACGCCATCTTGCGTAACATTGTTGCCGACTCTTACAGCACTATGCCCGATGAAATATGATTTTAAAACTTTCGCATTCGGATATTCTGCAAGGATTTGTTCTTCCGAAGCTATACCATTTAGAAGTGATATGATGAGTGTATTTTCTCCGATAAAATTTTTGATATTCTTGATTGCAGAATTTAAGCCTTCAGATTTTGTTGCAATAATTATTAAGTCGGGAGTATAACTGTTTTCTTGTGGCAAAATATAGTCAAATTCTTGTTTTTCTCCGTTAAAAGTTGGCGGATTGCTGGTATAACGCCATTTTCTTGTTTCGTCTACAAGAATTTTTAATTCACATTTTTTTTTGAATTTAACTGCAAAAGTTAATCCGACTGCGCCTAAGCCACAAATAAGAATTTTTTTCATGAATTTATTATACAACAGGTATTTAAATTAAGCCACTGACTTGAATATTGTCTTAGTAAGGTAATTGTCAACCGATCAAATGTTTACGTGCGTAGCTTTTAGAAAATACGCCAAACTTGTAGTTCTGACTGTTGAGGTTGACATGGCGTTTTACTTGAATTTAGTAGTCTAAGAATT
>CAKVND010000059.1 GCA_934777245.1 uncultured Candidatus Melainabacteria bacterium | reverse complement strand
GCGCTGATTTCCTTAGTTCAAGATATTTTGAGTCCACTTCAATGGTCATTGAATTGGATAAATGTTTTGGAAATCGGTTTTATTGTTGTAATTCTTTTTGTATTTTATCAAAAATTTATCAAAGATACTCAATCAGAAAAACTTGTAAAAGGACTTTTTATTCTAATTTTTGCTTGGATTTTGAGTGAAATTCTTATTCTTATAGATTTAAGAATTTTAGGAGTTTTCTTAAAATCACTTGTAACTTTGATTTCATTAAGTTTAATCGTAATTTTTCAACCGGAACTAAGAAGATTCTTGGGTTACCTTGGACAACCCGGTTTTATAAGAAAAGCATTTTTTACTCCGGGGTCTTTTGTAAAAGCAACTGAAAATGATGTTGATGTAATTAAAGAAATTATTGAAGCGGTTAAATATTTAACAAAAACAAAAACCGGTGCATTAATGGTTTTCCAAAAAGGAATGAACACCGGCGTTTATAATGATGTTGGAACAAAGCTTGATGCTTTAATTTCAACGGAATTAATTTTAACAATTTTTCATCCGAATACACCATTACATGATGGTGCTATGGTAATTGAAAATAACAAAATTCATTCTGCCGGCGTGCTTTTACCTTTAACAGAAGATCCAAAACTAAGCTGGAGATACGGAACACGTCATAGAGCAGCTATCGGCATGTCAGAAGTTTCTGATGCGGCGTGCCTTGTTGTTTCTGAAGAAACAGGTGATGTTTCTATTTGTATGGATGGAATTCTTAAAAAATACGACGATTTAACAACCTTAAAAACTGATTTAGAATCAATTTTAGGAATTAAAACAAAAGATTTAGCTGAACATAAACATAAAAACATTTTTGATATTTTAAAAGGGAAAGAATAAAATATGTTTTTCAGTAAGAAAAAACCTGAAATAAAAAAGAAAACAAAAGGAGAATTATTCAGAGAATACGCTACAAAAGCTTTTTTCTTAACTCTTGGGTGTTTTATAGTTGCTGTTGGGTTAGAAATGTTTCTTTTACCCAATAAAATTATTGATGGCGGCGTAATCGGTATTTCCATGATGGTTTCATATCTCACCAAGTGGAATTTAGGTTTGCTGATATTTTGCATTAACATTCCGTTCATCTTAATGGCGTTGACAACTCTTGGCAAAAAATTTGTTTTCCAAACATTTTTTGCGACTGCAATGCTAGCTGTCGCAACTAACGTGTTACACGGGAAACAAGCTACAAACGATTTGTTGTTAGCTACTGTTTTTGGCGGTATTATTTTAGGCTTTGGAGTAGGTTTAATTTTAAGAAACAACGCATCTTTAGATGGTACCGAAATGGTTTCTATAAACCTTGCAAAAAAATTAAAAATAATTTCAGTCGGCGAACTTTTAATGTTTATTAACCTATTTATTTATATGGGTGCAGGATTTTTATATGGCTGGGATAGAGCGCTTTATTCAATTTTAACCTATTATATTGCGTCTAAAGTAATAGATTCAGTGCTTGAAGGCTTGGACAAAGCAAAATCCGTTAGAATTTTCTCCGAATATTATAAAGAAATCGGCAATGCCATAATGAAAGAACTTGACGTTAGTGTTACTTATATGAAGGCAATGGGTGGTTATTCTAAACAAGAAAAAATTCAAACCTATTGCGTTGTAAGTAAATTTGAAATGGCAAAATTAAAAGAACTCGTGCATTCAATCGACCCTCGAGCATTCCTTGTAACAGAAGATGTTCACGAAGTTGAAGGTGTTAGAGTAAAAAAACATAAATAGATAATTATTACTTATTATTTTAATACTAAATTTTTCCAACAAACTTGATATTATAATCGCTTACAAGTTCTTCGTGCGCTAAGACTGTTATATTTCTAACAAATTCAGCTAGGATTACAAAAACCATGTGTCTGATATCCATTGGAACAACCAAAGTCGGATTTGTAATCTTTTTAGCTTTAGCAAATTTTGCTATTTTATCAACAATTTCTTGAACTTGATCCGCTTCAATTCTCACAATAGCTTCGTCTTCATCTTCTTTGAAGAAAGAATAAATCTTGTCTAAAGTTTCATCAGAAAATTCAATAACTTTCAGTTCGTTATTTTCTGCTAAATCTTTTACGATATGCTTAGATAAAGCTAATCTGACTTTATCTAACAAATCTTCTTTTGTAGGTTCATTAGCATAATCATTGATTTTTTCAAAAATATAAACAATATTTTTAACAGAAACTCGTTCTCTAATCAAACAAGTTAATAAGTATTTCAAATCAGATGCTGTAATGAAATCCGGAATAATATTATCAACAAGGAAAGAATTAGTTTCTATAACTTTTTCAACATACTTGTTTATATCGTTATAGTCCATAATATCCGAAACTTCACGCACTGCAATGTATTTGATTGCTTCACCTATGTATTCGGCTGGGCTCATTCCTTTAATCCAAAAATCTTTAACCTTGTCTTTTTGAATCCAAACAAGTTTTTTGCCTGTAATTTCATCAATAAGTTGATAATCATCATCCGTAAGTTTATAACCTTTCAAATCGTCTTTGTAAAAAGCCAAAAACTCAGGGAAAACTACAGAGCGGAAAACTTCGATGTCATGAATTTTAATATTAAATTCATTTTGCATAAGTTCATCGCTATTATGAAAATGAATATGCGGAATTACATAACCTAAGTTTTCAGTCAATTCTTGACGAACTTTAACTGTTTCTGCAAGCAAGTTATCGTTTTCTTCCATAGAAATTACATCTAAAATTTCTTCAGAAAGATTGATGACAAATTTTTCTTCCTTAATTTCAGAATACATAGTTTCGGGAGAAATTTCATTTACAAGTGCTTGTTTCAAAGCCTCAAGTTGTTTAAGTTCGTCTGACATTTGATTGTTTAACTGATTTTTTTCATTAGGAGAAAGATTATCACTTTCTAATTGTGATTTAATTTTCTTGATACGTTCTTTTTGATTAGAAATTTTTAATTGGATTTCTTTACAAGAAGCATAAGGACTTGAAGGCGCTGCAAGCATTTTTTCCATACGATATTTGAAACTTGTAATGTTTACAATATCGTCTAAATCTGTCGTATCTTCCTCTTGTTTTTCGCGCATAAAAATGCAATTAAAATCGTACGAAGTTTCTGTCTCGACTTCGTGCATTGTATATAAATCCCAACCTGCATCAGACATTTCATTTAATAAATCTTCTAAAGCTTGCTTGTCGTCAGTAGGTACAGATTTAATAACGTATTGCATTTTTTTGTTAAACATCATTATCCTCGTCTTTTGTTCCAATTACACTATAAACTAAATTTACATGAGAAGGCTTACTCTCATTTATTGAAAATGCTTCGTCACAGAATTTTTGTGCAATTTTAGTTTTTTCTTCGTCATTAGAATATATTGTGTAAAGATTTTCACCTTTTTTAACATATTCACCGCTTTTTTTGTTCAGATAAATTCCTACACTCAAATCTATCGGTCTTGAATGATTCTCTCTATTTGCACCTAAAGCTTTTAGTGCCTGAGCTATATTAAATGCATTAATATTTTGAACATATCCGCTTTTTTTAGATTCACATTCTATTTTAAATGCCGGAAGTTCAAATTTATCATAATTTTCCAGTATAGAAGTATCTCCTCCTTGGGCAATAATGATTTCACGAAATTTATCAAGCGCTTTGCCTGAATGAACTAATTCACGTAAATATTTTTCTGCTTCTTGTCTATTTGCGTACATATCTAAGAAAACAAGCGCTGAAGATGCAAAATAATAAGTAAGTTCAGCTAAATCTCCTGTTTCAATATGACCTTTCAAAAATTCAATAGCTTCAATTACCTCTAAAGAATTACCAATAGCACGTCCTAAAGGTTCTTCCATAGATGTTACAACCGCAATAATAGATTTATTGAGTCTTTTCCCTATTTTGACCATCATTTTTGATAAATGAACTGCTTCTTCCGCAGTTTTCATAAACGCGCCGGCACCATATTTTACATCTAATATCAAATTATTAGCGCCGGAAGCAATTTTTTTAGAAATAATAGAAGATGCTATTAAAGCATCGCTATCTGCTGTACCTGTTAAATTTCTAAGCGCTAGCAATTTCTTATCAGCAGGAGCTAAATCTTCTGCTTGAGAAGCGATAACGCCATTGATTTCTTTTACTTGATTTACAATATTTTCAACGCTTAAATCAGTTTTAAAGTATGGTATTGATTCTAACTTATCTACAGTTCCTGCAACATAACCCAAGCCTCTATCAGCAAGTTTTGCCATTGGAACTCCAGCAGTAGCCAGTAACGGAATCAAAGTAATTGTAACATTATCACCAACTCCGCCGGTTGAATGTTTATCAACAATCAAATTAGAAAGCTCACCAAAATCCACTCGTTGTCCGGATTCTGCAAGAGCTTCTGTAAGATATGCAGTTTCAGCCTCGTTTAACCCTTTAAAATATACTGCCATCAACCAAGACGCGATTTGCGCCTCATGTGTAATTTCAGCATCTAAAGATTTTACAATAAAACGAAGTTCTTCTTTGGTATGAACTTTTCCATGCTTCTTTTTTTCGATTAAATCGATTAAGTCCATTATTTTTTAGCACCTTTTAATTTTGTAATTACGTTATCAGAAATATCAACACCACCGACAAAAACGCCTCTTACATCCATAATAGCATCTAACTTTTGTTCAACCATTACAGCTTTTGCAGCTTCTTTTATTTTTGTAAATACTTCTTGTTCTCTTTTATTTTTAAGAGTTACATAAGCATTTTCTTTAGCTTTAAATTCTGATGCTGTTTTTTCTTCAAAAGTTTGTTTTTTTAATGGAGTATCTAATGCTTTGTATTCTTTTTCTTTATCAACCAAAAATTGTTGCATTTCTAAACCTTTTGCATCAACTTCTTTTGTTACCTGTTTTGCATAATCGTAATTATCAATTACTTTCGCATAATCAATATATCCAACTCCGCCAGCGTTAGCTACGCCTGTAAACGCCATAATAGCTAATGCTACAAGACCTAACTTTAAATTCTTCATACAAAACCTCCTTGTACCTATATTATACACTATTTTTATTAATTATTATTATTTTCTCTTGAATCAAATGTTGACAAAATTGCAGGTGCAATACATCCTAACGTACAAACCATCAAAAATGCCCCTACAAAAGTTAGTAAGAAAACTATGATTGCAGTTGGTGAAGTATACAATTTCTTTTTTAATAAAATGATTAGAGATAGCAAAGGGCAATAAATAATGGCAAAAAAGGCACCTATTTTTAAACCAATGTTATACTGAGTTTGATAATCAGCTCCAGACGGAAGCTGAACTAGAGCAGAGATGATACCTGCTAGAAGTACTCCTAATATTAAAAAGAATAAATAAAAACCAATCGCTTGTACAAATGTTCGCTTTGCTTCAAATTTAAACATATCTTTAAACAAAATACACCTTTACCTTTCTTGTTATTAGTACATCATATCGCCTACACCAAACGTAAAGTATCCGTGTGGAGAACCGTTTGGACCAGGATTTGTAATTGGGAAACCATAATCGACTGACAATGGACCAATACCCGGCATATTTATCTTCAAACCAAAACCAGCTGTAATTGCTTGAAGAGGTCTATCATATAATGTACTTGATATTGTAGGATTAAATACACGACCGGCATCAACCCAGAAGGTTAATCTCAAATTTTGCAAGAAATTAACTTTTAATCTATCAACAAATGGTATTGGAGTTGCTAATTCAGCAGAACCCATTATGAATGATGTACCGGTACCAACACCGTTTACTTTATAACCTCTAACTGTATATGGACCACCTAAGCGATAAGCCATAACTTCAGGCATTTGCGAACCATGAACTTTCAAACCTGCACGTCCTGTAAACGTCAAAGAAGATTTTTTTGCAATTGGAATGAATCGTTTTGCCATACCAGTTAAACGTCCGTTCGTTTTAGCAAAACCATCTAAACCAAACGCTTCTTCAAATCTAACAGAAGCTAAAGCTCCATGGCGAGGGTTTATTGCAGAATCTCTTGAATCGTAAGCTAACCCCGGAGCCAATCTTAGGAATAGGCCGCCTTCTAATTGTTTTGCACGATCTGCAATATTCAAATTGTGTAATTTATATAAATTATTAACATTATTTACATCACCTTCACTCAAGTGAATGTATTCAACACCGGTTGTAAATGTTGATGATAAATTTCTGTTATAACGCAAACGATGTGCAACAGTACCTTCGATACCAATTCGACGTTCAATTGCAAGAGGCACTTGATAACTACCCAAATCTCTAAAATAAATCTTACTCATCAAAGAGTTATCTGCGTTCAAGAAATGTGGTTCAAAAAAGCTCAATTCGGCTTGATAGTTCATGTGACTCTTAATTGAAGAGTCGCTCATCAAGATACCGGAACCAACCATGCCGGATAATGAAACTCTTTGGTTCATACCTCGGAAATTATTATCTGAAATAGCAACAGAGCCAAAAGCACCGGTTGCAGAATCCAAACCGCCACCAATAGAAACAGATGCAGTTCTTTGTTCTTTTAACTCAATTGTTACATCAAATTTATCAGGATCATCTTCTGAAACTTCAATTGTACGATTAACATCCTTAAATGCTTGAGTTGAATACAATCTTACCAAATCTTGTTTTACTTGATTTTCATTATAAACAGTTCCAGGTTCAGTCATGATATTACGTTCGATAACGTATTCTTTCGTTTTTTCGTTACCGGTAATCATAATTTTGTTGATTTTACCTTCTGTAATACTTAAATTAAGTGTTCCGTCCGGATCATCATAGATAGAATCAATTTTTGAAAGAATGTAACCTTTTGAATAATAACATTGATTGATTTGTTCCATTGCTTGGTTAATTGCTGTGATATTCTGAGGTTTACCCTTAAGTGGAAGTAAATACTGCATGATTTCATCACCTGAAACCACGGTGTTACCTTCAATTGTAAAGTCTGTTACCGGAATATTTTCTTCTAAAATAATTTTTAAAGATATTGTGCCGTTAGGATTTTTTACAGGAATTGCTTTCATTTTTTCGGTAAAATAACCTAATCTGTATATAGTCTTCAAATCCTGCTGCATAAGGTCTTTGTCATACAAATCCCCCTTTTGCAATGACATTTTTGATAAAATATATTCCGGTCTAATAATATTAGAACCTAATATTTCAATATCATTAATATATGCTGTGTTACTGTCGTAGGTTGATTCTCCAATATAATCTAATTCTTGCTGTTCAGCAGCATTTTCTTGTTTGTAAGCGTCAACCGTAGCTTTGTCTACACCTTTAGAGTAGGCAAAATTTGGCGTCAAAATTGCGCCTAAAACCAATGTAGTTATTAATAAATTTTTATATAAAACGGACAACTTAGTCAACTATCCACTCCACAGCAATGTAATATTATCATACCACAAATATAAGAATTTAAAAAACATGGAATGTTACAATTTTTTAAGTTAAATTCACCAATACACCCTTAGAGTTTTATATTTTCTATATAAAAAAGAAGAAGAATGAGGATAAAATCATTCTTCTTCTTTAAAATCATAAATTCATTAGCAAAGCGCACAAGAACTATCTAAAGACTTTTTTAAAACATCAACCTTGTCTAATTGCTCCCATGGAAGATTTAAATCTGTACGTCCCAAGTGTCCGTATGCAGCTAATTTTTGATAGAATTTACCACCATTTTTAGCCGGCAAGTTTCTTAAATCGAAGTTTGAAATAATTGCAGCCGGTCTTAAATCGAAATTAGCTCTTACTAATTCTGAAATTTCGTCATCGGAAATCTTACCTGTACCGAATGTATCAACAAAAATTGAAATAGGTTCTGCTACACCGATAGCGTAAGCTAATTCAATTTCACATTTTTCAGCAAGTCCTGCTGCAACAATATTTTTCGCAACATATCTTGCAGCGTAAGCAGCTGATCTGTCAACCTTCGTTGGATCTTTTCCTGAGAAAGCTCCGCCACCATGTCTAGAATAACCGCCGTAAGTATCTACGATAATTTTTCTACCGGTCAAACCTGAATCGCCTTGAGGACCGCCAACTACAAATCTACCAGATGGGTTGATTAAAATAATTGTTTCGCTATCAAGTTTGATTGATTCAGTTTCAAATACATAATCGATTACACATCTCTTCAAGTCATTTCTTATAATTTCTTGAACTTTTGAGTTGTCACTAATTCCGTTTATTTCTGCTGCGTGTTGAGTAGAAAGCAATACTGTGTGAATTCTTGAAGGTTTACCGTCAACATATTCAACAGTAACTTGTGACTTTCCATCCGGTCTTAAATATTTTAAAATACCTTCTTTTCTAACTTGAGCCAATCTGTAAGACAATTTGTGAGCCAAGCTGATAGGAAGTGGCATAAGTTCAGGTGTTTCGTTACAAGCGTAGCCAAACATAATACCTTGGTCGCCAGCACCGATGTTTTCAGTTTCTGATTCAGAAGTGTCAGCGTTTTCGCTTCTGCTTTCTAATGCTTTGTTTACACCACCAGCGATATCTACTGATTGTTCGTCAATACTTGTTAAAACTGCGCAAGTATCGCAATCAAAACCGCCACCGGCTTGTCCTTCATAGCCGATATTTCTAACAGTATTTCTAACTACTTGCGGAATATCTACATAACAATTAGATGTAATTTCACCGCAAACAAGAACCATACCTGTTGTTGCAGTTGTTTCTGCTGCAACTCTTGATTGAGAATCTTTTGTTAAAAATTCGTCTAAAATTGCGTCTGAAATTTGGTCGCAAACTTTGTCAGGGTGTCCTTCTGTAACTGATTCAGAAGTGAATAAAAATTTTTTTGATGTCATTTTTTTCTCCTTAATTTATTTACTCCGGTAAGGTTTTTAATTCCGACCCGGTTACATATTAGATACATTCTAGTATGAAGAGTTGCAAAAATCAAGAAATAAAAGAATTTCAGCAGTATTATATTAAGTTTTGTAACACTTCAAATTTTATTTAGCAATTCTTTAAAACACAAATACTTTATATATATAAGGATATTAAATACAGAATTTAATAATACACATATATACTACACTTCACACATTTAAAGTTTTTAGAGTCGTTCAAGACTCTTTTTTTTTGCATAAATTATTTTTGTTCAATTGTCCTGATAACTTTGGCCGGATTGCCAACCGCAAGAGAGTTTTCCGGAATATCTTTTGTAACCACTGAGCCGGCTCCAATCACACAGCCATTTCCTATTGTAACTCCTGGAAGAACAATTACTGAACCGCCAAGCCAGCAATTTTTACCAATTACGATGGGTTTAGCAGATTCTATGAATGTGTTTCTAGTTTTGTAATCAAGTGGGTGTATAGGAGTGTAAAGTTGAGTATTAGGCCCGATAAAAGTATCATCACCTATTGTAACTTTGGCGCAATCAAGTATTACACAATTTGCATTAAAATATACTCTTTCACCAAGTTCAGTATTACATCCATAATCAAAAAATATATTTGGCGTTATGTAACATCCTTTACCTATTTTGCCAACGACTGATTTTAAAATATCTAATCTTTTATTCTCATCTTTTTCTTGGTTAAAATCACTTATTAAACTTCTTGTTTTATCTCGAAGACTTATTAAATATGGAGTCATTGGATTATACTCAACTCCATTAATCATTTTGTTATACTCTTCCATTACAAAACTCCTTCTATAAAATGATTTTAACACACAAAAGCGGAATTTTGCGACGCAAAATTCCGCTTTTTTTTTTAAGACAATTAAAGATTTCTACCAACCACAAGCATTAGGCTGGACAGAACCATTTAATATGTTGCCAATATTATTAACAACGACAAGCTGTTGTTTCTTTTTCAAATCATCAGCATTAGCACCTATTATATTTGAACCTTTATATGCATTCATCTTTCCTCTGTTATAAATAGATGTATTGTTAGAAGAAATTCCATTAGCTCCAGACATATTCATATCCTTTCTTAATATTTTATCGTGTATATATATACAAAGTATTTATGTTACAAAAAATTGCTTAATTTTTATTCTTTTTTACAAAACTTTACAATTTTTTGCTTATATTTTAAATTGCTTTTAATGTAAAATTATCAACTTTATTAATATATTGAGTTTTGTAAATGCAAGTTATTATTACCTCAAAAGCAATGTTGATGCGAGTAGTAATAGGCAATTTCACAAAGACTAAATACTTTATATTAGTGTAGTTACACGAGAACAATAAATTAAAGGAGAAAGAAATGACAAGACCTGTTGAAAAAATTTGTTGTACAAGCTAACACACAGATTAAAGATGTGTTCACAAAATTAAATTCAGTAAGTAGGTCGTGTTCAACGTTTTCATTGAACACGACAATAATGTAGAACATTTCAATCAAATAAAAAAAGCCAGTAGG
>CAKVND010000058.1 GCA_934777245.1 uncultured Candidatus Melainabacteria bacterium | reverse complement strand
AGAAGTTCGCCAACTGAACGAATTCTTCTGTTTCCTAAGTGGTCGATATCATCCAATGAACCTTCATCATAAGTTAAGTTGATTAAGTATTCAATTGAAGCAACGATATCTTGAACTGTCAATGTTCTTTGGTTCTTAGGAATGTTCAAGTTTAATTTTTTGTTTAATTTATAACGACCAACACGACCTATATCGTATTTCTTATCATCAAAGAATCTTGATTCTAAGATTTGACGTCCGCCTTGAGCAGAAGCAGGGTCTCCAGGTCTTAATTTTTTGTACAAATCAATTAAAGCGTCATCAGTTGTTTCAGTTGTATCTTTATCCAATGTTTTCTTCAAGAATTCAAAGTGAGTGAACAAAGATTCCATTTCAGAAACAGTGATACCCATTGCTTTAAGTAATGTTGTAGCCAAGATTTTTCTGTTTTTGTCAATCTTAACGTAAATAATATCGTTAGAATCTGTTTCAATCTTCAACCATGCCCCTCTATTAGGAATCATAGTTGCGTTATAAAGTCTTTTACCTGTTGGAGAAATTTCTCTCTTGAAATAAACACCTGGAGAACGAACGATTTGAGAAACGATAACACGTTCTGCACCGTTAACAATGAAAGTACCTTTGTCAGTCATTGTAGGAATATCACCGATGTAAACTTCTTGTTCTTTAATTTCACCGCTATCACGGTTTACAAGTCTAACCATTACACGAAGCTGTTTAGCATAAGTTGCGTCATGAATACGAGCTTCTTCAACTGTGTATTTTGCATTATCGAACGTGTAGTTAGGTAAGAAGTGCAATTCTAATCTGCCTGTATAATCTTTTACAGGAGAGAATGCTAATAATTCTTCTTTTAACCCCTCTTTCAAAAACCATTCAAATGATTTTTTTTGCACGTCAATTAAATCCGGTAAATCGTCCAAACGTGTATTAGGAATACCCATTGGCGTTACTCTTTTTGCATATTCTGTCGACATTAATTCACCTCATCTATTCTAGTGATTACTATATAAAAATTTACTTTTTATCTACTTTTATTTCGGACATAATTATCCCATATACAGCATGTTAATTAATCGTACTACATCAAAAAGTATCGTCAAGTTAATAAGGGTATAAAGTACAATTTTTCAAGGGGTTTGTTTACAAAAATTTACATACTGCATGCTTTTACACATATTTTATAAAAATTTACATTGCGTCATACTTTATTGAATAAAAAAAATATTTAAGCTATTCTTAAATGTGTTGTAGATTATTTGGGAAAAACAAATGGAAAAAGGTTTTGTAGAGAATGGCTTTATTATTGATTTAAGCAATGCTAAAAACACAACTCAACTTGTATTTGAGCTTAGTTCAATAATGGAGCATCCTGATGTTAAAGGGAAAAATATTTGTTTAAAATTAGGAAGTTTGGATTTAAAACAATCTCAACTTTTGAGCATTAAAGCTTTAATAGAATCAATGGACGCGTCAATTGCTTTTATTGATACAGATTCAGAACAAACAGAAGCGTCTGCTGTAAGTTTGGGTATCATTGTTTCAGAAGTTTCAGACGATGTAGAGCCCGCAGTAACTTGTGAGCCGAATGAAAATCTTAAGGAAGAAGAAGTCGTTGTAAAAACAGAAATTAATGAACCACAAGAAGCTGTATCTATTGAAGAAAACAAAACTGTTGAAGTTCATGCTGACATCCCGACATCTTCAAGCCCAATAGAAACTACCGAAGGTATTGAAGATACATATGAAGAAGAAACAATGCAAGAATTGTCAGAAGTAATCCACGCTGATACATTTGGAACAGATTTTGAAACACTTGCTGCTAACGAAGGTTTAATTAAAAACGAAGACACGAGCAAATACATTCTTCTTGATACAGGTGACGTTTTACCTCAAGGTGCAGAAGAAAACACAGTTAACACAGAAAGTTTACCGACTCTTTATATAAACCAAACTTTGCGTTCTGGTCAAACTGTTAGTTATGAAGGTAACATTTTGATTATCGGCGACGCTCACCCAGGTAGTGAAATCGTTGCAACAGGTGACATTACGGTTTGGGGTATATTAGGCGGAATCGCTCATGCCGGCTCTTTAGGCAATGTTACAGCTAAAGTCAGAGCATTAAAATTGAACGCAATTCAATTAAGAATTGCAGGATTATACGCTAGAAGAAATGACACATTGAACGTACCTTACGTTCAAAAAACAAATGAGTTTACGCCGGAAGAAGCTCAGATTGAAGAAGGAAAAATAGTAATTTATAAAAAATTAAGGAGAGATTAATGACTGGTCGAGTTATAGTAATTACATCAGGAAAAGGCGGAGTAGGAAAAACTACAACAAGTGCGAACATTGGTACAGCGCTTGCGAAAGCCGGTTATAAGACTGTTCTTATAGATACAGACTTGGGACTTAGAAATTTGGACCTGTTACTTGGTCTTGAAAATAGAATTGTTTACACAATTGTTGACGTAATCGAAGAACGTTGCAAACTTAAACAAGCGCTTGTAAAAGATAAAAAGAATCCGAATCTTTCATTGCTTGCAGCTGCACAAACAAGAGATAAAACAGCTGTTAACGCTGAACAATTAAAGGGAATTTGCGACACTTTGAAAGAAGAAAACGACTTCGTTCTGGTTGATTGCCCTGCTGGTATTGAACAAGGTTTCCAAAACGCAGTAGCAGGCGCAAGCGAAGCAATCGTTGTTACAACTCCGGAAATGTCTGCAATTCGTGATGCTGACAGAATTATCGGACTTTTGGAATCAAAAGAAGAAATCACAAGCTACAAACTTCTTTTAAACAGAGTTCGTCCAAGCCTTATCAAGAATAACGAAATGATGAGTGTTGACGACGTAGTAGAAATTCTTTCTTGTCCGCTTATTGGTATAATTCCGGAAGATACAGGTATTATCACTTCTACAAACAAGGGTGAGCCAATCGTTAATGATGAAAACGCACTTGCAGGCAAAGCTTACAGAAACGTAGCACAAAGAATTTTGGGTGAAGAAGTTCCGTTCTTGGATTTAGATGAGCCAAAAGGAATTGTTGCTAAATTAAAAAATGTTTTTGCAAAATTGAAAGCGAAGGTGTAGAATGGGACTTTTCACAGATATTTATAATACCGTGGCTAAGTTCTTCCGCCCGCAAGAAGAACAGGGCGACGCTTCAAAATCAGTAGCGACCAACCGCCTAAAGCTTGTTTTGATGCAAGATAGAACTAATTTGACTCCTAAGATTTTGGAACAAATGCGCGGTGAATTGATAGATTTGCTTTCTCGCTATGTTGAACTGGATAAAGAGCTTCTTGAACTTAATTTTGAACACGAAGGAGACCAAGTTGCTTTAATGCTTTCAATTCCTGTTATTAGGGCAAAAGACGAAGAAGAAATTGAAGCGACTTTAAAGGCTGAAGCTGAAAAATTAGAAGCAAAAGCCGAAGAAATTAAAGAAGCTTCTGAAGAAAATTCTGAAGATGAAGCCGAAGAAACTGAAGATTCAGAAGAAGAAATTTCTGAAAATGAAACCAATGTAGTTTCAACTCCGGAAGAAATGAGTTCAAATTCTACTTCGGAAGAAGATTCAAAAGAAGAATGTAATAAATAATTTTGAAAAAGGCACACTGAAATTGTATAAGTGTGCCTTTTTATAATTTTTAGAAGGAGTTAGTTGTGCAACAACGTATTAATTCAGAGATAGATATTATTATCAGTAACTTTTTGAAACTAAAAGAGCAAGCTGATATTATAGAAGTAATTGCGCAAATTTGGATTGATACGATTAAATCAGGAAACAAAGTTATTTTCTGCGGAAACGGCGGTTCTGCTGCGGATTCTCAACACTTGGCTGCAGAGCTTATGGGAAAATACAAACTTGATAGAAAACCATTGCCGGCACTTAGCTTGACTTGTAATTCTTCGTCGCTTACCGCAATTGGAAATGACTACGGACATGATTTTATTTTTTCACGCCAATTAGAGGCAATCGGTGTAAAAGGTGATGTTGTAGTCGGACTTTCCACGTCAGGTAATTCTAAAAACGTTATTGAAGCGATTAAAATCGCTAAAGATAAAGACATAAAAACCATTGCATTTACCGGCAAAAATGGCGGAGAAATGGCAAATATTGCAGATATAGTATTAAAAGTTCCTTCAAATATCACAAACAATATTCAAGAATTACACATCGCAGCCGGACATATTATTTGCGGAATTGTTGAAGACTATTTTTGTAAAAAATTATAATATCAATTTTTAGGAAGTCTAGTATGAGAATAAAAAATTTTAATTCACATGCGTGCTACAAAACATTTTTTGCACTGTTAATATTATTTTTAAGCTTTTTAATTATTGATATATCAATATTCATGATTGGACTTACTTCCGGTATGACCGTATTTGAAACTCTTGGGTGGATGCTTTCAGGATTAGGAGCAAATGATTCCGGACTCCAATTAATTTTAATCGCTCTTTATTTACTAACTTTTTTCTGGTTAATCCTTCTAATAAACGAATTAAAAGCTCGAAAAAATGATAATATACTACCTCGCAGCTTACCTAACTTTATAAAATACATAGATTTTATGAATGACAAAGTAAGATTAACATATCTCGAAACAAAAAAAAGATATAAAGATATTTACTACAAAGATATAGATTCAATTGAACTTATAATTAATACCTGTATTGGATACAATAAGTATGGACCGAATTCTGCTACGCAAGATTTATACATAAATATTAAATCAGGTTCTTACCTTTGCTCAATTCACCACGCGCCTGTGAATTTGGATAAATTATACAAAATTATTTACTATTCACAGTTCATGAAAAGTTTTTCGTATAAATTTACCGGCAATGGAGAACAAACGAAAGAAATCTTGAAAAAGACAATTGACGATTACATACGAAACAATTACAGAAAAACATTAATAACTTATATATACTCGCCGACTATTCAAAAAATTTTGACAATAATCTTTATTGCTTTATTTGTCGGATTTTTACTTTTTATAGAGAGTTTGTCTAAATAGTTTAAACATAGAAATTGATTGCCATCTTTCTAAAAAGTATTCACGTTCATGCTATTGTCCGATAAAGCTAATTTATTTTTATGCAATGAATTGCTTCGTCGTCAAAATAATCACCGCTCCTCGCAATGACTTAAAGTTAGACTTTCCAGCGTGACGTCATTTTGAAGCCGAATAGGCTAAAGAATCCAGCTTTTTAAAAACTTTTATCTTTTGGTTCGACGTTATTTGAGATTTTTATGACAAAGCAATCAATTATTATTTATGTTACAATCATGTTTGAAAAAGGAGGGTTTATGAAAAAATTTATAGTATCTATGTTTACTCTAGCATTAATGGTTTCACCTGCATTTGCAGCAAAATGGAATGCAGCAGACAGAGTTTCTACAGTTGGTAAAACTATTATTACAAAAAACGCTTTACCTGCTAAAACTACATTCAAAGTTGTTAACGGTGCAGCTGACAATTCCGGCACATCATTGACAAACGTTATCCAAATTTCAAGCACAGATTTAACTTATGCAGGAAACGACAGCGAAGTTGCTGCTGTTATTGCGAACGAAATGGGACATATTATTAATGGCACTTATTCTAAAAATCAAATGAGAAATGCAGCAAAGAATGCAATTACAAGCAAATTAAGTTCTGAAAATATAATCACAACAGCTGCTAACAGTGAATTCTTAGCAAATAAAACAAACCTAAGCGACGAAAAAGCTGCTGATATTACAGGTGTTGACTTACTAGCAAAAACTAATTACAACCCTCTTGCAATGATTGTTGTTATCACAAAAAGACCGGGTTCTACTCTAGAAGCTTTACAAGGCAAACCTTCTAACACAGAAAGAGCAATGAATGTTTATGACTACATGACATACAATTATCCTTCAAGAGTTAAAGCGGGCTACGGCTGCCAAGAATATAGAAGCTTCTTAGCTTATGCAACTCCAATTGTTACAGAAAGAAATTCTAACAAGAAAAAATTAGCAAAATTCAATAAAGAACAAGCTAAAAACAAGGCTCTTAGAGCAAAAGATATTGCTCAATTTAAAACTACCGGCGGAATAAGCGGTTGGGATGCTTCTTACACAATCTTAAAAACACTTTCTGAATCAACAGAAAAATAGTTTGAAATATCTTATTTTATAGGGGGCAAAACGTATAACGTTTTGCCCCCTATTTTTAATTCACAAGCAAAACGATACATGTTAAAAATTTTTAGGTATAATAAAACTGTATAGATAAGCAAAAGAGAGGATACTATGGATTCGAATAAAATTAAACAAGCTAAAACTAAAATAGTTGCAACGCTCGGACCCGCAACTTCAAATTATGAAATGATTTTAGAACTTGTTAAAGCCGGCGCTACAATGTTTAGATTAAACACTTCTCACGGAAATGAAGAAGGACATGCACAAAACATAAATTATATAAGACAAGTATCAAAAGATACCGGAAAATTTATCCCAATACTTATTGATTTGCAAGGTCCAAAAATCAGGGTTGGCAATATTCCGACTCCTAGAGAAATAAAAATCGGTGAAGAAATCATTTTGGAAGCATCCAATAAAATTGATAACAACGAAATCATACCGGTAGACTATGACGGAATAGCAAATGATGTTAAAGTTGGCGATAAAATTTTATTAGATGACGGCAAAATCGGATTACAAGTAACCGCAATAGAAGGAAAAAGAGTTCATGCCAAGGTTCTTTACGGAGAAACTATTAAGCCGAGAAAAGGTATCAATATCCCCGGAGCAACTGCAAGCTTGAGTGCTGTAACAGATAGAGACGTTGAATTCATTCGATTTGCTGTTGAATATGATGCCGACTACATTGCACTTTCTTTTGTTAGAGAAGCTAAAGACATTGAACTTGCAAAAAAACATATTGCAAATTTTGGCGGCAATATTCCTGTAATTGCAAAAATAGAAAAACCGCAAGCGGTTGAAAATTTGGAAGAAATTTTAAAGGTTACAGACGGAATTATGGTAGCAAGAGGCGATTTGGGAATTGAAATGTCTCCTGAAGATGTACCAATGACACAAAAACATATTGTTGAAGCAGCTATAAAAGAACGCAAAGTTTGTATTGTAGCGACTCAAATGCTTGAATCAATGATTGAAGAACCGATTCCGACAAGAGCAGAAGCAAGTGATGTAGCTAATGCAATTATTGATGGAACAGACGCTATAATGCTTTCAGGTGAAACTGCAATGGGAAAATATCCTATTGAAGCTGTAAAAATGATGACTAAAATTGCAACAAATGTTGAAAGCGGTGATTTTATATTTGCAAATTTAGATTTAGCAATGAATGACCATTATGAACTTTCACCGCAAGCAATCTCTAATGCCGCGGTAAAAATGGCTGAAGATTTAAACGCAAAGGCAATTATGGCATTTACACATACCGGCTATACTCCGCGTTTATTATCAAAATTAAAACCATCAGTTCCAATTCTTGCAATTTCTGACATGGAATCGACTTGCAGAAGATTGAACTTATATTGGGATATTTTCGCTGATTTAAAAGACTGGGATACAGTTCTTGATGCGGATTTGTTAGAAAAAATTGATAATTACATTTTGACAAAAACCAATTTCAAAAAAGGCGAAAGAATAATCATTATTGGTTCTATTCCAAAACTTATTACAGGAAGAACGAACTTTATCCGAGTTCATAGAATTGGAGCTCCATTAGAAAGATAAAACAAAGCGGAAGGTTTTAAAACCTTCCGCTTTATTTATTTTAAAATTTATTTCTACTTGTCATCCAATGCTGCAACACCCGGAAGTACTTTACCTTCAATAAATTCTAAAGAAGCACCGCCACCGGTTGAAACATGAGTGAAGTCTTCAGCCTTAAAGAATTTCTTAGCAGCTGAAACTGAATCACCACCACCAATAACTGATGTTGCACCAGCTTTTGTAGCTTCTACGATAGCTTCTAATACAGCTTTTGTACCTTCAGCGAATTTAGGATTTTCGAAAGCACCAACAGGGCCATTCATAAGAATTGTTTTTGAAGATTTAAGAACATCAGCAAAAGCTTTTCTTGAATCAGGGCCAGCGTCAACGCCTTCAAAGCCATCAGGAATTTCGTTAATCTTAACGAATTCATTTTTACCATTACCAGAAAAATCATCAGTAACAAGAACATCTGTAGCCATTACAAGCTTAACGCCCTTTTCTTGAGCTTTCTTTTCGATAGCCTTAGCAACATCGATTTGGTCATCTTCACAAATTGAGTTACCGATTTTACCGCCGTTAGCTTTAACGAATGTATAAGCCATACCGCCACCGATAATCATATTATCAACTTTGTCTAACAAGTTTTCTAAAACACCAATTTTAGAAGAAACTTTAGCACCACCAACAACAGCTGTGAATGGTCTTGTTGGGTTATCTAATGCTTGAGATAAGCATCTGATTTCTTTTTCCATCAACAAACCTGAAACTGCAGGTTTAAGAACTTTTGCCAATTTAGCAGTTGAAGTGTGATTTCTGTGAGCAGCGCCGAAAGCGTCGTTTACATAGAAATCACCTAATGCTGCTAATTCGTTTGCAAATGTCATATCATCATCTTTAGCTTCTTCAGCTTTGTAGAATCTGATATTTTCTAATAAAGCGATTTGACCGTCAACAAGTTTTTCAACGAATGGTTTTGCTTCTTCAACAGAAGGAATGAAAACGATTTCTTCGCCAAAAACTTTAGCCATGTATTTAGCAACAGGTGCTAAAGAAAATTCCATGTTTCTTTCGCCTTTTGGTCTGCCTAAGTGAGCCATAAGAACGATTCTAGCGCCTTTATCTTTTAAGAATTTTACAGTTGGAACGATAGCTTGAATACGAGTATCGTCTGTTACATTTTTGTTTTCATCAAGAGGAACGTTCACGTCAACTCTAACAAGAGCTACTTTTCCTTTGATGTCGCCTAAATCTTGAATTGATTTTTTCATAATCTCTTTCCTTTCTTATTTGCAAATAGTTGCATGATAATTATATTAGAAACATAATTCACCTGCAAATTTTGTTTCTAATAAAGCTTCAAATATTAAAAAGTAAATTTTTTTTACAATCCGCATGAAAACATGAGCAATTTTTTATTATTTACTATACAATATAGTAATAAATTAAGGACGGATTTATGGTGGAAACTTTTGAATTAACAAATTACAATTTTTACTCAAGTCGTTTGGATATGGAACTTATATCCAACATCGTAGACACTCTAAAAGAAATTCTTGAAGAAGATAAAAAAGAAGAACAACCTCTATTTTTGAAAGTTGCTGACGATTTTATCTTAAACATTGCGCGCAAAGTTGTTCAAGAAAAGAAAAAAACTTTTCTTATTGGCATAACAGGCGAAAGTGCTTCAGGCAAAACGGTGTTTGTAGATAATACTATAGAAGCAGTTGTCCGCGACAAAAAAGAAGGTATTTACACGGTAATCCGTCAAGATGATTATTACAAAGATACTTCAAAAGAGCTTCAAGAAGCCGGAAGTTATGATGCTTTATTCAAAACCGGATTCAGTTTTGACACCCCTGATGTAATAAATTTAGCGCTTATGCGTGAGCATCTGTTAGGTTTAAAACAAGGTGAAACAATAGTTTCTCCTAAATATGATTTTGTGACTTGCGTTTCAAATCCGCAAGGCGACATTAAAAAGCCGGCTAAAGTAATTCTTACGGAAGGTTTATACGTTTTAAATAAAGAAGTACGCGACATCATGGATGTTAAAGTCTATGTATATACGCCAATCGAAGTTATCAAAGAACGTTGGTACAAGCGTGCGGTTTCTCGTGGAAAAACAGGCGAAGCTGCTGATTTACAGTTTAAAGATGTAAATGCAACTGCGCAACAATACATCAGACCTACTTATCAAATTGCAGATTGTATAATTAATGGCATGGTCGATAAGGATTACATCAAAGTTATTACCGATAAAATTCTTGTTAGATTAGCAGAAGTTTGTTGTTAAAATGTAGGTTGGGTTTTCAACCCAACAAAAATTTGAAAAAAAGTAGGTCGTGTTGAACAATTTTTATTCAACACGACATAAACTAAAAAGGAAAAAACATGTTTGAATTAAAAGCACAATTATATTTTTCAGCAGCACACCACTTATTAAATTATGATGGTGAATGCGAAAATCAACACGGACATAACTGGCTGGTAGAAGCATATGTTAAAGGTGAAGCTCTAGATAAAAGTAATATTTTGGTAGATTACAAAGTTTTAAAAAAAGAATTAAAAGCCGTTCTTGATTTGTTAGACCATAAAGATATCAACGAACTACCATTCTTTAAAAACGAAAGTCCTTCCAGCGAAATCATTGCAATGTTTATTTATAACAAACTAAAAGAAAAAATTGTTCAAGTTTCTAAAATTTCAGTTTGGGAAACTGCAACATCTTGTGCCAGTTATTTTGAAGAAAACTAGTTAAAATTAATTTTTACGAAAAGTTACAGTTTTAATTTGTTTTGATTATTATTCTCGTAATATTTTTTTTCTTGTGATACACTCAAAATATATGGATTTAAACCATATTTCATCAGGCAAGAAAAGGATTTAAATTATGGACATCTTTTCATTATTCACATTATGTGGAGGGCTGGCGTTCTTCCTATATGGTATTACTATTATGTCATCGGGTTTAGAAAAAATCGCTGGCGGACGATTAGAGAGAATTTTAAAGAAAATGACTTCTAATCCGTTAAAAAGTTTAGTATTTGGTGCCGGTGTTACAGCGGCAATTCAATCATCATCAGCTGTAACCGTTATGCTTGTTGGTTTAGTTAACTCAGGAATAATGAAATTATCACAAGCTATCGGCGTGATTATGGGTTCTAATATTGGTACAACAATAACTGCATGGATTTTGAGCTTATCAGGAATTGAAAGCTCAAATTTTTTTGTTAGACTT
>CAKVND010000057.1 GCA_934777245.1 uncultured Candidatus Melainabacteria bacterium | reverse complement strand
AACTTGTTCTGTCCATTCAGATTCAGGCTTAGATTCTTGAGTTTCAACTCTTTTCTTTCTGTTACGTTGTCTTTTTGCAGGAAGCTGTTCTACGTTTTCTTCTGCTACTGCTTCAGTTGCAGTAGTTTCTTCCACAACAGTTTCCTCAACTTGAGATTCGATTTTTTCTTCTGTCATTTTAATAATACCTTTCTTAAATTGTTTTACTTTTCGGTTTTATAATTTTATAGACATTCAAATAACCAAAGCTAAAAATACCCATTTAAAGGCATTTACGGTATATTCAAATGTGGGTTGTTTTCTGACATGAAGATAATAATATAAAAGCATTTAAAATGCAATAGTAATAATATTCTCTTTCAATAAGTAAAAAAATATCACTGTTAAATTTTCTTCAATCTCGCATAAGTTGCATCCATTGCTTTTTTACCCATTTTACCGAAATCAATTGTATACATTGTACTTTCGCCAATTTGGATTACGTCTGCAATTTCACCGACGCCTAGTTTTTCGTGGAAAACTCTTTCTCCAACATTAAAGAAATATTGAGTTGCAGTGTTTTTTAATGCTTCTTCTTTTTGTTTTTCTTCTAAGCGAATAGCTTCTTGGCGCTTTTCTTCTTCTAATTTACGTTTCATAACGTTATCTTCAAAGAATGCCTTGATTTTTGCTTCCTCTTTTTCTTTATTTATAGGATTCTTTTTCAAAATCATTCTGCTTGGTGTTCTTTGCACGACATTTGTTGTCTTTTTAGCAGCAGGAGCTACAAAGTTTTTACCGAAGCCTGATGAATTATTATTTTTAGAAGATGGAGCAACAAAGTTTGCACCAAAACCTGTTGACGGTTTTACAAAACCATCAGAGCTAAACGAAGCGCTTGAAGATTTTTTAGCAGTTCCAAAAGAAGAGCCGTTATTACTTCTATCACTAAATTTACCTTTATTATAGCCTCCTTGAACTTTCTTAACCGCGCTATTGAATGTGCTTCTATGGTCAGAATAATCTGAAAATGCTGATTCAACGTTATCTACAAGTGTAGATGGGATTTCTTCTAAAAATCTGCTTGGAGTGTAATATTTGTATTCACCCCACATTTGACGACGTTTAGCGGTGGTTAAGTACAATTTATTTTCTGCTCTTGTAACACCTACGTACATCAAGCGGCGTTCTTCTTCCAATTCTGACAAGCTGTTTGAGCATCTTGCAGAAGGGAAAATACCTTCATCACAACCTGCTAAGAATACGATAGGAAATTCCAAACCTTTTGATGCGTGAAGAGTCATAAGAGTAACATTATTCGCAATTTCTTCCATTCCGTCAATATCGGAAACTAAAGATACTTGTGAAAGAAATTCGCCCAATTCATTCCCAACTTCTTCCGGCTCAAATTCGTTTGCTACGTTTACCAACTCTTGCAAGTTTTCAATTCTTGTTTGGTCTTCATCAGCACCTGTTGCTTGAAGTTCTCTCAAATAACCGCTCTTTTCTAATATCAAACTCAAGAATTCCGGCAAACTGTATCTTGATTGTGCTTCTTTAAGTTTTTCTACAAGTGTTGCAAAATCTTTTAATTTAGTCGCTGTTCCGGATTTGATTGTAGAAATATTATCAACATCCATAATAGCTGAATATAAGCTGATGTCATTTTCATCTGCGTATTCTTGCAAATGCTTAAGCGTGGTTTCACCAATTGCACGCTTTGGCACGTTAATAATTCTTCGTAAAGACTGTGAATCATCAGGATTGTAAATTAATTTCAAGTATGCAATCGCATCCTTAATTTCCTTACGGTCATAGAACTTAAGACCACCATAAATTCTATATGGAATGCCGGCAGCAATTAAAGCTTCTTCCAATGCACGCGATTGAGCGTTTGTTCTGTATAAAATCGAAAATTGATTATAATTATCAGAAGTATCTCGAATTGATTTAACAATGTAATTTGCTTCATCCGCTTCGTCTTGCGCTTCATAAAGCGAAATCTTTTCACCATCGCCTTTTTGCGAATAAAGAACTTTATCAACACGTTCTTCATTATTTTCAATAATGGCGTTTGCTGCGTTCAAGATATTTGCAGTAGAACGGTAATTTTGCTCCAACTTAACTAATTTAGCCTTTGGAAAATCGTTTTGAAAATTCATAATAATTCTAAAATCAGCACCACGCCAACTGTAAATAGATTGGTCAACATCACCTACAACGCAAAGTGAGCGAGAATCAGGAATATCGGCTTGTAAGTTTGTGTAAAGCGCTTTTACAAGTTGATATTGCGCTTGGTTTGTATCTTGATATTCATCGACCATAATATGTTGGAACTTATCATAATATTTTTTTCTGACTTCAGGATTTTGTTCAAGAAGTTTTACGCAAAGCATTAACATATCATCAAAGTCGATTGCATTATTGTTATTAAGCGCGTTTTCATAGAATTCGAAAACTTGGGCAATTTTTTGTGATTTAAAATCGCGCGCAAAAGTTGCAAATGTATACGCATCCTGCATTTTGTTCTTTGCGTTTGAAATAACGGCCTTAATTAGTTTTGGCTGATAAATTTTATCATCCAAATTCAATTTTTTAATTGCTTGCTTAATTACTGCAACAGAATCTGTTTCATCATAAATTGTAAAATTCTTATCAAGTTTTTTACCTGATTGAAACGAATAGTTTTCTATATCTTGTCTTAATATACGCCCGCAAATACTGTGAAACGTGCCAACCCACATATATTTAACAATATTTTCACCTAACATTTTAGAAAGACGTTCTTTCATTTCTTTTGCAGCTTTATTTGTAAAAGTTACAGCAAGAATTTTGCCTGCAATCGCGCCATTTTGAATCATATAAGCGATTCTAGATGTTAAAACTTTTGTTTTACCACTACCTGCACCTGCAAGTATTAATAATGCTCCTTGTGTTGTTTTCGCTGCTTCTAACTGCTCTTTATTAAGCCCTTCTAAAATATTTTCCATTCCCCTATTCCCAAATTGCCTATTTTGTGATATTATTTATAAGCATACAAAAAAAATAATTATTTTTCAATTTAAAAAAAGGTGGTACGATGAACGAAATTTTTAATTCAATTGACGACGAACAAAAACAGCCATCCATTATGGTTCCAATGGGCGATTTAGACACAGCAGAGCATGCTCCGGATACAGTAGATGAGCTTGCTATGGAATTGGCTACTATAAAGCAACCCGCCAAGAGAATTGCAATTATCGGTTCAAGAAACCTTGCTATTACTCACCAACAAATGATTGAAACTTTGGCAACAGCTCTTGTTCGCCAAGGTAATACTATTATTACATCAGGTGGTTCATGCGGTACAAACGCAGCTGCGATTAGAGGCGCTATGAAATCTAATCCTGATAAATTGAAAGTTATTTTACCTCAAACTATTGGTCAACAACCTTCTGACGTTCAAGACCAATTAATAGGTGTTCCAAATATAGTTGAGCATTCTGACAGAGCAATGATGACTTTGGCTGACGCTTCAAGAGTTTGTAACAGAGAAATTATTGACGATTGTAACCAATTAATCTGCTTCTTGTCACATACAAGTAAAACTCTTCATAAAGCAGTTGATTATGCTGAAGAAAATCACAAAGTAGTTACAGTATTCTATTTGGATTAGTGAATTATGGATTTAATTAAGAAACTCACAGGAAAGAATCCTGCTGAGTATGAGGCTGTCGCAAAATCTCTTGTTGACAATTCTGACGTAGCACTTTTTGCAAAATTAGTAAAACAAGACGATTTTTTGTTCGACTTTGTAAAAAATAATGTAGCAAAACGTATTCAGTTTGCTTGTACTAAAGATAATTATTTGAATTTGTTAAATTTTTTTGAATACTATTCATCATCTTATGATAATGTGTTTGCTGAAGTTTTATATAAGTTTGGCGGAATAGAACTTTTGCCTGTTATAAAAGAAATTTACATAAATGGTGATGATAATAAAAAGGCTTATGCTACAAAATTCTTTTCACTTGTACCAAACGAGTATTTAGAAGAATTGTTGCCTCTTTTGAGAACTTCCGCAAAATCTTCATTTGAGCCTTTGAGTATTAATTCTATTGAAGTTTTGGCTAAAATGAATGATGATGTTTCAAAATCTGAAGCGTTAAATCAACTGAATTCCGAAGATGAGTTTGAAAAATACAATGCAATCAAATTTTTGGTTTCTTATCAGGCTAAAGATGCATTAAAACCGATACTTGATGTTATGAAAAAGTCTACGCTTTCTGAAAATATAGCATCAGAGATTCCGTATTTGATATCATTGGAAGAACTTTTAAAAGATAATCTTGATGACGGTGTTTTGGTTTTGAGTCATATCGTGAATGCTATTCCGGAAATTATACCTCCGTCAGCAGTTCTTGATTACAATTTGTACAATATTTTTGAAAGCTTGTATCACGAAAATTTAACAAGTACTTCTGCAATATTACTAAGACTTGCAAAAGATAAGTTTGCGGAATTACTTTCAAATGAAGAGTATTTGTTTGATTGTGATAAAAACACAAAAGATGAAGTTCAAGCGATTGGCAATCTTTTGAGTAAAATTAATGAACAAAAATTAAACAGTTTATTATATGAAGAATTGTACGACGAAAGCGATTTTGTATTCTTTGCAGTTGATTTTGTTGATGATGTTGAAGAGTTGGAAACTCTTTTAGATAGCAAAAATCAAACATTATTGTTGAAAGTTTTAACTATTTTAAAAGAAAAACAAGCGTTAAAAAATGAACATAAATCAATAGCCTTGAACAATATTACTTGTGATAATATAAAACAAATCATTGAAGTACTTTAAATTAAAAGAACAATTTGTTTCCAAATAACACAATTCCGACAAGCACGCTGATTAATGACGCGAACATTACAGCACCTGCTGAAATATCTTTTGCCATACCTACCATTCGAGAGTATTTATTGTGATAAATAGAATCAAGTGTAAATTCGATTGCTGTATTCAACATTTCTGCTACAATTACAAGTCCGATTACAAACAGAAGTAAACAAAATTCTATTGCAGAGAATTTAAGAAATAGTGCCATAAATACAACAAACGTGGCAATTGCGACATGAATTCTTATATTCATTTCGCTTTTTAATACAAGTCTGAAACCTTTTCTCGCATTTTTAAATGTATTATTAAATCCTTGCGCTTTAAATTTTGTCATATTCAATACTCTCCAAAGCCCTTCGCTGTTCTTTTATAACAAAATTATATTCTTCTTCACTCTGATGGTCAAACCCCAAAAGATGCATGAGTCCATGACTTATTAAGAAAAATAATTCTTGCTCTTTATTCTTTGAATGACTTATATCGCGGTTAACACCTTCTATAACCTTGTCTAGAGCGATAACGATTTCTCCAAGATTAATTTCTCCGTCAAAAATAAAGCTGTTTTCATCATCTGCAAAAATCGCAAAAGTAATAATATCCGCCGGATAATCTTTGTTTCTGTAATCTCTATTATATTCATGCGTTTTTTCTGAATCACATAAAACAATATCAAGAGTAATTGTAGAATATTCGCGCTCATTCAAACAACTTTGCTCTTTGAGTTCAGAAATATAGAATTCCAACAACTTGCGAGTTTTTTCAATTATATCTTTTTCATCAGGCTTCCAGCCTTCAAAAATATTTTCTGTAAAAATATTAATTGTTGTCATTCTTTTTCTTTTCCAGTTCTTGTAACTTTGCGTCCAAATCTTTATCTAATGCCGGAGTCGCAGGTTTAATTATATCATGGCTAAGTTTATTGCTCTTATCCAATTCTTGAACCAAATCGTTATGATACTTAATTCTCTTGTGATGCATACCTCTCAGCATTCTGGAAAAAGTTTCGGCAATAGTTTTCAAATCCTTTAGAGTAAGTGGGGAATCTGAAAGCTGACCGTCATTAAGTCTTTCTTTTATAATTTTATCAATAATTGCGTCAATTTCTTCGTTAGAAGGATTTTTAGCGGCTCTAACAGCTGATTCTACAGCATCTGCAATCATCAAAATCGCAGTTTCTTTCATATTTGGTTTTGGCCCAGGATAACGGAATTGTTCTTCATTAACGTTTTCAGCACCTTCTTCCTTTAAAGCTTCATTATAAAAATAGCTAACAAGGCTTGTTCCATGATGTTGTAAAATAAAATTACTAATAATTTGTGGAAGGTGAGCGTCTTTTGCTAACTCTACACCGTCTTTCGGGTGCGCTGTGATAAGCATTTTGCTAAACCTTGGAGTACAAGATTTATGCGGATTTTCAATACCGTAGAAAGATTGGTTTTCTACGAAAAACATTGGTCTTAAAAGTTTTCCGATATCGTGATACATAGCACCAACTCTTGCCAAAACAGGATTTGCTCCTATTGCTTCAGCCGCACTTTCACACAAATGTGAAACTGTCAAACTATGGTTAAAAGTTCCGGGAGCATCATTCATAAGTTTTCTTAAAAGTGGTTGATTATGATCGGCAAGTTCTGCCAAACCATAAGGAGTCATAACTTTAAATGTATTTTCTATAATCGGTAATATACCCAACAAAATAATACCACTTATTACAAAACAGTTAATTACAATGTAGCCCAAATCTTCCAGTATCAACATGTTATCGATATCCATCATGTATTTTTCCAAGAAATAAATTCCGCCAACAATTAAAATACCTGCCAAAGAAATCTTCGCACTTGTAATCAACAAGTCTGAACGTTTAGAGAACTTTAATTTAGATACAGCAGTCATTACGACTGTATTTAAAAGCATAAATGCAACAACAACTTCTATATTCCAATGCATACCGATTGAAATCAACGCTAAAAGAATAGTTGAGGCAAAAAATGCGTTTCTTGGAGTTGTAAATATTGATAACAAAACAGTATAAGCCGGAATTGGAATTATGTACGGAGAAAAACCCGTCGGCAAAACTGCAGAAATAAATGCCGTAAAGAATGTAAAAGAAGACATTATAAGCATATATTTTGCATTAAAATATTGTTTTTCAAAATTCTTTTCGTATTGTAAAAACACGAAAGTAAAAAATGCTACAAGAATATAAAAACCGATAATTCCGCCATAATTAACTTCTAAAACATTATATCCTGCGGCTCTTAAAGCATCTCGTTTAAGTTTTGTTACAGGTTCACCCTCAAATACGATTTTTTGACCTTTTTTAAAGACAACTTCATAAGGCTTAACCGCATTTTGTGCGTTCTTTTTAGCAATTTCTGTTGCGAACTCATCAACTACAAGATTTGGCACAATAATTTGGTTTAAAATACCTGCAATTAACGTTCCTTGGTATCTTGGAACATTGTTTGGCAAATTTCTTTTGATAATTGCCGTAACATTATTATTATCAAAATCTTTTGCAGAAATTCCAACATTCAAGACAGAAGTTAATGTAATTTTTGATTTATCGAAAACTGATTGTAAGTCGTCATCATTGGCTTTTAACAAGAAATCAATCAAACCTTTTTTGCCGGATTCATCAAAAAGAACATTCAATTCATCCATTTTGACATCTTCAGAAACATTTTTTTCTCTAATCTTTTTAACAGAGTTTTGCAAAGTCAAAAGACTTGTCGTAATAAACTCGTCCTCTGCTTGAGTCAAAATCGGCTCAACATTCTGCGCAACTTCTTTTTTGTGTTGTTCTGTTTTCTTTGTATCAATCACTTTGATGTCTTTTTGCGCAACAATATCACGTTTGCTGATACCGTTTTCAATTACTTTTTGGAAAAAATAATTTTGAGAAGATATCGTTACAGTCATTAAAAATGTAAAAACAATAAAACAAACAACATTTCTAAATGTTTTTGATGATATAAAATCTAAAAATTTGGTCATATATTGATTTCCTTTTAGGTTATTTTTAACCTCTTTTATTTCTCTTTTTTACTACAAACCCACATTTTGTACAAGCTAAAACAGTACCGGTACTATCGACCGGCATAAAATTATGATTGCAAATCAAAGCTTCATCCTCGTCTTTGGCAACATCTTTAGCCGCATAAATATTATAAGGATTCGCCCCATCTCCCCGTTTATTTTTGTTAAGCCATTTTACAAAAAGTTCTAATATATACATGATAGCTTATGTTTTAAGCACCTTGAATTTTGAAACCATAAGGCAAGAAATCGCTCATTTTTTTTATGTTCAAATTACCCTTTTCTTCGGTTATAATTTCAATTTCAGTATCGCCTTGAAATTCATACATAACTTGTCTGCAAGCACCACAAGGATAGCAATCATCTTCATTTGGTGAATAAATTGCAACTGCTAGAATTTCTCGTTCACCATCAGATACAGCTTTAAATATCGCACATCTTTCTGCGCATATAGTCATACCAAATGATGAGTTTTCAATATTACATCCCCCGTAAACTTTTCCACTTGAGGTTAAAACGCCTGCACCTACTGCAAATTTAGAAAACGGTGAGTAAGATTTTTTTACAGCTTCTTTTGCTGTATCCATTAATAATTGATAATTTATTTCCATAGCAATATTTTAGCACATATTTGAAAGTGGTGCAAGAAAGTTAATGACATCAGAGCAAACAAAGCCCGCCCCCTCTCCTTTATCAATTCATCATGGAAAGGGGGCCGAAGGCGGAGGAGGGTATTATAAACTAATAAAAACAGTTTCTAAAAAACCGGATTACCACGAAAATCTAACGATTTTCTCGCAATGACAGCATGTTAGAAAACCCGACGACAAGTCATTGCGAGAGAATCTTCGATTCTCTCGCAATCCGGTTCTATAAATTTTATTTTTATCCTCTATGTTCTATGCTTCTATATAATTTTTCTAATGCACTTATTATTACTTTTTCATCCGTATAAAGTTGTATCTATATAATGGATTGTTTCGTCGCCAATTATAATCGTTGCTTCTCGCAAAGACTTGGCGTCAGACTTTCCAGCATGACGTCATTCTGAAGCCGATTTTACACTTCACTTCTTTGTTAGTAGTGATACCTACAAGCTCGGAAGTGTATTTTAAAATGAAGAATCCGGCTTTTTTGAAACTTTTATTTTTTTGTCTTGATATTATTTGAGATTCTTATGACAAAAGTCATTACAATATTACAATTTTACACCAAGACTTCTTTCTCATTCTTATAAATCACATACCCTAAAGGAGCCGCAGGCGGTTTTTTAAGATTTTTGGCTTTTGTATAAATAACTCCGACTTTTGACGGTTGAGTTGCAGAAGAATATTCGCGCGCAAGTTTACAGCATTCAAAAAGTGTAGCTTCGTCAGGTTCAATTTCTTTAACTTTCAAAAGCACATGAGAACCGGCACACAATCTTGTATGAAACCAATAATCGTTATCTTTTGCGAGTTTTGAAACAATAAAATCATTTTGCTTATTGTTTCGTCCAACATAAATTTCAAACCCGTTTTTCTCAAACTTCATAATTTCAGATTTATCTTGTTTTTTAGGCTTCACATCATCCAATTTCAACTCTGATTTGATTTCGTCAAAATCTTTTATAGATTTAGCGGAATTTATGCTGTATAAAAGGTTTTCAAGATACTCTTTCTCAATATTTAAACCATTGAGCATTTCTTGCGATTTTTCTTTAGTCGTCTTAGATTTTGTATACAATTTGAAATATCTTTGAGCATTCTCATTTAGTGTTTTTGTCGAATCAAGCTCAATTATAATATTTTGATTATTTAAGTAATCAAAGAGTTCAATTTGTGGTGCAAAATCGCATTTTTTATAAAGATTTGCCGTCAAAAGTTCACCATAAAGTTTATATTTATCTGTATTGTCGCGTTTTTTTAACAATGCTGAAATTTTGCCGATAGAATTTACTACTTTTTTTAGCATTGGATTAACAATAGCTAAAAGACGCGATTTTTCAGCATTAATAATCATCTGTTCTTGATAATTTGAATAATAATTATCTAACATGGAATTTACGGATATTTCCGCTACAGACTCCGGCAACAATTCTTTAAACAATGTATAGCGTTCACCTTTTATTGCAGGTCTAAATTCTTCTGTTGTTAAATAGCTGTTTATCTGCTCTTGTGAAAGTCCTTGGAATTGTTTAGTTAGCTCAGTTGATAGATTTTTTGAAGACGTAACAGGCGGATAAATATATTTTAAACCGCCTTGAAGTTCTCTGTATCGGCTTTTTTCTGCGCCAATATTATGCGCACAGCCAATAATTATAGAAGTTTCTCTGTCATACAAAATTATATTTGAGTGTTTGCCCATAAGCTCTATGCATAAGCAAAGTGAACGTTTTTGCGAAAATTCATCCATAATTTCAAAATGGAATTCAATAATTCTCTCGTTTTCTAATACAAGCGCATCAGAAATTCTGCATCCTTCAAGATATTTTCTAAGAAGCATGCAAAACATCGGAGGTTGTTTGGGTATTGCGATATTACGCCTAGCTTCGTTTTCCGCGCTCATAAAGCAGATATGATAAATCTGCGGATTAATATTTATATATAACTTTCGACTTTCAGAGTTATTTCTTAGCGAAAAAACAAAATCTCTTCTTGTTGGCTGTTGAATTTTTTGCAATCTTGCACCGATTATAAAATCAATATTTTCAAGAAAGAACGCCTTAAGGGTTAGGAAATCAATGTTAATCATTAATACCTGCTTCTTTGCATTCTAACATTATCATTATGCTGATTTACATAGTTTTGGTAAGTAGAATAATCCACTCGGCTTCTGGTGGCATAATTTGATTGCATTTGCCAATAAGGCATTGTTCGATTATTAACCTGTCTGTTGTAATTATTTCTATATGATTGCATTTGCATTGTACGATAAGCTGCAGCATTAATTGACGCCGCTTGAGCAGTATTTGCAAATACTAAAATCAAAAGTAAAAAAACAATTTTTTTCATACACATATTATAGATTTTTAAGAGTAAATGTCAAATATCATATAATTAATAAAAAACGTAATACTTGACGCAAATTTTTGTTACCTGTAAACTAAGACTATTAGATTTTATGGGGAGAGATATATGGAAGATAATGTTCTAAAACGTTTTTCTACAGCAAAATTTTTGAGCTTTGCTCTTGGATTTTTTGGTTTGCAATTCGCGTGGCAAATGAGAATTATTTTATCAGGACCTGTTACTGAAAACCTCGGTGCTTCACCATTTTTATTCGGTTTAATATGGCTTGCAGGCCCTTTCACAGGCATGGTGGTTCAACCTGTAATCGGTGCTTTGAGCGATAAAACAACTTCACCTTTTGGCAGAAGAAGACCTTATTTGTTAGGCGGTGCTTTACTTTCAGCTTTAGCACTTTGGGCATTACCAAATTCAGAATTAATTACAAACTTTATTTCATCAACTTTACACATAAAATTCCCTGCACTTGCAGCACTTTGTTTTGCTGCGGTTATGATTTGGATTCTTGATGCGTGTGTTAATATTGCTCAAGGTCCTTATAGAGCATTGATTCCGGATGTTGTACCACAAGAACAACATTCAATAGCTAACTCCTATATAAGTTTAGCAATCGGTTTAGGTTCTGTTTTTGCAGCCGGTACAGCTCCATTTTTAAAATGGGCGTTTAATTACCAAATGTCAATTAACGCTCAATTTGTTATGGCAGCTCTAGCGTTCTCTCTTGGCATGGCTTGGACTTGCTTAATGATTAAAGAACGCAGATATCAACCTAAAGAAAATGAAGAAA
>CAKVND010000056.1 GCA_934777245.1 uncultured Candidatus Melainabacteria bacterium | reverse complement strand
GGAATTCCTCGTGATGAATTATTTATTACAACTAAATTATGGATAACTGATACGAGTTACGAAGGAGCCAAAAGAGGTTTTGAAAAATCCTTATCTAAATTGGGGTTAGATTATTTGGATTTATATTTAATCCATCAACCATACGATGATTATTATGGAGCTTGGAGAGCATTAGAAGAACTTTACGAAGATGGAAAAGTCAGAGCAATAGGGATTGATAATTTTACGCAAGATAGAACTGCTGATTTTATTTTCTTTAATAAAATAAAACCAATGGTAAATTTAGTTGAGTGCAACGTATTTTTCCAACGAGAAGATGAAAAGAAATATTTGGATAGCGAAAATATTTTAATGCAAGCTTGGTCACCACTCGCAGCAGGACAATCAAGACTTTTTGAGAATGAAACCTTATTGCAAATTGCACATAATCATAACAAAACAGTTGCACAAATAGTTCTTCGATGGCTAGTTCAAAGAGGAATTGTACCTATTGTAAAATCTTCAAATCCGGCAAGAATGAAAGAAAATTTGGACATTTTTGATTTTGAAATTTCACAATGTGAAATGGATGAAATCAAAAAATTGGACACCGGTAGAACTTGTTTTATCTCAAGAAATACAGGAGAAATTGTGAAAGATTTTCTTGAACGTGCGATGGAATACAATATTTAATTAAGGAGAAAAATTTATGAAATACAGAAAACTAAGAAATATAGAAGTATCTGAAATCGGTATGGGTTGCATGGGATTTAGTCATGGATATGGCGAAATTCCATCAGAAGAAAACTCTATACAACTAATAAGAAAAGCCTATGATTTAGGCTGTACCTTATTTGATACGGCAGAAGCCTATGGACCTTTTGTTAATGAAGAACTTGTTGGAAAAGCTGTTAAACCTTTCAGAGATAAAATTATTTTAACAACAAAATTTGTTCCAGTATTCCAGAAAGGTCAAGAAATTCCTGAAGGAAAACTTTCTAAAAAAGGAGTTACTAATGCATTAAACGATTCTTTAAAAAGACTTCAAACAGATTATATTGATATATACTACGAACATAGGGTTCCCCTAGATAGCGATGTAGAAGAAGTCGCAAGTTGGATGGGTGAATTTATAAAAGAAGGTAAAATAAGAGCTTGGGGACAATCACAATCGACAGTTGAACAGATAAAAAAAGCTCACGCAGTTACACCATTATCAGCAATACAATCAGAATATTCTATGATGGAAAGAATGTTTGAAAAAGACGTTATTCCTTTATGCAAAGAATTAAATATAGGTTTTGTTGCGTTTTCTCCAATGGCAAGCGGGTTTTTAAGCGGAAAGTACAGTAAAAATACCCAATACAAAGGAGATGATGTAAGACGAGTTATTACAAGATTTGCTCCTGAAAATATGGAGAAGAATCAACCGCTATTGGACTTATTGAAAGAAGTTTCAACTCAAAAAAATGCAACACCTGCTCAAATTTCTCTCGCTTGGATGTTACACAAATACCCACATGTTGTACCTATCCCAGGAATGAGAAAAGATGAAAGAGTTATTGAAAATTTAGGTGCTTCAAATATTCAATTAACAGAAGAAGAGTTTATAAAAATTGAAAAAGAATTAGAAAAAATAAAAATTTGGGGCAATAGAACAGACAAAGATATTGCTAAGTTAGGAACTGTCAAATCTCAAGAAACTAAAGACTTGAAATAAAAAAACTTATAATGAAATATTATAAAACTTGACAATCAAAAGTTTCAAGTGAAGTTAATCTTGCACTTTTAGATGCAAATGAGAACATTAACTCTGACCTTTGTGTCTGTTTTGAATCAATTAAAATTTTTCATGCCACAGGAATTTTGAAAAAATTTTTTCCTAATTTTTCGGCACTCTTTCGGAGCAAAATTTCAAAATGGACTCTCCGAAATAATCAAACCATTCGTAACGAGTCTTGAATATACCCTAAAACTAGTAATCACACGGATTTGAAACATATTGCCCGAAATAATCATACCATCCGTTAGTCCGTAAAATGAGTATTTTGGAGTAATTTGAATTACGAATGGTAGTATTATTTCCGACCCCTCAAACGCCCTATTTAAACCAAAAACCCTAAATAATCGCACCGTCTGTAGTAATCAAAGCACTCAATAAATTACAGAGGAAGTTGAGCCCGCGATTAGCGGCGAAACGTATATAAGATATAATTCCGAGTTGCGGTTGTAAAAACAATATAGAACAAATAAAAAAATATGCCGCAACTCGGAATTGAACCAAGGACACAGGGATTTTCAGTCCCTTGCTCTACCAACTGAGCTATTGCGGCATATTTATTTAATTTTCACAGGATTGGTAGAATAAACTCTACGTTTCCTACTTTTGCGGTCTCTTTAAGCCCGTAAGATTATTATACTTACTAAATATTTTTAATCAAGTCTTTTTTATTTATTTTATTTATAAAAAAGGAAGAGTTCTTTTGTTCTCTTCCTTTTATTATATATAAAATTTAACCTTGTGGAGCTAACCAAGCAGTTACATTTCTGCCCTCAACCATTGGTTTCTTTTCTACTGTTACTGGATCGTTTTCTAAATCAGCAATAAATCTGTTTGCTAAATCTATAGCTAATGAAGAATGCTGCATTTCACGACCTCTTAACATTACAACGATTTTAACTTTATTACCTTGAGAAATAAATTTTCTGATATTTTTTAATCGAACTTCATAATCGTGAGTATCAATTTTGTAGCGAACTTTAATTTCTTTAACGTCAACTACATGCTGTTTCTTTTTAGCTTCTTTTGCTTTCTTTTCAAGTTCGTACTTATATTTACCGTAATTTAAAATCTTTGCTACCGGAGGAGCTTGATTAGGACTGATTACAACCAAATCTAATTCTGCTTCTTCCGCCATTTTCATCGCTTGGGATGTTGGTACTATTCCGTGATTATTACCATTTTCATCAATTAATCTAACTTCTCTTGCTCTAATTCTTTCATTTATTAGAGGTTTATCTTTGCCTGAGCCTCTTTGGCCCCTTTCTTCGTTTGCGATAATTATTCTCCTTTTTGTTAAAATTATACTTTTCTTCTTAATAATACCATGATTTAGCCATTTTTCAAGTGTTTGCAACATAATCGGAACTGATAGCCAGCCATTTATAAGCTTCGTTGACGCTTTGAGGGATGTCAACAACAAAAGTTCCACCATATCTACCGCGACTAAATCTTAAATACCCATCTTCTGCTAAATTGTCAAGCGCTTTTTTTATTGTTTTAGGACTTACGTTAAAAAATTCTGAAAATTCTTCTATCGAAGGTAATTTTACACCAATTTCACATTTTTCAACCAAAAAATGTTTTATTTTTAATTCAATTTCTTCATACTGATATAATCGAGTTTGATTTGCATTATTTTTAACAGTAGTGCCATATTGCCCTCGTCTCGAAATCAAAATTCCTTGTTTTGATAAAATTTTAATCGCATCATGAATTGTTTTTACACTTACTTTAAACGTTTTTGCGAGTTCGGAATTCGTAGGTAGCCTGTCACCTTCAGCAAAATTTTTATTTATATATTCTTTTAGTGTAAAAGCAACTTTGTCAACAAGAGTTTGTGCTTGAATATCATCTATTTCAAAATCCAGTTTTTTTATTACAAATGTATTTCCAACTTTTTCAATAATCCCTTCAGATATTAATGTACCGATAGCAATCCTAACTGTTGCAGTCGACATGCCGGTAATTTCCGCAAGCTTTCTAGTCGAATTCAAACAAACTCCACATTTATAACCATATTCTAAAATATGTTTTTTTATTATTTCAACAACCATTTCGCGTTTAGAGGTCAGTTTCTTAAATTTTGGTGCAATATCAGGGTTTTTAATGTAAGTACCAAGCCTTTGTTTGGATTCTATAAGCCCTGCGTCTTCTACAAAACGAAAAACATTTTGAATAGTACCGACGCTTACGCTTGTATGAAAAGCTAAATCCGCTTTTGAAGGCAATTTGTCATAAGGTTTTATTCTTCCGGAATCTAAATTTGCTTCAATCCATTTGATAAGCCATGCCGAAATTTTATCAACTTTGTTTTCGCCGATTTTAAAACTATGCACATGTGGAGCCATTTCCGCAACGGAAATTTGCCTAGGTGCAGAATTTTTGAACATATAAATCCCTTTATTTTGAGTCTAATTTGCCACTACGATTTGTGATTATTGTTAAATATTACCTCAAAATTAAAAAACAATCAATAGCAAATTTAAGAATTAAGGCATCTATATATTCTATAAAGCTGTTTTAAGTTCGCATTGTCTGATGTTATTTTGTTTGAATGATGTAGAAAATGGGAATAGCAAAACTAGAGAGAATCTAAAAAAATTTATAAATGATATTTTTCCACAAAAAGCAGAATGGGAAAAATAATAAACTGATTATTCTAAACTTTTATCAAAACATAAATCGGGTGATATGTTAATGTTGGTGATTTTGAGCAAAAATTATTATAACCGTTTTCAAATTTTTGCATATCAGATTTTGTCCAAGACACCATCTCTAGAGCATTAACTCCTGTTGACTTAATATGTTTTAGAATATCTTTTGGAGTTTTAAATGCCATTACATGCATTTCTTGTTCGATTTTTTTGTCATAGTTTTTCAACATTTCGTCTAGTTCGTAAATCGAATAATATGGCAAAGTTTTACCAAGCACGAAATTAACTTCTCTAAAGTTTTCCGGCCCAAATGTTGAAAATAAAAGAATTCCATTTTTATTAAGTTTTGATATTAATAAATTAATAAAACCTTCTAAATTTTCAACCCATTGAAAAGCCGCATTAGAAATAATTAAATCGTATTTTTTATCGCTATTTTTTACGGCAAGTTCTATATCATCTGCAATAAAATTAATATTTGGATTTATTTCTTTTATGTATTTTTCGCAATCAGGTACAATATCGTTTGCTGTATACTTTTCAAATTTAAATTTGTCATTTAAAAGAGATGTTAAAAAACCAGTTCCGCAACCGATTTCAAGGATAGATGCGAATTCTTTTTTGTCTAAAAAAGACAAAAGCCTTTCAGCCATGCGTTTTTGAATTTTTGCATTATCATTATATGTATCTAAATTTTTCGCAAATCTTTTTTGAATCAAATCTTTATTCATAAAAGTTCGCTCCAACTTTTAAATAATTTAAACGGACAATGACCGCTATGCAAATTAGAACTTATTCCCCAAAATGCTTCTTGATTTTTTGTAGGAATAATTTTGTCATTATCGCTGATAAAAACCTTGTTGTATTTAAAATCTATATTTGCATGATAATTTTTTAATGCAGAAAGTTCAGATTTTTGTTCTTCAAATTCACGATTTATAATTGGCAAATCCTCAGACTTATCAAACATGCTATTAATAAAACGTTCTCTGCCTTTTAAATTAAAGCCTTTTACTGTTAAATCATAAATTCTGTTTGGAATGCCAAATTCGTTATCGATAGGCTTTAACGTTCCGTTAACAGCTGTAGCGCTAATAATATCCAAATTAAATAGAGTTGCGCACATCACACCCATTGACCATGCTACGATATATTTTTTAGAATAGTTTGAGATGATATCAAAATCGAAATTGAGATTATTATAATCATAAAGCATAATAACATCATAATTTTCCGGATTTAAATGATTTATAACATTTTCGTCCATACCCCAGCCGTTAAAAAATATTATCAATTCATTATTATTTTGTTTATTAAGCCACTTATACTTCATACAAATATTTTAGCACGAAAAATGATATATTATGTTATAATATGGAAACTGAGGAGCAATTGTATGAAAAAGTTTTTATTGAGTTTTTTAATGTTATCTACTTTAACACTTTGTGTACGCGCAGGAGAGTTTAACAGTATTCAGTATAAAAACTTAAAAAATAAATCACGTATTACATATAATGCCGAGTTAGACTCTTGGTCCGGTAAAATAGATAAAAAATCTAATAATTATTTTATAAAAACATCTGTTGATGGTTTTTCATCAGAATTTGTTAAGCCTGATGAAACATTTGCATTTTCTACTGATTGCTCATATGAATTTTTAAATGGTAAAGATTTTATCGGATATTCTAATTCAGATTTGAAATTTTATGATTTCGCATATATCGATGAAGAATTGACAAAGCGAGAATTAACAGAAGAAGAAGTACAGATGCTTTTTCCTGATTTTAGAATAATAAAGATTTCAGATTTTAGTCCAAATACGAATTCTCTGAAAATAAAAAAACATGGGCTTAAAGAAAATATTATAATTTTAAATGATACAGAAAAAACTTTTGATAATTATGCATTTACATCTGGAAATGCTAAGTTTAAAACATATCCGCTCGTAGGGTTTATTGAAGTTACAAAAAAAGGAATGATTCAATTCTCACACTTTGGTGAGAATACAAATATTACACCTTGGTTTATACTTTTGTTTAGATAATTTTAATATATTTAAATAAAAACTAGAAAACTGGTGATTTATCACCCGTTTTCTAGTTTTCATTATTTTCAGAATTTTCTTCAGTTTCCATGGCTTTTTTATATGAACAAGTTCTGCTTGAACAAACCTCAAAGATTCCATTTTTTGTATTTTTCTTTAACAATAATTCGCCGCATTCCGGACATTTATTACCTGTTGGTTCATCCCATAACGCGTAAGTGCAATCGGGATATCTATTACAGCCAAAGAATATTTTGCCGTATTTAGATTTCTTTTCTACAATCATACCTTCGCCGCATTTTGGACACTTAACTCCGGTTGAGCGAATATATTTTTTACGGTTTCCGCATTCCTTACATTCTAAATATTTTCCGTAAGGACCGATTTTCATAACCATTTCACCACCGCATTTTTCGCATTTCTCATCTACGGTTTGAGGTTCGCCGTCTTTATTGGCATCATCCAATTCCATGCTGTTATTTAATGAAATGATTGTTTTACATTCAGGGTAACCTGAACAACCTAAAAATTGTGTTCCGAAACGACTGGTTTTAACCAACATAACCTTACCGCAATTAGGACATTTTTTGTCACTTTCAATATTAACCCTTTGTGCGGTTTTCATTACAGAATTAACAACCTCCATAAACGGAGAATAAAATTCTTTTAAAACAACATTCCAAACCGCTTTCTTTTCAGCGATTTTATCCAGTTTTTCTTCCATGCCGGCAGTAAATTTGTAATCCATAATGTCAGCAAACTGATCTACTAATTGCTTACAAACCGTTCTGCCAAGAAGAGTTGGAACAAGCGCTTTATCGCGTTTTTCAACATATTTACGAGTCTGAATAACAGTAATAATCGTAGCATAAGTAGAAGGACGACCAATGCCATGCTCTTCTAACGCTTTAACCAATGAAGCTTCGTTGTATCTTGGAGGCGGTTGCGTAAAGTGCTGTTTCGGATTAATTTCCTTACACTTAACTTTGTCATCTTTTTCCAAATCAGGAATTTTTGCATCCGCATCTTTTTCGTCTTCTTCTGCGTCATTATAAAGTTTCAAGAAACCATCAAACAAGATTTTGCTTGTACCGGCTTTTAAGTTGTAATCACCTGCTTTAATGTCAATTGTTTTGTTTGCAATTTCAGCCGGTGCCATTTGAGAGGACATAAATTTTTCCCAAATCAATTTATAAAGTTTGTATTGGTCCGGTGCAAGATATTGCTTGATACTTTCAGGCGTTCTTTCAGGATAAGACGGACGAATAGCTTCGTGGGCGTCTTGTACGTTTTGTTTACCTTTTACATAAACATTTGTAGTTGGCGGATAATATTTTTCACCATAGTTTTCTGTGATAAACTTTTTCGCCATCTCGTGTGCGTCATCAGAAATACGTACACTATCGGTTCTCATATAGGTAATCAAACCTACAGGAGTTCCGTCAATTTCAATACCTTCATAAAGTTTTTGGGCAACCTGCATTGTTTTAGAAACACCAAACCCGAGTTTTGAACTCGCTGCACGTTGTAAAGTTGATGTAATAAACGGTGCAGTCGGTTTTCTTTTTGTTTCTTTTTTTGTAACCTTATCAACAACAAATTCAGTTTCAGGATTAAGTAAAAATTCTTTAATCTTGTTTGCTTCTTCTTCGTTGTTAATCTCGATTTTTTTGTTTTTGTATTTATTAACTTCCGCCTCGAAAAGTTTGCCGTCTTTATCCATTATTGTATGAATAGACCAATATTCTTTCGGTACGAAAGCTTCGATTTCTTCTTCTCTTTCGCAAATCATACGAAGCGCTACTGATTGTACACGACCGGCTGACAAGTGATAATTTCCTAATTGTTTCCACAAAACAGGTGATAATTTGTAACCTACAAGTTTATCCAAAATTTGTCTTGTTTGTTGCGCTTTTACTTTGTCCATATCAATTTGGCGCGAATGCTCTACGGCATATTTTACAGCTTTTGGCGTAATTTCGTTAAACTCAATTCTAAAAACTTTATCATCAGGAACTTGTAAAAGTTCTCTAACGTGCCATGCAATAGCTTCCCCTTCGCGGTCAGGGTCGGATGCAAGATAAATTTTGTCAGAACGTTTTGCAAGGTCGTTTAATTTTGTAACAACTTTCTTCTTTTCGGGAATAATAACGTAAGTCGGTTTAAAATCATGCTCAACATCAAAGCCGAGTGTTTTTTCAGGCAAATTTCTTACATGCCCGAAACTCGCTTCAATTTGGTAACCGTCACCCAAAATCTTTTTGATGGTTTTAGATTTAGCAGGAGATTCGACTATTACTAAAGCCTTCTCCTTTTTTGATTTAGTAGTTTTCTTTTCTGCTACTGCCGCTGTCATGCTCTTTTATACCTATCTCCGTCTATATGTTCCACCAAACTCTTCATCTCCATAACTGTTAATAAAGATAAAAGTTCATCTGTTTCAAGCTGTGTTTCGGCTTGAATTTCGTCAAAACCTTTCGGTTCAATTCCTATTATATCAAAAATTATTTTTTCTTGGGGATTTAAAGATAAATCTGTTTTCTTGGTTGGCTCAGCCTTTTGAATTTCCCAGTTTAAAGCGTTTAAAATATCATTTCCGCAAGTCACAATTGAAGCACCGTCTTTAATTAATTTATAAATCCCTTCTGTATTTACGTTATTAATTGCCCCAGGAATACACATCAATTCGCGCCCTTGTTCTAATGTTAAATTAGCGGAAATCAAAGCTCCACTTTTTAGAGCAGCTTCACCGACAACTGTTCCGTAAGAAAGCCCTGTTACTATTCGATTTCTTTGAGGAAAACGAAACTTTAAAGGTTGAAAAGTCGGATAGTATTCACTTATTACAACACCTGCGCCATTTTCAATTTTTTCGTAAAGATGTTTGTTTGATTCAGGATAAGTATAATCAAACCCGCTTGCAATAACACCAATTGTTTTAAGGTTGTTGGCTATTGCGCTTTCGTGAGAAACTGCATCAATTCCGGAAGCTAAACCTGAAACAATACAAACATCTGTATTTTTCAAATCCGAAATTACACGCTTTACGCCATCTCTTCCACTCATACTTGCTCTTCTTGAACCGACAAACGCAACTGTTCTATCCAAATTGCAAGCTGAAAAATCGCCTTTGTAGAATATGGTCATAGGTGGATTTGAAATTTGTGACAACATATAAGGATAATCTGTTGAATCAAATGTTTTAAATCTAATTCCGCGTTTCAATACGTCTTCTAAAGCTTTATCCGGATTAATATCTTTTTTCTTTTCGATAAAATTTTTGGCTTTTCTTACGCTCAATTCTTCAATCTGTTCAAGGTCTTTAAGTTCAGCTTTAAAGGCTGTTTCAATGTCGCCAAAATAGTTGTACAACCTTTGGATAAAAGTTGAATCAAGTTGTTCTATTGCAGAAAACGCTATCCAATATTTGTCGTTCATTACTTAATTTTAACATAAATAGAAAAAGTTAATAAAGTAAATAGTGCATTCTTTAGGATGTGAAATAAAAAAAAGTGGGGTTCAACAATTGTTGAACCCCTAAAAAATTAGTTTTTAGATTTATCAATTAATCTGTCATCTCTGTTCCAATTGAAAGATGAACGAATTTCTGAACCGATTTTCTCTATCAAATGTCCTTTTGAAGCAACTCTGAGTTCATTAAATTTATTTCCGCCATTTGTCATTTCATCCATAAATTCGTGTGCGTATTTTCCACTTTGAATATCTGCTAATATTTTTTTCATTTCCGTTTTAACTTGAGGACTAATAAGTCTTGAACCTCTTGTTAAATCACCGTATTCTGCATTATTAGAAATTGAGTAATGCATATCTTCAATACCGCCTTGGTAAATCAAATCTACGATTAATTTTAATTCATGACAAACTTCAAAATAGGCCATGTAAGGAGAATAGCCTGCTTCTACAAGAGTTTCAAATGCGGTTTTGATTAATGCAGAACATCCGCCACAAAGGACAGCTTGTTCGCCGAATAAATCGGTCTCGGTTTCTTCTTTGAAAGTTGTTTCAATAATTCCGGTTCTGCCTGAACCAATAGCGGCAGCATAAGATAAGGCAAGCTTTAAAGCATTATCAGAGCAATCTTGGTAAACTGCAACAAGAGACGGTACGCCACGTCCGGCTTTATACTCACTTCTTACAGTATGTCCCGGTGCTTTTGGGGCAACCATGATTACATTTACATCTTTTGGTGGTTTTATAAAACCATAGTGAATATTAAAACCATGAGAGAACATCAAATATTGTCCTGCTTTCAAATTTGGTTCAATTTCTTCTTTATAAACTTTTGATTGAATTTCATCCGGAATAAGAATTTGAATAATATCTGCGTGTTTAACGGCGTCTGCAATACTCATTGTAGTAAGACCGTAATCTTTAGCTTTAATATCGGAAGCTCCGCCTTGTCTCAAACCAAGAATTACATCACATCCTGAATCTTTTAAATTTAAAGATTGACCATATCCTTGAGAACCAAATCCAATAACTGCAATTTTTTTTGTTTTTATTAAGTCAATATTTATATCGTTATCCATGAAAATTTTTAAGTTACTCATAATATCCCCCTCTTTGAACAAAACAATTATAGCACTTAAAATATTTTATTGAATATATAAAATTTTTGTCGCTTTCATGGATATAGTTGAACACTATAGATTGTTTTATTGTATAAAATTAGTGTAAGTGATTTTTTGTGACACTACATTCCAAGATATTTTTCATAAAATAAAAAATATTAAAAAGCTGTATTGTTTTGGTCCTAACGAACCTCACAATGACGCCTAACAAGTAGTCTCACGCCATGTCATTCTGAAGCCGATTTTACACTTCACTTCCTTATTAGTAATGATACCTACAAGCGGGGAAGTTTATTGTAAAATGAAACAATTCAGCCTTTTATTAACTATTATTTTGAGTCTGTACTATACGTATTTTATCAAAAAGCCTTGATATGACTATTTTTTTTATAAATTGTAGAGGAATTTATCTCGAACAGTAGTGAGAAGGCTGGAAGTGGGAGTAACTAAAAAGCGTTCCGAAGAACGCTTTTTATTGATTAATTATTTACTAAACTCTATTTCATCATCTTTGACACCAATCTTTATTGTATCGCCATCAATGAATTTTTGAGCCAATAGTAATTTTGATAATGGGTTTTCAACCATTTGTCTTATTACCCTCTTCAATGGTCTTGCACCATAAATAGGGTTAAAGCCACGTCTTGCAAGCAATTCTTTAGCTTCATCCGTAATTTCAAATGAAATATTTTGTTGAGCTAATAAATCTCTCAAATGATTCATTTGAATATCAACTATTGCAGACAATTGTTGCAATGACAAAGCCTTAAAGAAGATTGTTTCATCGACTCTGTTTAAGAATTCGGGTTTGAAACGTTCTCTCATTACAGCCATAACTTTTTCTTTTGTTTCATCAAAGTTTGCTTTACCTGCATTGTTAAT
>CAKVND010000055.1 GCA_934777245.1 uncultured Candidatus Melainabacteria bacterium | reverse complement strand
GGACGTCGCCAAGTGGTAAGGCAGCTGGTTTTGGTCCAGCCATCTCGGAGGTTCGAATCCTTCCGTCCCAGCCAATTCAAAGACTCTCGTTTGAGAGTCTTTTTTATTATTATTGAATTTTAACTTATTAAATAAATTAAAGGATCCAGCGAAAAACAAACGTCTTAGAACTCTTTACCGTTATTCTTCTCTTTTATTTTTATTTTTTTCATAATTTCTATTAAAAACTATACTATGGAGTATATATAAATACATTTCCACCGCATGGGTGTTCTTTAAATCCATTACGTTTATAAAAATTTTGAACATTATCATTTGACAGAGAAATTAAGGTTATTTTTTCTCCTTTATAAAGCTTTTTTAAACTATTCAGCATAGTTTCTCCGATTTTACAAAAATCACCCATTTTTTTCTGAATTTTTTTAGGAGCTTTTAATATATAATCCAAAAAAATTCCTTCTCCATTTTTTCCATTTGGAAAAACTTCAACTAAACCTATGACTTTATCTGAATCAACTTTTTTAAAACCTTTTTCTTGAGTTGTAAGAGCAAAAACTTTACCTTCGTCAACATGCTTAAAAGCATCTTGCATATCATAATACATGCTTTCTACAAACGAATGCTGCCAACTATTATAAATATCTTTGAGTGCCTTTCTATCATATGAATTACTTGGAGTCAATTTTATAAAAGAAACCTCTTGAGGTATCGTTTTTAAGGAGTTCTCAGTTCTTTTAAGAACTGTTGCTTTTGAAACAAAACTGGCTTTGAAATTAACATTACATGAATTATTCATAACATTTCCTTTTACTTATGACATACACAATTAAGTAAAAGCTGTAAATTCTAAAAATTGCTACATATTATTCAAAATATTAAGATTCTTTAAGATGTTTGATATGTTTGTAAATATATAAACATCCCAAAATACCAAATATAACAACAATAGCGACATCAAATTTATGCCAAATATGTTTAAAAGCTTCCAAGTTTTCACCCATTTTTACACCAACATAAACCAATAAATAGCTCCATACAAGCGAACCTAAAAAAGTTAACGTAAAAAAGATACGTTTTCTAGCTCTTAAAATACCGGCAGGAAGTGAGATAAATGTTCTCACTACAGGTAACATTCTACAAAAGAAAAATGCCCAATCACCATATTTGTCAACCCACGCATCAGCTTCTTCTAAGTCTTTATGCGATATTAAAAAATATTTTCCATATTTTTCTACAAATTTTCTACCACCAAAGAAACCTAAATAGTATGATGGAATTGAACCTATTACACAACCAAAAGCACCCGCAAAAGCTGCCACATGGATATTCATTTCACCTTTGCTAACAATATAACCTGCAAACGGCAAAATAGCTTCGCTTGGAAGCGGAATATTACAAGATTCTATTGCCATAAGCAAACTAATTCCCCAAGGACCTAAAACAGTTATTACGTGTTGAATAAAACTTACTAAATGTGTGATTATAAGATTGATAAATTCCATACTACTCTCCTCTTTGACTATATTAACACGAAAAATTTATGAATAAAATCATTATTTATCTCACAATTTATATTAATTTATAAATAATAACCAAAAAGAAAAATCTATTTGTTTACTTTATCAAATATTTTTTAAAACTACTAATATAAAAAAATAAGCGGTTAAATTAAACGTTACAAATCTTTACATATTTATTAAAAAAAAGCAATTTTTAAGCTTATATATTCTTTATATATATGAGAGGATAATAAAAGTATGTCATCACCAAGTGTAAACAATTCAGAACAAGCAAAAGTTTGGATTAACGGTCAATACAAAACCGCAACACAAGCTTCAAATGGAGATTGGTTTGTTGAAATTGACGGAAAACAAGTTAAAGTTGACAAAGAAAAATGCGAAAAATTTGGAATATTTTATCAAAGCAATCCTCAAAACAAGGATTTAACATACTGGCCAGAACATTTTATTGATTATTATAGTGAACGAATAAGCAAAGCTAAAGAAGAAAACTCAATTTTGGAAAAAAGCATTGCTTACATGAAAAATTTAGTAACAGAAGGACAAAGTAGATTAGCACAAATTTTAAATCAAACAGGTGCTAAAGATTGGAAAGAAATTGACAACTTGCAACTTCAAGGAAAAGCTAAAAATTTAAGCTACGACATTAGTAATAATAGCAAAAAAATAAATAGGGCAGGTATGGATATAAGAAGTAATTGCAGTTCAATGTTAGATGATATACTTCAACAAAATAATTGGCAAAATCAATTAGCATTAGCTGAACAAGTTCAGAATTCGTTTTTTGGTTGATATGCTTATTGAATATCAATTAACACCTCACTCTCTAACCATCCCACAAGAGAGGGGCATTAATACACCGAGGGAATGAATAGCTAAATACATTCTACCAAGCAAGTCTAACTCCCCTCTCCTTCATTCAATTCAACATGGAGAGGGTGCCGAAGGCGGGAGAGGGTATTATTAATTCTTAACGTAAATTACCACGAGAATCAGAGGTTCTCTCGCAATGAGAGCACACAAGAAGTCTGACGCCAAGTCATTACTGTACATGTCAAATTAAAAATTAACTCGTTCTTTTTCAATAACCAACGGTTTCTTTTCTGCGAATCTACAAAGCATAATCAAATATTCCCCAATCATACCAATACTTAAAATTTGCACAAACATCAACAGATACAAAGAAAGCATCTTTTTAGGAATAATGAAATTAACATATCCAACATAGCAAATAAGGCTTAACAATACCAATACCGCAGTTATTAGCGTCCCAAAGAAACCCAACATTGTAATAAAGTGAATAGGAACTTTTGTTGTACGCGTTAGCCCAAGCATTCCATTATCCCACAATGTAAGCAAATTTTGTTTATCTACGCCATTTTTTCTTTCTGGTTGGTTGAAGTCGATAATCTTCATTCTGTATCCCAAATCCAAAACAGCACCTCTAAAGAATGGATACGGATCATCAACTTCTTTGATTTTATTTATAACTTTTTTATCATAAAGTCCAAACCCTGTATAATTTCTAACAAGTTTTGTACCTTCATCTTTTAAAATATCTAAAGAAAAATAATAGAATTTACGCATCATATCAAGAAATGCGACTTTATTAGTATCATATTTTCTTGCAATAACAACTTCACAACCCTTTTCCCAATTTTCAATAAAGTCGTAAATCAACTCCGGAGGGTCTTGCAAATCTGATGCTAAATAAATAACAGCATCACCTGTTGCCTGGCAAATAGCATAATAAGGAGATTTAATATTGCCAAAATTTCTAGAGTTTAAAATCAGCTTTACACGCTTATCATCAAGCGCAATTTTCTTTAATTCATCTTGAGTAAAATCCGTAGATGCATTATCTATAAATATGATTTCAAACTCATATCTTGGCAAATTATCAATAATTGCCGATAATTTTTTATACAAAATTGAAATGTTATCTTCTTCATTAAAGCAAGATGTTACGATACTTATCTTTTTCATAGCTTTATATTAACAGATTTTTTTATTTATGTAAAGCAAAAGGGGGCGAGTATTCACCCCCTTTTGCTTTAAAAATTTTTAATTTTCTAGCTTTTTCAATGTAGGAAATGCGATTACATCACGAATCGTAGGTGAGTTAGTTAATAACATAACTAATCTATCAATTCCCATTCCCATGCCACCTGTAGGTGCTAAACCATACTCAAGAGCATTAATATAATCTTCGTCATAAGACATTGCTTCTTCGTCACCGTTAGCTTTAGCTAATGCTTGTGCTTCAAATCTATGTCTTTGATCAATTGGATCAGTCAATTCTGAAAATGCATTTGCAATTTCCCAACCGTTAACTCTTGTTTCAAAACGTTCTGTCAATCTATCATTATCTCTGTGAACTTTTGCCAAAGGTGAAATTTCACGAGGATAATCAATAATGTGGCATGGTTGAATTAGAGTCGGTTCAACTGTAGCTTCAAATACAGCTTCAACAATTTGACCCCAATTCATTTCTTCATCTACTTCGATATGCAAAGCTTTTGCTTTTTCATAAGCTTCTTTAGCTGTGAAGAATTCGCCGAAATCAATGCCTGTAAATTCTTTTATTGAACCCAACATTGTTTTTCTATCCCATGGCGGAGTCAAATCGATTTCGTTTTCACCGTATTTAATTTTCATTGTTCCCAAAACTTCTTGAGCAACATAAGCTACAAGATTTTCAGTCAATACCATCATTTCGTTGTAATCAACATAGGATTGATAAAGTTCAATCATTGTGAATTCCGGATTATGACGAGTATCAATACCTTCATTACGGAAGCATCTTGAAAGTTCAAAGATTTTTTCGCTCAAACCACCAACCATTAATCTTTTTAAGTGAAGTTCCGGTGCAATTCTCAAAGTTAAATCCATGTCTAAAGCGTTATGATGTGTTATGAATGGTCTTGCATTCGCGCCTGAAGCTTGAGTGTGCAACATTGGAGTTTCAACTTCAATAAACCCTTGTTTTGTCAAATATTCTCTAACTTTTTGAATAATTAAACTTCTTTTTCTGAAGGTATCTCTTGTTTTTTCGTTCATAATCAAGTCTACATATCTTTGACGGTACTTAGTTTCAGTATCGTTCATGTTGTGATATGCCTTCAATTGTTCCAACTTTTCTTCGCTAATTTGTTTATTAGGAAGTGGAAGAAGTGATTTAGAAAGCATTTTAAATGATTTAGCTTTTACAGAAAGTTCTCCACGAGGAGTTCTTCTGATTGAACCGTAAAAGCCTAAAATATCGCCAATATCAACTAATTTTAGAGTTTTAACCATTTCAGGATCCATATTTTCTTTATGCGAGAAAATTTGGATTTTACCTGTCGCATCCATCAAGTCGATGAACATGCCTGAATTTCTAATAGCCATTACACGACCTGCTACTGAATAGAAATCTTCAGTTTCTTCACCTGCAGGAAGATCTTTGTATTTAGCTTGCAAATCTGCTGCATCAGCATCTTTATCAAATGCGTAAGGATATGGATTAATACCCTTATCCGCAAGTTCAGCAAGTTTTTGAATTCTTGTCTGTCTTATAGTTTCTTTTGCCGAAATAGGCTCTTTTGTTTGTTGTGTCATTTTATTTCCCTCTTTTTAAGAATACTGTAATAAAATTTTACCATAAAATATTTTTGTGTAAAAATATAGATATGAGAATTTCACCAATTAAACAAGAAGTATATATAGCAAAAAACAAATTAAAATCTGGTGCAAAAACTGTTGGAAGACAAGTGGAAAAACATATTCCACAAAAAGTAGTTGATAAAATGCCAAAGAAATTGACTTGGAACAACTTTCCGATTGTAGCCGGTTTGATTGGGTTGCTTACACCAATTCCGTTTGCAAGCGCTATTATGTACGGAGTTGCAAAAGTTATTCAAATTTTCGGCAAAAAATTTCTTCATAAAGCTTAATATTACGATTTACAAATCTAAAAATTTTTGATATACTCAAGAAGTAAATAGTTTCTTAGAAAAAGAACGGTACAATTTCCGTTCTTTTTTTATTAGGAGAATAAAACTTTCTCAAAACCAAAGGAAGGAGTGTTATGAAGCAAGATGTAAACAGATTTGAAGTCTTAGAAAAAATTACACCGTTAATTGAAAATACGGCAATGCGTTATAACCTTATTCCAATAGAAATTGAGTTTGTGAAAGAAAATCACAAATGGTTTTTGAGAATTTATTTATATTCTTATGAAAAAGATATAACATTGGATGATTGTGAAAACGTTACAAGAAGCCTGAATGACTTTTTGGATGAACTCATTCCTGTAAAATATTATTTGGAAGTATCTTCGCCTGGATTAGAAAGAAAATTCAAATCTGATAAAGAATTTTTGATCTTTAAAGGTAGAAGAATCAGTTTAAAACTAAAACAACCTTTAGAAGGTGAGACAGAAAAAATATTCAAAGGCGAAATTTTAGATTGGGATGATAATACAGGCTTAAAATTCTTCCGTTTCGAAGATGGAACTGAATTGCAAATTCCTAAGACAAATATTCAGTCGGCGAAATTGTATATAGATTAAAGGTCAATAAGTGAATAGGTGAATAAGTGAATAGGTTCGTATTAAAAATTTTATATAATATTTGCGTTCATATTGAAGAGGTTACATCTCATGCATCATAAAGATTTAGAAGCTTGGAAAAAATCTATAGATTTAGTAAAGGATATATATTCGATTACTAAGGATTTTCCTTCTAGTGAGCAATTCGGACTTGTTAGTCAAATGAGAAGAGCTGCAGTTTCTATTCCTTCAAATTTAGCAGAAGGTTCGGCAAGATTTTCAGATAAGGACAGCACAAGATTCATAGATATTTCATTAGGTTCATTAGCAGAACTTGAAACACAAATAATAATTGCAAAGGAATTAAACTTTATAAAAGAAAATCAGGCATTATTAGAAAAAATAAAAAAAGTTAATGCTTTGTTAATAGGACTAAGAAAATACCTAAACAAGTAAACAAAGTTTTAATAAAAAAATAAAATGAACTTATTCACTTATTCACCTATTCACTTATTGACTTAAATATAAAGGAGAAAAACATGATTAAAATCGGAACAGCATTATTTGAAGCTTGCGAAGAGCTTGAAAGAGAACGTGGAATTTCTAAAGAAGTTCTTATTGCGTCATTATGTGATGCAATGGTAGCTGCTTACAAAAAACACATGCACGTTAAAGAAGCTGCTAATATAGAAGCAATCTTAGATGAACAAACCGGTGAAATTGGCGTATTCAGTACAAAAACAGTTGTAGAAGAAGTTGAAGACCCTGATACACAAATTTCATTAGAAGAAGCTCAAGAAATTGATGACGAAGTTGAAGTTGATGACGAAGTTAAGATTGAAGTTACACCGGATCAATTCGGACGTATTGCAGCTCAATCTGCTAAACAAGTTATTACTCAAAGAATAAGAGATGCAGAAAGAAACAACATCTTAAACGAATTCTTAGAAAAGAAAGGTACTTTGGTTACAGGTATTATTCAAAGAGTAGAAAACAGAAATGTTATCGTTAATATTGGTAAGACCGACGCTATAATGCCTCAAAAAGAACAAATCCCTCGTGAATACTACAAACCAGGTAACAGAATCAGAGTATTTGTTCTTAACGTAAAAGAAACAAGCAGACTTCCACAAGTTATTGTTTCTCACGCTCATCCAGAAATCGTTAAAGAATTGTTTGAACTTGAAGTTCCTGAAATTGAAGACGGCATTGTAGAAATTAAATCAATTGCTCGTGAAGCAGGCTTCAGAACAAAACTTGCCGTTTGGTCAAATGACCCTGAAGTAGATTCAGTTGGCGCTTGTATAGGACCTCGCGGTTCAAGAATTCAAACTATTGTTGGTGAATTGAAGAACGAAAAAATCGATATTGTTAGATGGTCTCCGGATCCTGTTGAATACATTGTAAACGCTATTTCACCGGCGAGAGTAGTTTCTGTGGACATCATGACAGATGACGAAGAAACAAAAGACGCTTTGGTTGTAGTTCCTGATGATCAACTATCTTTAGCAATCGGTCGTGAAGGTCAAAACGTAAGACTTGCTCACAGATTGACCGGATGGAAGATTGATATTAAGAGCGTTTCTCAAATGGAAGACGAAGAAGCTCGTAAGAATTCAAATTATGAATACGAAGAAGAACCTGTTGAAGATGAAGAAAGAACAGTTGATTCTGATGAAATTCAAGAAGAAATCGAAGAAGAAATGAATCAACAAGCTCTTGATGAAGAAGATATTCAACAAGAAGAAGTAGAAGAAGGTTCTGAAGAAGAATAACTTTTAAAAATAAAACAACAAAAGGAGGAATTGATCTAAATCAATTCCTCCTTTTTATTATAAATATAGTGAGTTGTAACGTTTGTTTGTTAGTGATAAATTTTTCAATAAAAAGGAGTTTTATTATGAAAAAAATACTTTTTATTATTGATAAAATTGAACTTAAATATTTCGAATTTAACAATCTAGTTACAAATTTTTGGATAATTAAAGAATTTTTAGAACGTGGGAATAACGTTTTTATCACTACAATAGCGAATTTATCATTGAAACAAGATGTCGCTTATACAAAATGTTATGAAACTTTTACGAATAACAATAATATTTTTTATAAAGATATTAAAATCGAAAAAGAAATCGATGAATTTGACATAGTAATGTTTAGACCTGATCCTCCGGTAGACATTGATTATATTAATGCTACTTATATTTTCGATTTTGTTACTAAACCACAAGTTATAAATTCTCCGAGTACAATAAGAGATTTCAACGAAAAATTACATAGTGTATATTTTAAAGAGCTAATGACAGACAATATTGTAACTGCTTCGTTAAAAGAAATTGAAACCTTTTTAACTACGCATAAACAAATAGTTTTAAAACCACTTAATCGTTGTTTTGGCTCAGGCGTAATGTATTTATATGAAGGAGATCCTAATACTAGAACTATCATTAACACTATGACAAATAATGAAACTACGTTAGTTATGGTACAGCAATTTATACCGGCCGTTAAGCAAGGCGATAAACGTGTTTTAACACTTGGTGATAAAGTTTTAAAATATTGCATCAAAAAACTTCCAACAAATGACGATTTTAAATTCAATACACATAATGATAATTTTATAACTTCTGCTGAACTTTCGTCAGAAGAAATAAAAAACTTTACAAAGGTTGCGCAAAAACTAAATTCAATAGGAATACCTATGGCTGGCTTGGATGTAATTGATGGTAAAATTATAGAAATCAATGTTACAAGTCCTTGCTATTTTATAAAAGAAATTAATGGACTATTTAATGTCCATTTGGAAAAAGAAATCTGCAATTACATTCTAAAAGAAGCTGCTATCAATGTTTAACATCTTTATATTATAATAGTTTGTAAAAAAAAAGGATTAAAAATGAAAACTATAAATACATTTCAAAGATTAAAAAATAATAATGAAAAAATTACAATGCTAACGGCTTATGATTATTCAACAGCACAAGTTCTTGAACAAGCTGACATAGACGGAATTCTTGTTGGTGATTCTCTTGCAATGGTAGCATTGGGTTATGAAAACACATACAACATTACAATTGATGAAATGTTAATCTTTGTAAAAGCGGTTGCTCGCGGTGCTAAAAACTCATTTATTATCGGCGACATGCCATTTATGAGCTACAATTTATCTGTTGCTCAAGGTTTAGAAAACGCATCTAAAATGATTAAAGCCGGTGCTTCCGGAGTTAAGTTAGAAGGTTGTAATGAACATATTTTATCTTTAATTAAAAGATGTGTAGAATCAGGCATTCCGGTTTTAGGTCATTTAGGATTTACACCGCAACTTATGAACACAATTGGTGGTCATAAAATTCAAGGTAAAACTTCAGAGAAAATAGAAGAAATTTTGAAAAGTGCTAAAAAACTTGAAGAAGCAGGATGTTTTGCTGTCGTTTTAGAATTAATGCCTGAAGATAGCGCAAAATATATAACTGAAAATTTAACCATCCCAACAATAGGGATTGGAGCTGGCAAATACTGTTCCGGTCAAATTGTCGTTACAGATGACATTTTAGGTAAGTTTACAGATTTTGCACCTAAATTTGTTAAAAAGTACGCAAACCTGCATGATACGGTTTTAAGTGCAGTTGAAGAGTATATCGTAGAAGTTAAAAATGAACTTTTTCCTTCTGAAAAAGAGTCTTTCGCACTAAATTTGGAAGAAAAAGAAAAATTAACTAAATAAATTTATAACCAGTTATCTTTCTAGAAAATAAATATTGCGCCAAATCCTTCTGGTGCTATAATTATTTATGTATTAAAGGGAGTTATAGAGGGATACTATATGTTAGTTCATACTATAGATGAAGTTAAAAATACCGTTAAAGAATGGAAAAATTTGAAAGTTGGACTTGTTCCAACAATGGGAGCTTTACATGAAGGACATTTAAGTCTTATTAAGAAAGCAAAAGAAACTTGCGACAAAGTTGTTGTATCAGTTTTTGTGAACCCTATCCAATTCGGACCTTCAGAAGATTTTGATAAATATCCGAGAACTTTAGACAAAGATATGGAGCTATGTAATTCTGTTGGTGTTGATTTAGTTTTTGCCCCAACTCCTAAAGAAATGTACGGCGAAGGAAACAGACTTTCTAATGACACGCTTACTTACGTTTGTCCTCCATTTTTCTATGTAAACAAGCTTTGCGGTAAAACAAGAGTGGGACATTTTGACGGCGTTTGTACCGTTGTTTTAAAACTGTTTAACATTGTTCAACCGAATTACGGATTTTTTGGACAAAAAGACGCCCAACAAGTTATCATTATCAAAAAACTGGTTAAAGACCTTAATGTACCGATAGAAATTATTCAATGCCCGATTGTAAGAGAAGAGTCAGGTTTAGCATTAAGCTCACGTAACAAATATTTATCAGAAGAAGGCAAAAAAGATGCACTTGTTTTGAGCCAAATACTAAAGAATATTAAAGCTTGCTATCAAAAAGGTATTACAGATGTTTCAGCTTTAAAAGAAACTGCTTACAGTTATTTAACTGACAAACATGATATGGAATACTTAGAAATTTTGGATAGAAATACTTTGGAAGAAAAATCAAATGCCGATAAAGAGTCTATTGCTCTTATTGCTTGCAGAGTAGAAGGAGTAAGACTTATAGATAATATTTATTTGGGAGAATAATAAATGCATAATTTTGTTATAGGTTGTTTTAATTTTTTTAGAAGTTTTTTGCAATTATTAAAAATTATTTTTGCATTTTGTATATTAATGCTTTTATTTTATTGGATACAAAATATAACAGGTGCAAATTGGGCATGGTTAGGATTTATTAAACCTTTTTTGGATAGTTTATTGGATTTGGCTAACAGTATATATTCTGTAACTTTTGATATTTTTGGTGCAAAATTCGAATTTAAATATTTTAGCGCAGTTCTTATTCTAACAATTGCAATTTATTTAATGAATTTATTTATTTTGATTTCCAATTTAGCAGAAGGTGCTTATAAAAGCGCCCGTTTTGTTGCAAAAAAAACACAAGAAGCGATTTTCAATAAAGGTTTACAAGATGACATTAAACGCCAAGAAAAGAAAATTACAAGATATTCAGTATTTATAAAAACTAAATTGAAGAAAAAATATGCACATGCTGAATTGAATGTAAATATTGATGAACAAAATAAATTAATGAACAAATTTATTACAGAAAAGACTTCTGTTCGTTCTATGATGCTTGATGGCGGATTCTTGTATAATTTTACAGATTTTGATAAAGTTGATTTAGTTTTGGATGTTTTATTTAAAGTATTACATTCAAATGCACCAATTGATTATGAAATATGCATACAATCCGGTGATGATTTAGAACAGTTGAAAAAACTTGCAAGTTTAAATCATTTCGGACTTGTAACAATGGCTGCTGATACAGCTTATAGATATAGATATAACGAAACTCACAGATATCAGACCGCACAAGTTGGCGTATTTCAAAATGGAGACAGTACGTTAGAAGTGCATGAGTTTAAGGAAATATTATAGAAAAGTTATTAAGTGGAGAGATAAATAAAGGAATGGATGTAAAAGTGAATAAGTAAATGAGTGAATAGGTGAATAAGTTCGTATAAAATATATTCAATGTTTAACCTTGTTCAATATAGAAAATAGCTTAAATGAACTTATTCACTCATTCACCTATTCACTTATTCACTTCAACAAAAAGGAGCAAACAATGAGATATGACGCAGGCGAAGTAATAACCGCAATGGTAACACCATTCAACGAAAAATTGGAAGTTGATTATGATAAAGTGGAAGCTTTGGCTTATCAACTTGTCAATACAGGTTCTGACGCAGTTTTAGTTACAGGTACAACAGGCGAATCACCTACTTTAACGCACGAAGAAGAAATTGAAATACTTTTGAGTGCAAAAAGAGCAGTTGGTGCGCAAGGCAAAATTATTATGGGCTGTGGTTCAAATTCAACAGAAACAGCTGTAAAAATGTCGAAACTGGCTGAAAAAGAAGGCGCAGATGCAATTTTAAGCGTTGTTCCTTATTACAACAAACCTTCTCAAGCCGGCATGATTGAGCACTTTTCTGCAGTAGCCGAAGCAGTTGAACTTCCGATTATTCTTTACAATATTCCATCTAGAACCGGTGTGAATATGAGCGTAGATACAGTTAAAACCCTTGCCAGAAAATATCAAAACATTGTTGCTTTAAAACAAAGCTTTGGTGATATGGATACGATTACAGAATTAAAAATGGCTTGCCCAAATGATTTTGCTATTTATTCAGGCGATGATAGTTTAACTTTACCGATGCTTTCAGTTGGTGCGTATGGTGTAATTTCTGTTGCATCTCATATTTTTGGTAAAGAAATTAAATCAATGATTAGAAACTTTAAAACAGGCGATTCTATGACAGCTAGAAACATGCACCAAAAACTTTATCCGATATTTAAGAAATTGTTTATGGCGCC
>CAKVND010000054.1 GCA_934777245.1 uncultured Candidatus Melainabacteria bacterium | reverse complement strand
ATCTCGTCGACGAAATTTTGATAAATCTCATTATAAGTCTTTTCTAAAGTCTTTTCTGCATTGTATGCAGGCATAATCACTACAACTTTTTTGTTGTTAATCATTTTTTACCTGAATACTAACTTTCCGCAACTTCTTCTTTAACTTCAGAGTTTCTGATAGTTTCTTTGCTACCTGCAGATAAAGCTTTGTCTTTGAATTTTTGTACTTGTCTTGACAACTTGTCAGCCAACAAATCAATACTTGCATACATAGATTCTGCAGATTCTTCACAGTGAACAACACCTGTGTTCATTTTGCAAGAAACTTCAGCCACGTGTTTTCCTGTCGCAGCAGGGTTTTTAATTACAGAAAGAACTACATCAATACCTGTAATTTGATCGTAGTGATTTGCTACCTTACCGATTTTTTCTTTTACATAAGCCTTGATAGCATCTGTAATCTCAATGTTTTTACCGTTTACGTGTATATGCATTTACACCTCCTAATGTACTACCTTTCTATTGTACAACATTTAAACCAATTTTTAAAGTGTTTTATTGGTAAAATTATTCTAAAATTTGTGGTAGTTCAACATTTGGTGTACCTATTGTTCTAACAAGTTCCAAAACTGCTGCTTTCATTTGGCATTTTTGAGCAGTTGCACTAAAAAAATCACTGTAAAAACACCCTTCACACACACAACCTCTTTTATAACACTCTAACGCCGTAGGCGTCCATCTTTTTACGGCAATAGCTCTCCCCATATCACGACTCTTGAACACTTATTCCTCCCAAAAATATTTTTTATTTGTGATTTAATTTTATATATTGTTAAGGCTCTCAATCCTTAACCCCTATTACTATTATATGGGTTAAGAGCGCATTTACAAGCAACATTTGACCAATTGTAACAAAATCTTAAAATATTGCCTTTTCTTATAATCATTGCCATTGCGTATTTTTGGACATGCTAAAGCTACATGATTACATGGTTTTGGCGTTTTAAATCATGCTCAAGCCATGTCAAGAGCATGTTTGCATGTGTTTTTATTAGGATTAAGTTTTGTAACGATGTTGGCATGTAATAAAGTTAATTAGTTGAATATTAAAAAATTGACAATTTTAAACATAAAAACAAGTTAATATTTTGTAATATTTAATTTATTAACTGGCAAATTTATTTTTTACAGTTTTTTAAATAAAAGTTATGAAGATAAATAATATAAATAATACAAATTTTGGTGCAAAATTTATTAATAATGTTAGAATTCAACAATTTGATTCTAAAACCGGTGATTATAAATCGAAACGTGCAAGTTTTGTAGAATTTGATCCAAAGAACCGAAGGGATTTGTTTGCAATAAGAAAAGCGACAAGAGGCTGGGATGGAGATTATTTCGGACGTCATATTGCAGAGCAAGCAGGAGAAATTGCAAAAAGCTATATTTCTCCACATATTAATCATATTTATTTGTTAACTTCTCAACTTGATGATTTTGAAAAATTAGATAACAATGAAATTTTAGGTCTGGCTCAAATGGAAATTAATAATAACGAAAATAACTTGCATTTTCTACAAGTAAAACCTAGTTCGACATTTTTACGTGCAGGAAGAGGTTATAAAAAAGTAGGTGCTGGTATAATTACATCTCTAAAGAAATTATACAGGCATAATATTTCATTAATTTCCACAACAAAAGCAGTAAATTTTTATATAGCTCAAGGATTTGAGTTGATAAGTGAAGAGATGCTTAAATTTGGCTGGAAAATGGGTAAGAAAAAAATATAATTTTACTTTTTTAAAATTATCCTTAAAAATATACTGTCGAGCAATATTTTTAATAAACGAAAGAAAAATAATAGAGTTATGAAAAAACTGCTTAGTATATTTTTAATGTTAATTTTTGCATTTCCGACTTATGCTGCAACTTTTCAAGGTGGTGTTGCTGAACAAGGCACTGCAAATTCAAGCAGAATCATTGACAAACAAACAGGCTTGGGAGTTGGTGGCGCAAATATTCGTTTACCAAAACAAAATTATTCAACCAAAACCGATAAAGAGGGCTATTTTGAGCTTGATACACAAATCAATGGTTCCAGTATTATGTCGGTGCAAAAAGAAAATTACAAGCCTTTTACAATGACAATAAATGAAAAAACTCTTGATGCACCAATTGTTGTTGGGATAGAAAAATCTAATGCATCCGGTCAAGCAATTGATACAAATATGTACCACCTTGGGGATGATAATTATTCAGATCTTTCTGCCAATGCAGGTGAATTTAGAATTCAATCAATCGGACCTTTTTATACAAAAAGATTTACACTCAAAAGTATAAACTTAACAAAACCCGTTTATCTTGTAATCGGTTCTATTATAGGTATTGATACTGCAATGGCACGTTCCATGGGGCAGAATAGGATTCCAAACGCTTTTGCTTCTCCGCCGGAAGTTTATTTTAACGGAAATAAAATTTCTGAAATTCAACTGAACGGCGACGGGCAAAGAATTAAGCTCCCACCAAATCTTATACACAAAAATCAAGTCAATGAAATCACAATCAAGACTGGCAGAAATCTAATGCAAACAGCGTACATTGATTATGATGATATTGAGTTTATGAATTTGATTATTGAGAATTAGAGTTAATAACACTCTCTCCCGCCTTCGGCACCCTCCCCCAAGGGAGGGAGTAACTTGCGCTTAAGTTAACACGGGTTAACATGCATTAATCGCGCGACTTTAGTTCCCTCCCTTGGGGGAGGGTGCCGAAGGCGGGAGAGGGTGTTATTAACTTCCCAATCTTACTTACCTAAAGCATGCGCTTTGTCAGTCGTACTCTTGATTACATCATAGAAAAGTTTTTCTGTATTATTTTCATCCATGCAATCAACGCCAACTCTTGTACAGCCGCCTTTTGTTGCAACGTTAGCAATCAACTCTTCCATAGGGATTTCTCTATGCAAAGCCATTTTTGCAGAGCCGATTGCGGTTTGAATACTCAAAAGCAAAGACTTTTCATAATCCAAACCTAATTTTTCACCTGCTCTTGCGATTTCGTTAATAACTTTGTAGAAAAATGCAGGACCTGAACCTGAAATTGCAGTAACTATATCAATTTGAGCCTCGTTATCTACAACAATACATTTGCCTATTGTAGAAAGAAGTTCTTTAATAAATTCTAAATCTTCTTTCTTAGCTTTTTTCCCGCCAACCATGCCGCTCATACCTTCTCCAACAAGGGCAGGCGTGTTTGGCATAACTCTAATTACTCTTGTGCCGCTAGGAAGTCCTGCTTCTAATTTTTCTGTAGTAACTCCCGCTGCAATTGATACAACAAGTTTTTCTGAATTAATATAAGGCGAAATTTCGGCTAAAACATCCGCAACTTGATTTGGCTTTGTTGCTATAAAAACAGTTTCTGCGCATTGTGCCAACTCTTTATTGTCAGAAATAACTTTTATGCCTAAAATTTTTGATTTTTCTTCCAACAAATCTTTTTCAGCCTGAGTTGCAATCAATTCTTCAGGTTTAGCAAAGCCTGTTTTGATAAGACCTTTTATAATTGCGCTTGCCATTTTGCCTGCGCCTACAAAACCGATTTTATAACTAGCCATATTTATTCACCTCTCTTAAGATTATTTATTCTTCTTATCAGCCAATTCGCTATCTATTCTCAAGAAAACAGGTTTGATGTTTTCTTTGTCAATCAAATGTCCTGCTTTTAAACTATCACAAGTAATGTCATCCAATTTAACACTTAAATCATAAGACAATTGTTCTGACATAGCTTTTGCGATATTTGGACAATATGGATAAATTAATGATGCAATAACAGTCATAACTTGTAATACATTAGTTAAAACAACACCACATTTTTCCATATTGCCTTCTTTTGCTAAAGTCCAAGGCGCATTGTCAGTAACATATTTGTTTGTTACATCAACTAATTCAATAATTTTTTGAGCAGCTTCCTGAACTTCAAAATAATCAAAATGATGTTTTACTTCTTTAACAGTTTCTAAAGCTTTTTCCATTAATTCGTTTTTACCCAAAAATTCAGGCTTAATGTCACCTTCAAAATACTTAACAAGCATTGAAAGAGTTCTATTTAATAAGTTGCCCATTGAATTTGCAAGGTGTGCGTTAACTTTTTCCTTGAAATCCAAGTCTGAATAATTACCATCTTTTCCGCAAGGTGCCGCTGATGCCATATAATATCTGAACGGATCAGGAATATCAAGGTTAAAAGCTTCCAAAACGCTTGTTGGAGAAATTACATTACCTAATGATTTTGACATTTTTGTTTGGTCGATAGTAATCCAGCCGTGTGCCAAAATATGTTTAGGAAGTGGTAAATCCAAAGCCATAAGAATTGCTAACCAATAAATACTATGGAATTTCAAAATATCTTTTCCGATAACCTGAACATCAGCAGGCCAAAGTCTTTCAAATTTTTCATCGCTTCCATCAGGGTCGTAACCGATTGCAGTAATATAATTTGAAAGCGCATCAATCCAAACATAAATAACTTGAGAAGGGTCATCTAATACAGGAATACCCCAGCTTACGTTTGTATTAACACGAGAAACAGAAATATCTTCAATGTTTTCTAACTGGTTCAAAACTTCATTTGCACGGAATGAAGGAATAATAAAATCAGGGTTTGTCTTGATATGTTTGATAATTGCATCTTTGTATTTTGTTAATTTAAAGAAGTAGTTTTCTTCCTCAACAACTTCAGGTTTCTTTTGGTGGTCAGGACAAAGTCCGTCTTCAGTTAAATCTTTTTCACTCAAAAATGCTTCGCAACCTGAACAATAAAGTCCTGTATAAGAGTGTTTATAAATATCACCTTTATCTACAAGCTTTTTGAAAATCTTTTGAACGATTTTTTCGTGCTGTTCGTCAGTCGTTCTTATAAATTGAGAATAATCAACGTCTAAAGCTTTCCAAGCTTCTTGAAATTTTTGTGCATTCATGTCGCAAAATTCTTTTGGTGAAACACCTTTTTCTGCAGATGTTTTTTGAATTTTAATACCGTGTTCATCAGTACCTGTTAGAAAATATGTATCTTCACATCTTTGAGTATAGTGTCTGTAAATGACATCGGTTAGAATTTTTTCATAAGCGTGTCCAATGTGTGGCGCGCCATTTACGTAATCAATTGCTGTTGTTGTATAAAATTTTGCCATATCTTAAATCCCCTTATTTATTAATAATGTTAAAAAAATTATAACATAAAATAGAAACACTACTAAACAAGAAAAATAATTCTTAAGAGCTATGTAAAAGACATTTCCAAAAGTTTAAAATAGTCATATAGAGATATTAAAGAAAGTGTGTGAGATTATGATTCAACCTGTAAATGCCTTAACCCCTAAGGTTTCATTTAAGGGGCCGTATTCAGAATTCCAAAATCCTGTTAACAGACGGACGGAAAAACGTTTAGCAATCCTTAATGCAGGTGGCATATCCGTTGCAACAGGAGCTGTAACTACCGCTATTGCAAGAAGTTATACTTCTTCGTGGAAACATGCAAGTTGGTTTGGCTTAGGAGCAACCGCCATTACAATGCTATTTGTTTGTCCAAGATTTATGTATAAATCAGGTATAAAATCTTATACCAAAGAAAAAGAATTGGACGTTTTCACCAAAGAAAAAGAAGTTCAGAAAAAACTTTTAAATGATGTTGATGACGCAATTGAACACCATAGTGATGATTTGCATGACAAATTAGAAAATTACTCAAAAACAAAAATCGCAGATGATAAAAACCCCAATAAGACTGTAAAAATTGGTTTGCCATAAAAAATCGATAAATAGAAAATTAATACAGTATAACCAAAATCCTTATACACAAGGGTTGTTGAAAAAAAATTTTGCTTTTGTTACAATCGTTGTACCGAACTTAATAAAAATTTACTTTACATATCTTAACAGACGGGGATATTTAGGCAAGTTTTTTTGTGTGTGGGTGTTTGTATATATAGAACAATTTATGTGTGTAAGGAGTTATCTATGAAGATTAACGCAATAGGTACTGATTATTCTGCCATTAGAGCAAGAAATGCAAAGAGTGTGAAAGCTGTTGAAAATTCAAAAATTTCAAATGTTCAAAACATTGTAACCCTTTCTTTTAAGGGCAATCCAAGTAAGCATCCGAATCAAATCGCAGGTTTCGCAACAGAAAGTAACTATTTAGGTGGTATTTACTGTGCGGGTGGTCTAGGTGATGTAGCAGAAGCACTTCCAGACTCTATTGCTAATCATGCAAAAGAAGTTATTGGCAAGGATGTAGACATGAGAACATTCCATCCCTACTACTCATTAGATGATTCAGAAGGGCGCATATATGTAGCAAAAAAAGAAGCTGTTGAAAAATTCAATAAAGGCGAACCTTTAGTAAGAGGTGAGGATTTCATTCTTGTAGACCAAAATTATAAGCTAAAAGAAGGTGAGTCTTTTGCATTAATTACGCAAACAGAAGGGCAAGGCGGACAAAAAATAAAAAAAATGCATTTACTAAAGGACACAGGACTTAGTGGTAGTGTAGAAAGAGTTGCAAAAGATAATTTTAATATGGAAACGATTCCATATAGAATTTTTGAAGTAGATACACGTGGTGCGCGTAAAGACAGAATGTATATCATACATACTCCAGAAATGGCAAGCGGAAAATCAGCTTACGGAATTTATTCTAAATACGTAGATAAAACTCCAAATGGCACAAAAGCTTATGGTGGAACAACTGCTTATGGAGGCTCTAAAGCTTATGGAGGAGGAGCTGTCCCACAAAAAGGTGAAAAATTTTTTTCAGGAAGAGCTGCCGGTGATATGTTCTTTACAGAGCAAATACGTGCCATGGAAAAAGCTTTAGAAAAAATGGATAATAGCGCACATGGCAACTTTAATCCACAAAATATAGTGTTGCATGATAGATTTGCATATAGCATGTTAACTGATGCTACCCAATATATGAGCGAAGGCAATAAATATTGGAATGGCATCAAATATGTTCCTATTTTCCATAACCCTGGAAGAACATATCAAGGTTGTTTTGCAAATCCTGTCGACTTCTTTAAAATCGTTGCGACAAAAACAGATTTAGACAAATTAAAAGCAAACGAAAATTATAATAAAGTAAATGAAATTTCAGAAAAAATTGCAAAAGGAAATGCAACAACAGAAGAATGTACGCAACTTTACAATTTCTTTGAACCATATTTCAAAAAATATATTGATTCAGAAGGTTGCTTTAATATGACAAAAATTGCAATCGCAACTGCTGATGAATATTCTGGAAACTGTTCTCCAGGTAATGTTTCAAGGTATTATGGTAAAGAAACTAGAGATTTCGCAACTGAAGATATTGCAAAAGGTTTAACGCAAGATTTAATCAATATTAAAGATAAGACTATTGATGTCGTAAATGGTGCAAAACCAGCTAATATGGAAACTAGCAAGCAAGATGGCTTCTTTGGAACAGGGACTTTGAATAATATATTTAAAGACGTAAAAAATGCAAGGAAATATACTCCTTTCACAACTACAGATGGTGTTGATAAAATTTATAGTGCAAAAAAATCTAATAGAACTAACTTAATAAATATTATAGCTGATGCAACCTCTAAATCCGATAGTAATTCTGATGCTGTTGCAAAGGTATTTTTCAGCGATGGAGTTATTACCAGTAACAGAGGTAAGGATACTAATTTAAAATTAACACTCGGCGGTCTTTCTCCGGCTAGTGAAAAAGATAAATTGTTCTTATCTTGGGGGCGTCCAGATCCACAAAAAGGCTTGAAAGTTACAGCTAGAGCCTTCAGAATGTTCTTAGAGGATGAATCAGTTCCTCTCGAAACACGTTTACATTCGAAATTATTATTCGGTGCCGGCAAGGATGTTTTCCGTGATGGAAACAAAGAATGGGAAGGCATTAAAGAAGAAATGCAAAAAATTGCAGAAATAGAAGTAAATGGTAAAAAAGGAATTTTTAAAGGTAATGCTTGTTATGTAAACGGTTTATTCCCTAAAAGACTAGCAAACTGTACCGATGCAACAATATTTACAAGCCGTTGGGAACCTTGTGGAATTACTCCTTTTGAAAGTTTTGCATCCGGCACTCCTGTTATAAATATAAAATCTGGTGGAGCACCTGACTTTATTACCCCTGGTAAAACAGGTTTATTAACAAATGATCCATTTATGTTAAGTTCTTCAAAGCTTGGTCTAGATAAGAATGTTTCTTACGATGTTTTAGATGAAGCAAGAGTTGAACATAGCGCAAAAGACACTGCGAATATGATTAAGGAATTCTTAAAACCCGTAGAAGATGGAACTTTTGAAGCAAAACAGAAACAATACATTGAAAATTGCTTGAAAGAAAAAATCGAATGGCACAATAACAATGCCTATAATGGTGGGAAATCTGCATTAGAAGTATACTTGAAAGATAAATTTAATACTACAGATAATAATGTTGCAACAGAAATTAAAAGTAGTGGTCGTGGCGACTTCAATAATGATGCATTTAAAGCTTCTAAAACAAAAGGAAGTGGAAAATCTTTGTGGAATACAATAAAAAAACACAAAACGGCTGCAATAATAGCTGGTAGTGCTTTAGGTCTTGTTGGACTAGGTTATGCAGGATATAAAGCAGGATGGCTTTCTCCAAGATTTGAAGAAGAAAAGAAAAATGGACATTTGTCTTGTGTAGGATAAAATTTGTAACGGTCGATTGAAAAACTCAATCGACCGTTTATTATTAACATCGAAAGGAGTAGTATAAATGAGAATTGCACCAATTAATGAAATGAATTCAAGTTCAGGTATGAATTTTCGAGGCCTTTGGGGGAAAGAAAAAATAACCACTGATTATGGAGAAACAATGGGGTCTGAAAAAACTGAAAGATTTTATTATCCGTTTTTGGATGAAAGTGCTGGTGAAGTAAAAAATGTACAAGAAAAATATACAAAAAATTCTGTTAACTACAATGGCGGACAATACACAATGGACTACTTTGAAGAATGTCATATAAATGACAAATTGAGATTTACAAAATCAGAATGGGAACAATATTCCTATAACAAATCCGGAATTAGTAAACAACTTAAGTCTATAATAGAAACATCTTTAAAAATGCTAAATCTGAAACATTATATAATAAAATAAATTAGAGCCGGTTATTATGCCGGCTTTTTTCATGCTAAAATACTTTTATGATTATAAAAACATTTGTAGAACCACCTATTGATAACAACAATTACTTAATAGTAGATGAAAAAACTAAAGATGCAGCTTTGATTGATTGCTCTTCTATTGATGATAGAATCGACGAAGAAATTGAGAAACAAGGCGCGAATTTAAAATATATTTTACTAACTCACGGACACTTTGATCATATTGCAGGCATTCGCCCTAACCGTTTCAAAAGCAATCCGCAAATTGTTATGCACAAAGCAGATTTAGGTTGGCTAAACAATGCAAACCAATATTTGTCGATGTTTGGTATGCCTGAAATAACCATTCCTAAAGTTGATGTTTTTGTAGATGATGGTGATACAATACAGCTTGGTTCTTTAGAAATAAAAGTTTTGCACACTCCGGGGCATACTCAAGGTGGAGTTTGCTATTTAGTTGACAGAAATTTATTTTCAGGCGACACAATTTTTAGAGAAGCTGTCGGACGCTGTGACTTAGAAGGTGGGAATTTCAACCAAATTGTGGAAAGTATTGAAAATAAAATATTTACATTACCCCCTGAAACAGTAATTTACCCAGGACACGGCAATATTACCTCGGTTGAATGGGAAAAAGAACATAACAGATTTTTATAAAAAATTTAATTGTTAGATTAAAACTGCGGGAGCGCACACCTCATTTATCAAAAATACAATTTAAAAGTAGTTCTTTTAATACGACTACATTACTTTGTTAGTCTTGATTTTAATTCATCATAAAATTTCATGTTAGGTTCAGAATAGCCATCAATTTTTTCTAACCATATAGAAAGATTTGCTAAAATTTCATTATTATTAAAAAGATTTTCTGAATTTAAAACGATATTAGCAATTTCTAATTGTTCATCAAATCTTATATTTTTTATTATATTTGGTAATTCATACATCACATTTTTATTTGCGTATAATTTTTCATCATTTAAAACTTTTTCAAGCACTTTTGATTTGAGTTTATAAGTTTTATCCGTTCCAAAATTCATGAGCCATTCAATATCCGGCAAACTATCTATAATTTTTTTATCTGAAATAATCTCGTTTTTATCAAGAAATTTAGAAACAAAATCTGCATCCTCTGGCCTTTTTAATCCAATAAGTATATCACCGATTTTATCCATAACAGCGTCATTATTGTATAATCTTGCGTCATTTAAAATTTTGTCAGTTAATTCATAGTTCATTTTAGAATCATTGCAGTTTATCAATATACCCAATCTTTTGGCTACAGAAGGTTGTTGTAAATCTGAGTTATTAACATATTGCGCCATCAATGATTTTCTAAATTCCAAATTATCTTTATCCATCGTTGCTAAAACATAAGATAATCCCTTATTCAAATTTTCATTTGTGTAAAGTTTTTCATCTGATAAATACACATTTAAAAACTCATTGATATATTTTGCTTTTTCCGGATTTTTTGCTGCACCAAGAATTCTGCCAATATTACTACCAAACCCATCTTCGCTATTAACTAAATATTTATTTTGATATAATTCCTGAGTTTCTAAAATTCTATTAGCTAAATCAAATTCTATATCACTTTTTACACATCCTACAATATTGCCAATACTGTGTCTTATGTGTTTTTGGTTCATCAATTCCGGAGAATTTAAATATTTATCAAATAATTTACTGATATGTTCTAAATCTTTGTCATTTTTTGCAAAATACACAATACGAGAGATTTCTGAACATACATTTTTATTGTTATACAATTTTTCATCACTCAAAAATTTATCTATAACAGAATTTTTTATTTGGGCTGACTTTTGCGGATTGTCTGATAACCTGTTTGCGAAAAGTATTTCGCTGCCACATCGGAAATAAGTATCGCTAAAACGCTTATCACTCAACAGCTTCAATACCAAATTAACGTTTGAACGATCAACAAATGGAATTGCTTGCAAGACGTCATACATCATTTTTTCATCATTATAAAGTCTTTCATTATCAAAAACGAAATTAATGACTTTTGCCCGCTCAGGTTTTAATCTCATAGGAGGTGAAAATATTATGTTTTGCGCATATTTTCTAACTGGCTTACTTTCTAGCAAATCTTTATTAGAAAGAATTTTAGCTATAAGTTGCGTTTCGGCTTTTCCAATGTCATCTTTAGGATTAAATTTCATATTATGCATTATGTAATTAATTTTTTCATCAGCACAGATTTTTGTTTTTAAATCTTTATATTCTTCATCTGAAATTTCAGGTAAGTTTGGAATAATTTCATTTAATGTATCTTGTTTAACTTCGGTATTTGTCTTATTTATGAGTTTTGGAGCTTCATATTCTTTCTTGTTGATTTCTATTGTGGCAATTGCAGCTGCGGCAGAAGCAGTGGCGGTTGTTACAAAAGCTTGTTCATTTTTTTGTTTTGTAAACAAATTAGTAAAACGATTAAATATTGATCTGTAATTTTTTCCTTCAAACTTTGGTTGGTTTGTACTTATTTTCTCGACACGCATAATTTATTCCTTTGTGCTGATTATATGATTAAAGCTTAGTAAACGCAAGTGATTGTAAAGATAAGAAAACAGGTAAAAATAGTTTTTGATAATTGAACACCCAATCTTACTCAGTTTAAAATGTTGTTGGGCTGAAAGTCCAACCTACTTCACACACAAAAATTTTAATTGTTAAATTAAAACTGTGGAAGTGCACATTTCATTTGTTAAAAATTAGTAAATTTAAAGTAACTTTTCCACCCAATTTTGTTCTAATGATTATCAACCATTTTCATTATTGTTTTATGAATAATACATAAAACATACATCAAAACCATTGTATTTTTTTATATATATTCAATTGTTAAGCATTTTTCAAAATTGTTACATTCGGCGCAAACGTAGTAGTAGTAGTAGTAGTAGTAGTAGTAGTAGCGCGCGTTTATCTCACGTTGCATTAAAGTTTTAGAAAAAAATGCCGTTATACAATATATGACAAAAATACGTATCAAGGAGTTAATCCGAAAATAAGGAGAATTATTTATGGACATCAATAGTTACAGCATTTATTCCAAGAATGTCGGAACCGAAAAACTCAACAACAGGGATTTTGAAAAAGTTTCAACACTAATTAAGCAATTTGACGAAATTTATGACATTGAAAAAGCCAAAAGTTACCTTGAAGAAACTTGGGACATTTCATCAATCGTTCACAATCACCCTGTCGGTGCGAATTTCATTCTCAATTTAAAAGAAAGTCAAAGTGGCTTTGAAATTAGATTTGAACACGATAAAGAAAATACAATTTATTTTTACAATAACTAAAAAGGAGCTTTTATGATTAAAAATCAAATTGGACAAACATTGAGATTCTTACAACCTCAACTACTCACTTTAGATGACGTACCAAAGAGAATTTTAGATACGTCAACAACCATTAATACAAAATTCGATCCTGAAGCTATTAATGAAAGAATTATGCAAGGTGATACAACTGCACTGGAAGAATTGCAAAATGAAAAAGGTGTTACCGAGTTTAGCAGCAAAGAAACAACTTTTACTAATAATGGCAAAACATACACACAACTAGTTGTCAAATATACATACAACGGTAGTAAATACAATGTAATCTGCAGAAAAGAAGTTAATACAGAAGAAATTCCAACAACAGGCGCTGAAGCGAAAACATCTGAATTTAAAAATTATTCAGAAATTAGAAACTATATTTTTAGCAATGAAGGTAGAAATGCTGTCAAAGCAAAAGGCATAACCGATTTTTCAAAAGGTTTTCCATATGAAGATATAGCAGAAACTGTTGCAAAAGCACACGAAAAAGACTTTGCATCTATCACAAAAGAACAATTGGTAAACGAATTTGTAGCAGAATATAATAAGAGAATTAACGCTGCTAATACTCCGGAAACATCTAAATTTAAAAGTTATACAGATGTTAGAAACTATATTTTTAGCAATGAAGGTAGAAATGCTGTCAAAGCAAAAGGCATAACCGATTTTTCAAAAGGTTTT
>CAKVND010000053.1 GCA_934777245.1 uncultured Candidatus Melainabacteria bacterium | reverse complement strand
CAAATTTACATTGGATAACTTAACAAATGAAAAAATTTCTGCATTTTTAGAAAAAAATATTATTGATAAAATTAAAAATGACACAAACGAAAGAGATTTAGAAAATCTTAAAAAAATATGTTTAGCAATGCAACCTGTTAGTTACTATAACTCAATTAACAATGCTACTAATGATAAAGAAAAAGCGTTTTATTGGGATATAGATGGTATGCAACGATATGTACGTCCTTATGATACTGATAGAATCAAATATTTAAAAAATATGATATCTTGTATAAGTCTTAATTCGGAGGAATAAAATATAATGATTTCAGATATAAACTGGTGGCAGATAGTAACTCCATTTATAACAGCTATTGCTTCTTTAGGGGCAGTATATTTTGGTGCGTGGTTAACAGATAAAAGGCGAGAAAAAGAACAACATAAAATAAACATTAATAAAGCAATAATATTGCATACACTTATTGAATTACAAGTTCCAGCATTAATTGAATATCGTAAAACTTTAACGAAAAAATTGCAAGCAATAAATACAAGTAATATAACTTTTGCAACAGAAAGACATCCGTTTTCTTCATGGTTATTACCTGTGAATATTAAAGATTACGACTTCTTGATAAATTCAAGTAAAGGTGCTGTGAGTGCTTTAAACCAAATCTTGCAATATCAAGAACGATTAAATAGTGCGATATGTTCATTTAACGATTATTCATTAACAGATAAAGAAAATTTAAACATTTTTGTAATAAAAATGAAATGCATAATTGAAACTATGTATGGAACTTGCGATAGTTTAATATATTTTTCACTAATATTACATAGATACTTAACTTATATACTTGGCGAAGTTTATAAAGAAAAATTTACCTGTTCTGATACTCTTATGGGAATAAATCTTGTTGAAGAAGCAAAAAATAATAAAGTACAATTAGAATGGCTAAAAATATTGCCAGAAGGTTGGCAGTATGCTAGAATGGTACAAAAATAAAATTTCAATTTTTGTGGGACTAAAAAGGGACTAATTTGACAAAAAGTCCCTGAAAGTTATTAGAAATTACCAAAAGAATGGTTGGCTGAAACTAAACGATATTAGAGGATACAGGAGAAAATTTAAGAACACAAAAAACAAAAATACGTGTTCGAATCCCACCTCCTCCTCCATTTAAAAAGCCCAAACCTTTTGGTTTAGGGCTTTTTGTTATGTAACACGTCCTATAACTAGACACATAAAACGAGAAAATTAATTAAAAAGGGGCAAGATTGCCCCTTTCAATTTTAACACAATTCAGCATCGCCAAGTCCAAATTGCTCTAAACTATTAGATTTTCCTTGAACACAAATATATTCCAAATCAGTTTTTGCTTCCATTGTTCTTACGGCATTAGGAAGAACTTTTATGCAAGTTCCTTCTTTAACCTCAACAACCTCATTATCTAAAGTCATTGAACCTTCGCCTTTTAAGAAAATATAAACTTCTTCGTTCTGTTTGTGTTTATGATTAAAAGGCAATTTCACTCCGGCAGGCATTGCACTAACTGAAATTTCACAACTTGTTAATCCTAGCAAATCATGCAAAAACGCTTTACCGTTTTCATAATTTTTGCCTACTTCGCTGATTTTTCCGATTTCTTCTTTTTTAAAGTTTGTCATAATGCTTTCTCCTTTCGTTAGATGTCTAACTATTACTGTAAAAAATTTTATTTTATTATTTTTCTTAAAAGTTCTTCTATTAACTTCGACTCTTCTGGAGATAAATTTTTGTATAACATTTCATTCAATTCTTCTGAAATTTTTTCAAAAGTTACTTTAAAATCCTCGCCTTTTTGCGTTAATACTATATTCGTAGAGCGATTATCTTCATCAGAAGCTTCTCTTTTTAAATATCCTAGTTTTTCCAGTTTATCAACCAAGACCGTAACCGTCGGTTTTGTTCTATGAATGCAATTTGCAATATCTTTCATCGTCATTTTACCGTTTTTGTAAAGACAAACAAGAATATCACCGTGGCTTGGTGCAAGTCTTTCTGCACCGTTATTTTTTAATTCTTCAACAATAAAACGATTGCCTTTTTCATGGATTTTCGATACTAAAGATAGCATGTCTTTCATATAATTATATTATAGTTAGATATCTAACTTTTGTCAAGAGTTTTTTCTGAATATGACATTTTTACTTTCTTTATAATGATTAAAATCAAGTTTCTTATCTAAATTTTAAATTTGTTTTATAGTACAATATTCATATGCTAGTCAGAAATTTTTATATTAAGGATATTTTAAATATCGCCTTACCAATTATGCTTGGAAACCTAGGTTTTATTCTAATTGGTGTTGGCGACGTTATTGTTGCAGGAAGACATTCTACAGATACACTTGCCGCTGTAAGTATTGCAACTGCGATTATCAATTGTATTTCAATGTTCGGAATCGGTATTTTATGCAGTATTTCGGCAATATTATCAAACTATAGAGGTGCAGGCAAAAATGCTGAAAAGTATTTTTATCCGTCTTTAAAATTTACAGCAATTTTATCTGTAATTATAACGCTTGCAATAATAGCATTTATTCCTGTTATTGGTAAATTAGGTTTTGAAGATAGATTAGTTCCTTTGATAAAAGACTATTTCTGGATTTTAGCATTTTCTACATTCGGTGCATATTTACATTGCATGTCAAAAGAATACCTTCAAGCTTTCGAAATTGTTGTATTTCCGAATATTTTAACTGTGATTTGCATATTTGTGAACCTAATTCTGAATATAATTTTGGCATTTGGCTTTGGCCCAATTCCTGAAATGGGAGTGAAAGGTTTGGCGCTTTCAAGCTTTATTACACGATACATTATGGGCGGAGTGCTATTCTGGTATTGCTTTAAACGTACTAACATTCAGCACTTTAAAGATAAGAGTTACTACAAAGACTTACTAAAAGTAGGCACGCCTTCTTCATTAGCGGTCGTAATTGAATTTATCGGATTTAATGCTGTAACAGTAATTTTAGGCAGAATCTCCGGAGTTTACGCTGCTGCTCAAAATATTGTTTGTACACTTACGACAATTTCATTTATGATTCCGTTTGCGATTTCAAACGCAACGGCTGTAAAAGTCGGATTTGCAAATGGAGCAAAATATTATAAATCATTAAAAACTTACGCATACACAGGTATATTTATGGCGGTTGCATTTATGGCTTGTTCGGCGATTGTTGTTTCTTCATTCCCTGAATTCTTGGTAAGCTTGTTTACAAAGGATCAACAGTTGATTGATGTATGTATACCTATCGTATTCGCGCTTTGCTTTTTCCAAGTCTTTGACGGATTGCAAGTAGCTTTGGCAGGTGTTTTTAAAGGTTTGAAACAAACCGGCGTAGTAATGCTTGCTAATTTTATCGGATATTGGCTTGTATCAATTCCTGTCGGTTGTTATTTAGGTTTAAAATTAAAGTTAAATTTGCTAGGTTTTTGGTATGGTTTAGTTTCAGCAGCTGTAGTACTATGTTCTATATTGCTTACAACAATGTTAGTAAAATTTAGAAAAATGAAGAGTTAATAATTATGCAAAATAAACAACAAGGCGGTTTATTATTTGTACTTCCGGCGTTAGTTGGAACGTTTATATTCATAATAATCCCTATTATTTCCTCTTTTGCATTAAGTTTTACTGAATGGGATTTACTTAATGATATCACATTTGTTGGTTTAGATAATTATAAATCTGTTTTGAGTGAACCTGAATTTTTGCAAATCCTAATTAATACATTTGTATATGCTATTTCTACAACTGTATTTGCTGTAATAATACCTTTAATAATTGCATCAATTTTGAATGCAAAAATTAGAGGTGCTGAAGCTTTCAAAACAATTTATTTTTTACCGTTTATAACTCCTGCAGTTGTTATCGCAATTGTTTGGGCTTGGATTTTTGATCCGAATATCGGTTTAGTGAACAATTTGTTGAATACACACTATAGTTGGCTATATAGTACAAAATTAGCAATGCCGATTTTGATATTTATTTCAGTTTGGAAATTAATTGGTTATAATGTAGTCTTATTTTTGACCGGATTTTCAACTATTAATCAAGATGTATATGAAGCCGCAAAAATAGATGGCGCAAATAATAAACAGACTTTTTTAAAGATAACGGTTCCGCTTTTAAAGCCAACTCTCTATTTTGTAACAACTGTTACCGCTATTTCTTCATTTCAGATTTTCGATTTAATTTATGTAATGACTCAGGGCGGGCCGGCCGGATCGACGGATGTAATCGTGTATTCTATTTATAAATATGCGTTTGAATATTTTGATATCGGCAAATCTTGTGCATTAGCATATATTTTATTCGTTATTATCTTAATTTTAGCGTTTATTCAGAGAAAATTTCAAAAATAATAAAAACAGACTTTGAATTTATTCAAAATCTGTTTTTATTTAAATTTAAAATAACTAAATTATTTAGCTAATTTTTTGATAGCAAGAACAAGTCTAGATTTCTTTCTTGCAGCTGTATTTTTGTGCAAAATACCTTTTGAAACAGCTTTATCACATAATTGATAAACTTTAGAAATTGCGCCGTTTAAAGCTTCTTTGTCTTCACCTGTTGCTAAAGCTAAAGCTTTTTTTACAGCAGTTTTAATTGAAGTTTTGAAAGCTACGTTTCTAACTCTGTTTGCTTCTGCGATAAGAACTCTTTTTTTTGCTGACTTAATGTTTGCCATTTTATTTCTTCCTTTCATTTCTGGCGCATTGTTAAAGTTAATGACTCTATAACAAATTGCCTATCACTTGAGGATAGTGAGTATTCTTATTTTAATAATAAAAAAAAAGTTTGTAAAGGTTAATATTAAGATTTAATAATATTAATATTTAGTCCTTCAAGTTGTGCCAATCTGCCAATTGGAATTGTGATTTTATTTTTATTGTGCGTAATTTTAAAACCGCCAACAATTGGAATGTTTAGACGATTTGTTAATTCTAACCAATACTCATTTAACCATTCATTGTTTCCGCAGTCAAGAAAATCCCCCAATATAATAGCTTTGCAATGTGCTTTGAATTCTTTTATATTAATCAATTGCTGAAACATTTTATCAATTTTGTAGACAGGTTCATTCAAATCTTCTGTAAAAAATATGAAATCTTTATTAGGAATAAAGTCCAAACCGCATAAAGATACTACTGTTGCCAAATTGCCACCCCAGAGGATTCCTTCTGCGTCGCCACTTTTGTAGATTTTGTTGCCGGAATAAGAAATCTCGGAATTTTTAATAGCATTACAAAAACAAGAGTATGTCATTTCATTTTCCGGAAGAATATGATTCAAATCGGATGCCTTCAATGCAAAATCACTGGTCGCCATTGGCCCATGATACGTAATCATTCCGGTTTTCTTGTAAATCATCAATAATAATGCTGTAACATCAGAAAAACCGCAGAAAATTTTAGGATTGCGTTTTATAACATCATAATCAATGTTTTCAACTAATCTAATTGTGCCATAACCGCCTCTTGCACACATAATTATATCAATAGATTTGTCTTCAAAAAAGTTTTTAAGCTCGCTTATTTTGTCCTCATCCGAACCTGCTAAATAGCGACATTTATCAAAAATATTTTTTGAAAGCTTAACGTTAAAACCTTTGCTTTCTAAAAATGCTTTTGCTTGTAATACTTTTTCTTTTTCGCAAGCTCCTGAAAGAGCGATTATTCCAATTGTTTTCATGATAATTCCATTTATTGTTAATGGATTGCTTTGTCGCCAATTTTAGGAGATGCTCCGCGCAATGACCGGGTATAAAATATTCAAACGTACTGTCATTGCGAGAGAACCTTTGGTTCTCGTGGCAATCCATAGTATAGTTTTATTAACCAGTTCTATTATATTGTTTTTGTAAAAAATTGTAAAGATTTTTATATATAAAGCAATTTTTAAGATTTTGAAACGTTATTATATATGTACTAGTTGAAAAAGGATATGACTATGGGCGCAATAGATGCATTGCAAAATTTCAAAGTTCCTTCTTTTTTAGGAATTACATCTGCTCCAAGAGTGGATGGAGGAACTAAGACTGCTCCTGTTGATACCGGTTTTGCACAACCTGTCAATTATGCAAATAGTAATTTGTTCGCAGGAAATCTTGAGGGGGTAAATACAAATATTGGTATTGGCGACTATCAGGACGGTCCTACACAAGCAGGTTATAAATTAGCCGGTAAAACAATTGCTTTTGCTTAATAGCTTTAAATAAGTGAGTTATCTTCGTTTATTTCAAAGATGCTGAAATACGCCTTTATTTGAAATACACTTTTGATACTATTTGCATTACCTGTCGGCTATTCAGCATGACAGCACACTTGTTTTTAAAAGCTTTCAAATAAGCTTGTCGCGATAACACTAAGCAAACGCGTCATCCTGAACTTGTTTCAGGATCTAATGGCTATGATATAATTCTTTCATACAAATCCTCAAAATTTGGATTTTGTTCTTTAATGAGATTAATTTTCCATTGCCTGTGCCAACGTTTTAATTGTTTTTCTCTATTAATAGCACTTTCTGCAGAATCTGTTATTTCATAATAAACTAATTTGTTGAGGTTATATTTTTTAGTAAAACCATCTACAACTTTGTTTTTGTGTTCCCAAATCCTTTTTGGAAGATTACCTGTTATACCAATATAGAACGTTGTTTCATTATAATTGGTTAAAATATAAACCGCATAAGTTTTATTCATATTACAGTCCTTCTGCTTGATAAGCCCAAGCAGAATGGTTGTGGATGCTTTCTAATGATTCGCATTCAACTTCAAATGAATCAATAATATCATTATTTCTAAGTAATAGAACTACGTCTCTCAAAACATCTTCTACAAACATTGGATTTTTGTATGCGTGTTCTGTTACATATTTTTCGTCTTCACGTTTTAGTAATGAATAAAGCTCGCAAGATGCGCAATTTTCAATATTTCTAATTAAATCTTCCAGCCAAATATGTTCGTCTTCCGGATATGTAATTTTTACTGATACAATTGCTCTTTGATTGTGAGCGCCAAAATCAGAAATTTCTTTTGAACAAGGACATAGAGTTGTTACAGGAACTTTTACACAAAGGAAGAATCTGTATTCTTCGTCTTCTTCTCCATAATTATCCAAAACTCCTTCAAAAGAACAATCATAACACATTGGAGCAGAAATTCCGGTAACAGGAGCTTTTTTGTCGATAAAATATTTAAAATCAAATTTTAAATAACCGCTCTTTGCTTCTAATCTCTTAACTATAGCTTCTACACAACCTTTGATATCTACGCCAAGTGTATTTTTACTGCGCCATTCGTTTAAAACTTCAACAAAGCGCGACATGTGTGTGCCTTTATAGTGTGCAGGTAAAGAAACTCCGGCAGTTGCACTAGAATAAATAACGATATCTTCTTTGTCTTTACGCTGGATGATTAAAGGAAGTTCAATCCCTTTTATTCCAACCTTTTGAATATCTACTCCGCGGTTATCTGATTGATTTTGAACATCTTTCATTTTAGATTTCAACTCCTTCAAAATTCTTTTGTTCTAACGCAATAAGAAGTTTTAGCGCTGCAACTCTCTGAACTTTTGGAGGCGCATTTCTCAATAATTCAACTGCTTTTAACATCATTGGATCGTTATCATACCAACGATTACCTTTACCTTGATATGTGTTAATAATGTCATAAACGTGTTCAATTACTTCACCTGCAACTTGTTCTTGTAATTGAAGCATAAATTCCGCAGCTTCAGTTTTTGTTTCATCAGGTGAAAGTCTTAGAAGCTCTAATGCTTCTTTTAGAATAGGATCTCTATCATACCAACGTTTATTAATCATTTTTTCCTCGCATTCTTATTGTGTATATTGTATAATAAATATTGTGAATAGGGAATAGTGGTTTTCCTCTTCTGTACGGAAATGGAATAATTATAAGGATTTAATTATGAAAATTTTACTTATAAATGGTGCAAATTTAAATATGCTTGGTACTCGAGAACCTGAAAAATACGGTTCTACTACTCTTAATGATATTGAAACTTCTGTTATTAACAGAGGTAAAGAACTTGGAGCTGAAGTTGAAGCTTGGCAAAGTAATCATGAAGGTGAAATTGTTGATAAAATACAAACTGCTAAGGGTAACTATGACGGAATTTTGATAAATGCCGGCGGTTACACTCATACTAGTGTTGTAATTCGTGATGCAATTTCAGCAGTCCAGATTCCGACTGTTGAAATTCATATGACAAATATTCATGCCAGAGAAGAATTTCGACATACATCTTTACTGTCTGGGGTTTGTGTGGCGCAAGTCGTAGGTTTCAAAGAACAAAGTTACACATTGGCATTAGAAGGTCTTGTCAACTATTTAAAAAAATAATGCCAAATTAAATAAATTTTCAAAATAAAAACCTTCCTTTTTTAGAGGAAGGTTTAAAATTCTCTTTCTCTCTCTTTGTGTCTAACTTTTGTTAATGTCTTATGTATTATTAAAGTATATAAAAAAGTTATAATTTCATAAAGAGAATTAATTGTTACAAAACTTAATTTATTCTTGAATATTTACAATACTTCCGGAAAGCTCATCAGTATTTTCATAAGCTTGTTGAAATTTTTGTGATTGTTGCGTTTTCTTGAGTTCTGCTTGAACTTCATCCATGTTTTTTTGAAGTGTTTTAATGTTTTGTATTTCTAAATTTCTAATTTCTTCAAGAATTTCATCTGCTTGTTTTTGTTGGACAGGAGTAAGTTCTAAATAGTTGCGCATGCATTTACAGCTCAAAAATAGTTGCTCGCGGTTTTTAATCATAGTAATTGCGCTGTCAAAATCTTCTTTTGCTATCATTCTGGCAATATCTTCCGAGCCATTTTTAAGTTGGTTATATTGAAGCATTAATTGCTCAAATTGTTGTTCGTCTTGCATTATGCTTCACCTTTCGTTTGATTTTGAGCATTCTGTTCATTCATGGCATCTTCAATTGTTGTAGTACCATTTTGAATTTCTATAGCTTTTTGAAAACCCCAACGAATATTTGAGATGTCTTCAATAACTTCATCTATTAAATTTGCATTACGCTGAACATTTGCTTTAATAAGATTCATTGCCATTTTATTATAAAGTCGAAATAATTGCTTAGAAACGTCGTTTCCATTTTCTAAATCAATTGTTCGCATAAGCTCTCTTATGATTTTACGTGCACCGTCAATATTTTGAGAACGCTCTACTAAATTCTTCTCAGCAATTGCTGTTTTAGCTTTTTGCAAAAATTGTAACGCGCCATCAAAAAGCATAATCATCAATTTTTCAGGCGTTGCTGTGTTTACATTGCTTGCTTGGTATTGTTTTATGTATTTGTTATAAGGATTTACTGGTGGCATTTATACCTTCTTGTTTATGAATATTCCAGATGCCATATTGAGCTTTTGCACTAACTCTCCAAGTTCATTACCGGATATTGTTTCTATTAATCTGTTTGAAGTGCTATCGTATAATTCTATTATATCATCTTTTACATTTAATTTAACATAAAAATCTTTATTAGGATTTTCAATATCTTCTATATCGGAAGAATCATCTTCCTCAAGTTCTTTTGGTTCAACTAATCCATCGTCAAAAGTTTCTTGTGTCGGATTTTTACCTTGTTTCTTGTTTTGTTCGTCACTTTCATCTTTTTCACGCACGCGTTGATTTACGCTAAGTCCATTGACTTGGCGATTAGAGTTTGCTTGCTCAGCCTGCATAGCCTGCTCTGTTTTGCTGGCTATTTCTGCGGAAGTGGATTCTTTAACCACGCCGGTATTCGCGATAGACAAACCGTCCATGCCCATATTTAAAATTCCTTAATCCATTTATTCCTATGTACTTACTATTATCTTATGATATAATTTGTTTGAGGTTATCATATAAAAGAAGGATATATTTCATGAGTAAGAGCTTATTTATAGATTTTATGGAAAAAATGCTTGCTTTTCCTCTTTGGATTAAACAGACAATTTTTCTTAATTTGTCAAATGATTTAAATACGTATTTGAGTAATGAGTTCTTAGATTTGCCGGAAGGTGAGTTGTTTCATATATATAAGCCGGCTTTGTCTGATTTAGGTCAAAATGAACTTTTAACAAAAGAGTCTAAATTTGATGAAAGTATTTATGCTTTTATGAATTGTTGTTCAAAAGGCATGTCTTTGATTGAGATTGCAATCGAAAATAATTTTACGATGGAAGAAGTCGCAAAAGCGTTTACTTTTTGCAAAACTTCAGGCTTCTTTTCTAATGAAGTGCCTAATTTAGTTAGTGCAATTGCAGGGTTTATTGCCGGTAAATATAGAACAGGTGAATATTTTATCCGCGCAGGCAAAATGACAATAGAGCAGTTGGATGAAGTTCTTGATAAACAAAAAGAAATGAATGAATCCGGCAAACACGTATTTATCGCAGAGCTTATGGTTCAAATGGGTTTTGTTCGTGAAAAAGACGTAAAGAGTATTATTTTCATGAAAGAAGAAGCCGGAAAAAGATTTTCACTTAATCCAGACGATATTCCTTCAATTTCTCTTGAAAAAGAAAGTTTTGATATTAGGGTTGAAAATACTCGTTTGAAAGAAGAAAATGAAATTTTGAAACAAAAATTAGATGCATTGCTTACATTTATTAAAGACCACAAGGAAGAAAATTAAGTGAACAAATTTCGCGTAGATTATATTCGAGACGGTTTGATAGAAGAATTTCATGAAGGTCTTTATATGTTATCTTCTGAACTATATGAAACCTCTCCGTATTATTTACGCTCTTGCGCCAAACCTTTGCAAGCAACTTTACTCATTGATTATGGAATTGATTTAACTTCTGAAGAACTTGCTTTATGTTGCGGTTCGCATGCCGGCGAAGAATGCCATATAAAAATTGCACGTCAAATTCTTGAAAAGTTTGATATTGATGAAAGTCTTTTAAAATGTGGAGTTCACGCTCCGCTTGCTAGAAGTATGCAGGATAAAATGCTGCTTAGAGGCGAAGAACCAACTGCAATTCATAACAATTGTTCAGGCAAACACATCGGCTTTCTTGTGATTTGTAAGGTAAAAGGCTGGGATATGACAACTTACGATAAGCCAAATCATCCATTACAAATTGCAATTAGAGATAAAATTAATCAAATGTGTGAAGTCGAACAACCTTATCCTATAACAACTGATGGTTGTGGCGTTCCAATTCTAAGCATGCCGTTAAAAAATATGTTAATAGGATATAAAAAACTTTTGAATTATACTCCGATAATTCAAGCAATAAGAAATAATCCATACTTTTTTGGCGGAGAGAATCGTTTAGATACTGAAATTATTGAAAAAACTGATAATTTGATTGCAAAAGTTGGCGCTGGCGGGCTTTGTATTGTTTTTAATATCAAAACAAAAGAAGGATTTGTAGTAAAAATAAACGATTGTTCAATGGAAGCTAGACGTATTGCGGTTTTAGAATTAATTAATAGTTTAAACTGGGCGAATTTAGAATTTGATAAAACAATTAAAACTTTGCATGGACAAATTGTCGGTAATATAACGTTGATTCTTTAATTGCTTCTTGTAAATAAACCTCTCTTTATAATATAATTAATCTAGAATTGGAGAGATTATGGGAAGATATCATTTTATAGCAATAGGCGGAATAGGAATGAGCGGTTTAGCCAAGTATTTATTGGAAGACGGGCATACTGTTTCCGGTTCTGATATTGTAGATTCAAAATATGTAGATAAATTAAGAGAATTAGGCGCAGAAATTTTTATCGGACAAAAAGCTGAAAATGTGCCTAATGACGCAATTATAATTAAAAGTACAGCAATTCGAGATAATAATCCTGAAGTTGTAAGAGCAAAAGAATTAGGTTTGCCAATTTATCACCGTTCAGATTTGCTTGCAGAAATTGCTAAGACTGCGCAAGAAAACGGAAAATGTTTTATCGGTTTTTCAGGTACTCACGGTAAAACTACAACAAGCGGTTTAGCTTCTTTTGTGCTTGATAAAGGATGTTTGAATCCGTCTTTTGTAGATGGTGGAATTATTCCAGAATTAAACACAAATGCTCAACATAAAAGCGGTAAGCAATTTGTTGCAGAACTTGATGAAAGCGACGGAACAATTATTAAGTATCATCCTGATATTTTAGTTATTAATAACTTAGAAGAAGACCACTTGGACTTTTATAAAAATGGCATGAAGGATTTGGTTAAAACCTTCAATCAAGCGATTTCTCAAGCAAAAAAGGTTATTGTGAATAATGATAATGCTGGTATTCAAGAATTGAGCGGAGAATTCATCACATTCGGGCTTGATGATGCGGACTACGTAGCTAAAAATCTTGAGTTTTCAAGAGGTGGTACATCTTTTGAAATCTATCATCATAATAACTTCTTAACTAACATGAAAATTCAATTAGCCGGAATTCATAATGTTTACAACACCTTGGCTGTTGTTTCAGCTTTAAACGAAGCCGGTGTAAACGTTAGAGCTATTGCCGATTATTTTGTAGATTTTACCGGCATGGGAAGACGTTTTCAAAAGGTTTGTGAAATTAATGGCGTAGAAGTTTATGACGATTATGCGCACCATCCGACTGAAATCAAGGCTACATTGGATGCTGCAGCTTCTAAATTTGGGCAAGAAAATATTGTTGCGGTATTCCAACCGCACAGATATACAAGGCTTAAATCTTTGTGGAAAGAGTTTAAGAATGCATTTTCTGAAGCCGGTAGAGTTGTTGTAACAGATGTTTATGCTGCTTCAGAAGACCCGATTGAAGGTATAAGCGGACAAGCTTTCGCAAAAGATTTAGGCGCAGAATATATTGGCGGTAATGTGCAGGAAGTTGCAGAAAAATTATTACCGACGCTTGAAAACGGCAACATCGTAATTGGTTTGGGTGCAGGTACAATTACGGCGTTGGGAAAAGAATTGGAAAAGGCGAATAAGTAATTAGTTATTGTTGGGCTGAAAGCCCAACCTACAATTAATAAAACGCGTCTTGGTTATTCCCTCTCCTCGGGGGAGGGCTAGGGTGGGGGCTTATCCCCCAAAAGAAAAACGCAACACACCAAATTAAATATCTAAAACGAACTTATTCACTTATTACCTTATTCACCTATTCACTTAAGGAAAAAATTATGCAAATAAAAGAAAATTTCGAAATCAAAAATTTAACAACATTTAAAATTGGTGGTCAAGTCGAAAAACTTTACCTTCCTGAAACATTGGAAGAATTTACTAATTTGCTAAGAGAATTGGATAATTATATAGTTCTTGGCAGCTGCTCTGATGTTTTGTTTTCATCAAACGGTTATAAAGGAAATATTATTTTAACGACTGAGATGAAAAATTTTGAAATACGCGGTACGAAAGTTTATGCTGATTGCGGTGTTAAAGATCCGCTTTTATCTCAAAAAGTTGCGGATGTTTCTTTGAGCGGTTTAGAATTTTTGATTGGATTGCCGGGGACTATCGGTGGTGCGGTTTATATGAATGCAGGCGCGCATGGTCAATGTATTGCAGATGTAATTGTTTCTTGCTGTTTATTTGATAAAGAAACTAAAGAAGTTGTTTTTAAACAAAAATCAGAAATGAATTTTTCTTACAGACATTCAATTTTACATGAAGGACGTTATATTTTACTTTCTGCCGAATTTGAACTAAAAAAACTTCCACAAGAAGAAATCAAAGAATTGATGGAAAGGAATTTGACATTTAGAAAAAATATTCAACCATCGCTGAAAGACCCAAATGCGGGAAGTGTTTTTAAAAATCCTGAAAACGATTCAGCAGGAAGACTTTTGGATAAAGCAGGTGTAAAAAGTTTTGAAACTGATACGGTTAGAGTTTGGGATAAGCACGCAAATTTTATCGTGAATAAAGGCGGTGCGACATCAGAAGATGTGCTTGAACTTATGGTAAAAATGTATCAAGCAGTGAAAGATATTTATACAATAGAATTAAAGCCGGAAATTATTTTTAT
>CAKVND010000052.1 GCA_934777245.1 uncultured Candidatus Melainabacteria bacterium | reverse complement strand
TTAGTCACCTTTTCCTGCTCGCAAACAGACACAGTGAGCCTCGTCTCCCGCTCCATTTTAAATAAGAAATTGGAAGTCCTAATAAAGGGGCTTTTTTTTATTGCTAATTTTAAACAAAACTAAAATTGAATCATTAAAATATTTACTTTTATAAAATAATCCTTAATAAATACACAGACGAGTAATTTTTTTAATTTTCGAAAGTTTAATAATAAGCGTATGAAAAAATTATTAAGTATATTTATTATTTCATTTATTTTATTATCAGCAATTCCTCCAGCTTTTAGCGCAACATTCCAAGGTGGAATTGCAGAACAAGGAACAGGAAATTCCAGCAGAATTATCGATAAGCAAACCGGAGAAGGCATTGGCGGTGCTAATATTACATTACCTAAAGAACGTTTTTCTACAAAAACAGATAAAGACGGCTTTTTTGAATTGAACACTCAAATTGAGGGAACAAGTATTATGTCAGTACAAAAGGATAATTATAAACCATTTAGTATGACAATTAACGATAGGACTCTTAACGCGCCGATTATAGTAGGTATTGAAAAGTCAAATGCTTCCGGTCAAGCAATAGATACAAACATGTATCATTTAGGTGACGGTAATTTTTCAGATTTATCTGCAAATGCCGGCGAATTTAACATGCAAACAATTGGACCTTTTTATACAAAACGTTTTATTATGAAAAATATAAATCTTGCAAAACCTGTTTATCTGGCAATTGGCTCAATTATAGGACTTGATACGGCAATGGCACGTTCTATGGGACAAAATAAAATCCCAAATGCGTATGCTTCCCCAGCAGAAGTATATTTTAACGGAAATAAAATATCAGAAATACATATTAATGGAGACGGCCAAAAAATTAAACTACCTCCAAATTTAATACGTAAAAACCAAGTAAATGAAATCACTATTAAAACAGGGCGAAATCTTATGCAAACTGCATACATAGATTATGATGACATAGAATTTATGAATTTAATTATTGAAAATTAATTTTTTGCTTCCATGCGGCTGCTCTTAACGAATTTAAAATCGCAATGATTGAAACTCCGACATCTGCAAAGACTGCGCCCCACATTGAAACAAAACCTAAACCGCCCAAGATTAAGAATACAAGTTTTATGCCAATTGCAAAAACGATATTTTCTTTTACAATTGTCATAGTCTTTTTCGCTATCTTAATAGCAGATGCTACTTTTGATGGCTTGTCATCCATAATTACCACATCGGCAGCTTCAATCGCAGCGTCTGAACCTAAACCGCCCATTGCAATTCCGACATCAGCTCTGGTTAAAACCGGTGCGTCATTGATTCCATCACCCACAAATGCCACAGCGCCTTTAGCGTGTGTAATCGCGTCTTCCAATTTTTCAACTTTGTTGGCAGGCAAAAGTTCTGCGTAGAATTTATCCAGACCGAGTTCTGTATTTACAGCTTCCGCGGTTCTATAAGAGTCTCCCGTAAGCATTTCTGTTTGAATTTTTAAGTGTTTCAAAGTTTCAATTGCGGATTTAGAATCTTCTTTTATTTCATCTGCAATTACAATATAGCCTTCAAATTTACCGTTAATTGCGACATAAACGACTGTTCCGGAAGTTTTTATCGGCTCAACATCAACAAGTTTTGCGTTGCCAATCAAAACTTCTTTATCACCAATAATTGCTTTAATTCCATGACCCGCGATTTCGTGGATATCACTTGGTGTAAGTAATTCACCTTGATAAGCTGTTCTAATAGCCTTCGCAATAGGATGAAAAGAAGCGGATTCCGCAGAAGCCACGTATTTTAGCAAATCTTGATTTTTAGAATTGATTTCAACAACTTTAAAATTGCCTTTTGTCAACGTTCCTGTTTTATCAAAAACAATCGTTTTTACTTTTGATAACGCTTCCAAGTAGCTGCTACCTTTTACGAGAATGCCGTTAGCAGAAGCACCGCCAATTCCTGCAAAAAACGTTAACGGAATTGAAATTACGAGTGCGCAAGGACAAGAAATTACCAAAAATGTCAACGCTCTTTCTATATAAAATGGAGGAATAAGTGCGATTATACAAGCAATAATCACGACTGCCGGAGTGTAATAGCGCGCAAATTTCGTTATAAAGTTTTCGGCTTTAGCTTTTTTTGAAGAAGCGTTTTCAACTAATTCTAAAATCTTAGAAACAGTTGATTCCCCAAACGGTTTTGTAACTCGTATTTCTAATAAGCCATCAAGGTTAATGCTTCCGCTAACGATTTCATCTCCTGATTTTACACTTCGTGGTAAAGATTCGCCTGTTAATGCGGATGTATCAATCGAAGCTCTGCCCTTTGTTACAATTCCGTCTAATGGAATTTTTTCGCCTGTTTTTACTGTTATTATATCGCCAATTTTTACTTCTTCCGGAGCAATTCTCTGCCCGTTTAAATTTGCATAATCAGGGCGGATATTCATCAGAGCGGTTATTGCGTCGCGAGATTTATCAACGGCTTTATCCTGCATATATTCGCCGATTTGATACAAAATCATTACCATAACGGCTTCGGGGAACTCTTTTATACAAATCGCGCCGACTGTTGCAAGCGCCATTAAAAAATTCTCATCAAAAACTCGTCCTCTTATAATATTTTTCAGCGCTTTAATAAAAATGTCATATCCTATAACAAAATACGCTATTAAAAATAAAGGTTTAAACATGTATCCTAAACTAAATAGGATAAGCGCGATTACAAGCCTTGGGATAACATAAGTTTTAACATCTTCTTTGTGTTCGCACATAATTTGTTCCTTTTCTTATATTATAGTTGAACAACTATTCAACTGTCAACATGGGCGACAAGATTTGTAGCATTTCTTAATACAATTTGACATTTGAACAAGTATTCAACTATAATGAACAAATGGAAGTTATTAATACAGATATTATTGAAAAAGTTAAACCTAACATGCCTGACATGACACTTCTTTATGATTTGTCTGATTTTTTTAAACTTATGGGTGATAGCACCAGAATTCAATTATTGTGGGCATTGGAAGAGAATGAAATGTGCGTTGGTGATTTGGCTTGTTTATTGAATATGACTAAATCAGCGGTTTCGCATCAGCTAAAGATTTTGAGAAGTGCAAAACTTGTCAAGGCTGAAAAGCGCGGAAAGAATGTTTTTTATTCTCTAAGTGATAATCACGTAAGAACGGTGCTCGAAATGGCGTTGGAACATATAGGAGAATAGAGTATCTAAAAACTGATGTGCTTAGATGTTATATTGGATGTCGCCCCACCCCTTGAGGGAGGGGCGAAATCTTTGATTTCGGGATGGGATTCTTTTAATTAGTTTATAATACCCTCTCCCGCCTCCGGCACCCTCTCCATGTAGAATTGAAAAAAGGAGAGGGGCGCAAGACTCGTTTATTTGGATGTCTTTAGCGCATCCCCTTCCCTTGACGCATCTTACATCATCCCCTCTCCTATGGAGAGGGCTAGGGAGAGGGTTTTATAAATATATTAACAATCGCTCGTAAATCAAAATTTTTACGAAAAGCAAATAACACCCTCTCCCGCCTTCTCGTTTCCCTCTTCATGTAGAATTGAAGAAGGAGAGGGGCGCACGACTCGTTTATTTGAACGTCTTTGTCCCCTCCCTTGTGGGAGGATTAGAGAGAGGGTTTTATAAACGCTATGATTTTACCAACTTTCTACATATAATTTTGCGCGAATTTATGTTTCATATATAATAAAACTACTATGAAACACAGAGATAACGTACGAAATTTTTGCATTATTGCACACATTGACCATGGTAAGTCAACTTTAGCCGATAGATTATTAGAAGCAACGGGAACGATTGCGCAACGTGATATGCAAGCGCAACTTCTTGATACAATGGATATTGAGCGTGAGCGCGGAATTACAATCAAACTTAACGCCGCTCGAATGAACTATACCTCTAATGCCGGTGAAAAATATATATTTAATTTGATTGACACTCCTGGACACGTTGACTTTTCGTACGAAGTTTCACGTTCTCTTGCTGCTTGCGAAGGTGCTTTACTCATTGTTGACGCAACTCAAGGTGTAGAAGCGCAAACTTTGGCAAATGTTTACATGGCAATTGAACAAAATTTGGAAATCATCCCTGTAATCAATAAAATCGACCTTCCATCAGCTGATGTTGAAAGGGTTAAAGAAGAAATCGAGGAAATTTTAGGCATTGATACTTCTATGGCAATTCCTGTTTCTGCAAAAACAGGTGTAGGTATTCCTGATGTATTAGAGGCAATTGTAAAATTTGTTCCGCCACCTGTTGATACGACAGAAAAACCTTTACGCGCACTTGTTTTTGATAGCGCTTATGACCCATATTTAGGAACTCTTTGTTTCTTCAAAATTATGGATGGCAAAATGAGATTGGGCGACAAAGTCAAATTTATGGCGTCAGGCAAAGAATACGAAATCACCGAACTTGGCTATCTTACTCCGCACAGAGTTCAAGTAGATGAACTTATTTGCGGTGATGTAGGTTATTTCGCCGGTTCGATTAAAGAAATTACTCGATTTGTTGGTGATACAGTTACTCATGTTGAAGCTCCTGCGAATGAACCGCTTCCAGGTTACAAAGAAGCTTTGCCAATGGTGTTTTCAGGTTTATATCCAGTAGATAATGAAGACTATCACGAATTAAAAGAAGCTTTGGAAAAATTGAAGCTTTCGGACAGTTCAATTACGTTTGAGCCTGAAACATCCAGTGCGTTAGGTTTTGGTTTCCGTTGCGGTTTCTTAGGTATGCTTCACATGGAAATAGCACAGGAAAGATTGGAAAGAGAATATGACCTTTCTATTGTAACAACTGCGCCATCTGTAGTTTACAAAGTGCATAAAACGAACGGTGAGGTTATAGAAATTGACAATCCTGCCAACTTGCCTCCTGCGCAAACAAGAGATTTTATTGAAGAACCTTATGTAAAAGTTTCAATAATTACGCCGAACGATTTTGTTGGTACGCTTATGGATTTGTGTCAAACAAAACGTGGTATTTTTATTAACATGAATTATTTGGACAAAGTTCGTGTTGATTTAATTTATCACCTGCCTTTGAGCGAAGTTATCACAGATTTTTATGACCAATTAAAATCACGTTCGAAAGGTTACGCAAGCTTGGATTACGAATTTGTTGATTATAAACGCTCAAAACTTGTTAAATTAGATATCATGCTTGCGGGTGAAGTTGTTGACGCTTTGTCTGTAATTTGTCATGAAGATAGCGCTTTTTATATCGGACAAAAATTAACAGAAAAATTGAAAACCATTATTCCGCGTCAAATGTTTGAAGTTCCAATTCAAGCGGCGATTGGCGGAAGAGTAATTGCAAGAACCAACATCAAAGCGTTAAGAAAAAGCGTTTTGGATAAATGCTATGGTGGTGATATTTCTCGTAAACGTAAGCTTTTGGAAAAACAAAAACGAGGCAAAAAGCGTATGAAAGCTGTTGGACGTGTAGAAGTTCCACAAGAAGCGTTTATGGCAGTTTTGAGCTTGGAAGAAGAATAATTTTGACAAAATTTGCGTACTTTGATAAATTTTGCTAAAATATTTATTAAAGAAGAGAGAATTTTATGCCGGCAACTGAAGAATTAATACAAGAGGGGTTTGCGCTCCACCAAGAAGGGAAATTAGAAGAAGCAGAAGCTGCTTACAAAAAGGCGTTGGAACAAGATAAAGATAACGCTGAAATATATAACCTTTTGGGCGTTTTAAAATTGCAGCAGCAAGATGTAATTTCTGCGGTTCATTGGGTTGAACAAGCAGTTGAAAAACAACCGAACGCTTATTTCTATGAAACACTTTTTCAAACTTACATCCGAGCAAAACTTTATAAAGAAATTGCTAAAAGAGCACATGAAGTTCTTGAGAAATTTCCGGATAATTTTTCTTTACTTTTTAATATCGCATTAGCTTACAGAAACCTAAAACGCAATAAAGAAGCAATTAAATTTTACGAAAAAGCGCTCAAAATTGATCCATCATCTTATGATTGCTGGTTTAATCTTTCACATCTTTATAGCGTTGAAGCCGAGACAAAAAATGCGCTTTCTGCACTAAAAATTTGTAACAAAATTAAACCTAACGACCCCGACACTGAATATTTTTTAGGCTTAGCTTTAATGCGACTTAAAGACTATGATAAGGGGCTTAAATATTTTGAAAGCCGTTTTTCAAAGGCTGCAACAATTGCCTTGCAGAACAAAACTTACCCAAACAAAGCACGTTTGGATAACGTCTGGAACGGTGAAAACATAAGCGATAAAACTCTGCTTGTGTATTATGAAGCAGGTTTTGGTGATGTTTTGATGTTTGCAAGATATCTTCCGCTTGTTGCAAAAAAATGCAAAAAGTTGATTTTTATGTGCCAAAAACCGCTTTCTACATTATTTAAACAAAACGAACTCGGAATCGACCAAGTAATTGATACTTATATTCCGGAAAGTGAAATTGATTTTGATGTCCATACGCCAATGCTAAGTTTACCTCATTTGTTGAAACTTAAAGGCAATAAAGTTTTTGCATATTCTGGCGGATATTTGAAACCTAATATGGATTTAGTCGAAAAATACAAGAAAAAATATTTTGAAAATGACAAAATCAAAGTTGGAATAAAATGGCAAGGTAATACTTATTTTGATTACGATAGAGTTATTCCGGCAGAAGCATTTGCGCCACTTATGCAAGTTGAAAATACGCAGTATTATTCCTTCCAAACTTTTGAAGGTTCAGAAGACGCGAAAGTTTTGAAAGGCATTATAGATGTCGGTAAAGATTTTGTCGATTTTTCTCAAACAGCTGCAGCTATGGCGAATTTAGATTTAGTAATCTGTAATGACACATCTTTGGCACATTTGGCAGGTGCAATGGGAATTCCTTGCTGGATAGTATTGCCGTATGAAGTTAATTGGCGTTGGCATACAGATTTGAGCGTTTGCGATTGGTACGATAGCGTAAAACTTTTCCGTCAACATAAACAAAATGACTGGAATGGCGTATTTGAAGATGTTTTAGCAGAAATGCGTTAGAGGATATAACAAACTTACAACTTCTAATTTCAATCAAATTTTTTTTGCTGTAAAATTAAAACTAATTGGAGAGTTCGTTATGAAAGAAAAAGTTTTAATTTTAGGTTTATCAAAAAGTGGCATTGCAGCGGCAAAATTTGCTAATAAACAAGGTTATGAAGTTTATATTACAGAATCAAAATCTTTAGATAAGATTAAAGAAGAATGCAAATCTCAGGTTGAAGAACTTAAAAATTTAGGCATAAAAATTGAGTGCGGATATCATAGCGATGAATTTATTTCAGGTGCGAAATTTGCAATTACAAGTCCCGGAATTCCACCTAAATCAGAAATATTTAAGCGTCTTGCAGAAAAAAACACAAAGATTATTTCTGAAATCGAATATGCATATTTAAATACCAAAATACCTTTTATTGCAATCACCGGAACAAATGGTAAAACAACAACTACAGCGCTTGTTTCACATATTTTGAGCAAAGATTTTGACGCCCCTGTTTGTGGAAATATTGGCGTTCCTCCAACATCTTTGATTGAAGGAAAACACGATTTTCTAGTTTGCGAAATAAGTTCTTACCAAGCGCAAATAACAGAAAAATTTAAAGCAAAAATTGCTTGTTGGACGAATTTTACGCCTGACCATATAGATTGGCATGGTGGTTTAGAAAATTATTTTAAAGCAAAAGCAAAAATATTTTTGCCTCCGCAAGAACCTGAATATGCTGTTTTGAACGCACAAGATGAAAAATTAAAGGAATTTGCTAAAGAGTGTAAGAATGTTGTGTTCTTTGATGATGAAAAAGATTGCAAAATTACCAACAATTCTATTTTCTACGGCAATGAAGAAATTATTTCTCTTTCAGATTGTCCGCTTGTCGGTCATCACAACTACCAAAATATTATGTGCGGAATAATTATTGCTAAGCTTGTTGGAATGAAAAATGAGGATATTAGAACTCAAATTATGAGTTTTAAAGCGCCTGAACACAGGTTAGAAAAAGTTCGCGAAATGAACGGAATAACTTTTTATAACGATTCGAAAGCAACAAATCCGGAAGCTTCGATTGTTGCAATAGATTCTTTCAACAATGTTGATGTTGCGCTTATTTTAGGCGGAAGGGATAAAAATACTGATTTAACAGAAATGTGCCATTCAATAAATAAGCATATTAAGACCGTTTTATTAATTGGAGAAGCAACAGAAAGATTTGAAGAAAATCTGGTAAAAAACGGTTTTAGTAATATAATAAAAGAACGCACAATGGAGGATGCAATTGATAAAGCAATAAGCTTAAAACCTGATGTAGTATTGCTTTCACCTGCTTGTGCAAGCTTCGATATGTTTAATAGCTACGAACACAGAGGAGATGTTTTCAAAAAGTATGTCCTATCAAAATAACGCCAGAGAAGAAAGAATAAACTCTAACAAAATGAGTTCTCAAAACATGCAATCAGACAGACCACTTCTTATTGCGGTGATTTTTCTTGTTGTAATTGGTGTTATGGCGATTTTTTCAGCAAGCGCTCCCAAGTGTGTTGAAATGGGAGTAAATCCTACAAAATTTCTTGTACAACAGGTTTTAGGAATCGTTGTAGGTGTTGTAGGTTTAAGATTCCTTTCAAATTTTCATTACAAAAAACTGATAAAATACACTCAAGCAATTGCTTGGACTGTTGTCGGCATGCTTCTTTTGGTTAAGTTTGCAGGCGTTACTGTAAACGGTGCGCAACGTTGGATTAACATAGGTCCAATGAGTTTGCAACCTTCCGAATTTGCAAAACCTGCCGTTGTGTTACTGTTGGCAGCTGTTTTCTCAAAAGATGTAAATTTGCTTGATGATAAAAAAATAAGAACGGCGTTTTTCCCAATAATGGTGATGATTGGGCTTATTTTCATTCAGCCAAACTTAAGTATGGTTTTGCTTTTAGTTTCAACCTCTGTTGCAATCTATCTTTGCGCAGGCGGTTCAACTCAATTGATTCTATGGGGCGGCTGCTCTGTAATACCTTTACTTTTATTGAAAGGTTTGAAAGGTTATCAATCTTCCAGAATTCAAACTTGGCTTCATCCTGAAGCTGACCCGTTGGGTGCAGGTTATAACATTATTCAGTCATTAGTAGCATTCGCTTCAGGCGGTTTATACGGTGTTGGTTACGGTAGCTCTAAACAAAAACTTGCATGGCTTCCGGAAGCACACACTGACTTTATATTTGCTGTAATAGGTGAAGAACAAGGCTTTATCGGTTGTTTACTGATTATTTGTCTATTCTGGACAATTTTACAAAGAGGATTTGTAATTGCGGTTAAGTGTCAAGATATGTACGGAAAATTGCTTGCGCTTGGGCTTACATTCTCAATTTGTTTTCAAGGATTTTTAAATATGTGGGTTGCTAGTTCGTTTGTACCTGCAACAGGTGTTCCAATGCCGTTTATTAGTTATGGCGGTTCATCTATCATGGTTTCATTGTGGATGATTGGAATTTTATTAAATATATCAAAAGATAATGTAAAAAGAGTAAGGTTTGGTAATAACAATGTCAGAAGCATACAATAGCATTTATTTCGTAACCGGCGGAGGAACCGGCGGACACATTTATCCTGCAATGGCTGTAGCAGATACTTTAACAGAAAGTGGTGCGAAAGTTTTTTATGTTGGAAACAAGCGCAACATGGAATTTGAACTTGCGTCTAAAAAAGGCTACAAGTTTTTGCATGTAAGCGTTTCAGGAATGCCAAGAAAATTAAATCCTAAGTTTTTTGTTTGGGGTGTGAAATTGGTTAAGGCTATTTTACGTTCAGTAAGATACATAAAAAAATACAAACCAAATGCGGTTTTTGCAACCGGTGGTTATGTTTCAGCGCCAATGATTTTTGCGTGCAGAATTACTAAAACTCCATACATTATGCACGATTGCGACGCCATGCCGGGACTTGTAACAAGGAAACTTTCAAAGCGCGCAAAATACGTTACTCTAGCGTTTGAAAAAGCAAAAAAATATATTCCAAACAAACATACAGTTATCACAGGAAATCCAATCCGCGCAGGTTTTAGAACTATGACAAAAGCGGAAGCTAAAGCAAATATGGGATTGGAAAACCGCTTAACCCTTTGTATTATGGGCGGTTCTCAAGGTGCAAAATCTATCAACAATACAACGATTGAGCTTCTAAAAGAATTTTCTCAAGAAAGAAATTTGCAGGTAATTTTCCAAACAGGAAGAAAGAATTATGCGGAAGTAACTGAAAGATTACAGCAGATTTATCCTGCGTTTGAACAAGACAAAAACTTGATTGTTAAACCTTATTATGACGACATGATTTCTGTTCTAAAATCAAGCGACATCGTAGTTTCTAGAGCCGGGTCTTTGAGCCTTTCAGAAATTTGTGCGTCAGAAGCAGCTCCGATACTTGTACCTTATCCTTACGCGGCAGCTAACCATCAAAGAATTAACGCAAAATATTTGCTCGAAATGGGTGCTTGTATTTATGTTGAAGATAACGATTTAGATCCAAATCGTTTAAGAGAAAGCGTTGTAGAACTTTTGGATAATCCTATAAAGATGAATTATCTAAAACAAAATGCTTCACATTTAGCGAAATTCGACGCCGCAGAAGAAATTGTAGGATTGTTAAAGAGCCTATAAAAAATAGTTTATGTATTTATAATGGTATCGGAACAAGTCGTGCATAAAATTTATATTCATTAAATGTTTTAGGAAGCGCATTCCAATAACGATATATTTCTAAATCTTTATGAGCTTCAACGAAATTATCGGCTTCTTCAATAGTTTTTGCCAAATATGGATAACAAAAAGGTATACAATCTTCTTTTAAATCAAATTTTAGAATGTTTTTAAATTTTAATAATTTATGATAAAAGAAAAATTTATCTCTCCTTTTCCAATCAGGAAGAATAAATGATTTTTTTGTTCCAATATATAAATTAGCACCATATTCAGTTTTTAAAAATTTCCGTTCGGAGTCAAAGCTTGCAAAGCCTTGTGGTTTTGCATAATAAGCATGCGCATTATCAACAATTAATTTTGGATATTTTTTTGTCATTAAATCAACATTTTTATCACAAATTCCAAAATAATTTGGATATAAAATATAAGCATTATGCGGAAATTCTTGCATTGGTAAAAAATTATCATCTATATGATAAAATATCGGTTTTACACCAATCTCAAAAATAGCATGTCTAATGACATCACAAAGATAATAAGGTATATAAATTTCTTTGATCGAATAATGTTTTAATAAAAATTTTAATGCATCTCTTGCGTATTTGAATTTCATAGTTTATTGCATTTTAATTAATATTTTTAAATTATTTTTTGATTTGTTAGCTTCAAAAGCTTTCAACGCATCATCAATAGAATAAACTCCACTTATGAAATCTGAAAAATCAATTTTATTGTTTTTTAAAAGTCGTAATGCTGGTGGAAATTGTCCACAACGAGAGCCCAAAACGGTAATTTCATCAATTACAATTGGCGCTAAATTAAGTTCTTTTCCTGATGCAACCGTACTTTTTAAAACTAAAACACCTCTTGGTTTTGTTAAAGCCATTGATGTTTCAAAGCCGGAAGCAGAACCCGTTGCTTCAACTACGACGTCATATTTTTTCTCAATCTTAAATTCATTCAAAAGTTTTGTTTGAACGCCTTGTTTCGCTGCAATATCAAGTTTATTCTGGTGTTTTCCAACTAATAAAACATCAAAGTTTTGTGCATTTAATGTTAAAGCGGTTGTCAAACCTAATTTTCCATCTCCTAAAACTACAACTTTTTTCATCGGGTCAATATGTAATTGTTCAGTTATTTCGCATGCAGCAGCAAGCGGTTCGACAAAAACAGCCTGTTCGTCACTAACATTTTCAGGAACTTCAAATAATACATTTGTTGGCATTGTCATATATTCCGCAAAACATCCGTCTTTTTTCCAAATACCTAATGTGTGACGATTTGGACAATGACGATAATTTTTCTTTGCACACCATTCGCATTCCGGATCGTTACAACCATAACTAATCTCTGCTACAACTCTTTTGCCGATTAAAGATTTATCATCGCTATTAACATCTTCAACGACTCCGACAAACTCGTGACCAAGAATTCCAACATAGCCCATATAACCTTTTGTGATTTCATAATCAGTATTACAAATTCCGGCAAGTGAAACTCTAATTAGTGCTTCGCCTTTTTGTGGAACCGGTTTTGGGTAATTCTTATCAAGTTTTAATTCGTTATCAAATACTATAGCTTTCATACAACCTCTTTTCTTGTTTTATTTAAGTATAAATCAAACGAAATTGTATTAAAATAGGTTTGTTTCAAATACAAATCGGTGCACAAGTATGCACCTACCTACTATTATTATTGATTTAGAAGACATTCTTGATATTCTCTATCAGCATATTTAGATAAATATTTTTCAAAAAGCCATTTAGCACGTACAACACTATAGAAACTATCACTAGCATTGGTATCCAAACCGGTTACAATACCGTCAGAATTCCAACCACGGGCTTTTTCTGCTACGTATGCTAGAGATTCGCAACTATACATGGCGTGAGACTACTAGTTGGGCGTCATTGTGAGGTTCGTTAGAACCGAAACAATCCAGCTTTTTAATAATTATTTTTATTTTATGAAAATTATCAAGGACAGTAGTACCCCCAATAGATGGTAGAGCGAACAATTATTGACATTAGCACCTCTCCGCAGGTGAGCGGAGGAAATTAGTGATGAAGTAATTCATTGTATTAATAATTAACTCTGTTTATGCTAAACTAGTAATATTATGATTACAACAGAAAATTTAACGGTGCGTTTTGGCACAGAACCATTATTTGAAAATGTTAATATAAAATTTGCCGAAGGCAATTGTTACGGTCTTATAGGCGCAAACGGTGCAGGAAAAAGTACGTTTTTAAAAGTGCTTTCAGGTGATTTAGAGCCTACAAGCGGAGAAGTCCATGTTAAAAAAGGTCAGCGTATTGCAGTATTAAAACAAAACCATTTTGAGTTTGATGAATTTACTGCAATTGATACTGTAATTATGGGACATAAACATCTTTATGATGTTATGAAAGAAAAAGATGCTTTATACATGAAGCCTGATTTTAACGATGAAGACGGAATCAGAGTTGCACATTTAGAAACAGAATTTGCAGAAATGGACGGCTGGCAAGCGGAATCTGATGCATCATCTTTATTAAATGACCTAGGAATTCCACAAGAATTACATTATTCTTTGATGAAAGATCTTTCAGGCAGTGAAAAAGTTCGTGTATTATTGGCACAAGCTCTTTTCGGAACACCTGACATCCTGCTTTTAGACGAGCCTACAAACCACCTTGATTTGGCGACAATCACTTGGTTAGAAGACTTTTTGATTGATTTCCCAAATACAGTAATTGTTGTTTCGCACGATAGAAAATTTTTGGATAGAATTTGCACGCATATTGCGGATATTGATTTCAGAAATATTCAGCTTTATACGGGGAATTATTCCTTCTGGACCCAAGCTAGCGCTTTGATTATGAAACAAAAAGAAGAACGCAACAAAAAGCTTGAAGAAAAAGCAGAAGAGTTTAGAAAATTTATTGCAAGATTTAGTGCAAACGCTTCAAAAGCTAAACAAGCAACTTCAAGAAAAAATATGCTTGAAAAATTGACTCTTGAAGACATTAAACCTTCTACAAGAAGATATCCGAGCATTAATTTTAAATTTTCAAAAATGCCTGGTAAAGATGTTTTAACTGTTCAAGGTTTGAAAAAATCTATAAATGATGAACTTTTAATTAAGGCTTTATCTTTTGATGTTAGACAAGGTGAAAAAATCGCATTTATTTCTAAAAATCAACTTGCAGTAACTACGCTTTTTGAGATTTTGGAAGGTAAAATTGAACCTGATGAAGGCTCAGTAACTTGGGGTGTTACTGCAACTCATTCTTATTGTCCGAAAGATAACGGTGAGTTTTTTGATACGAACAAAAACGTAATTCAATGGCTTGCACAATATTCACAAGAACAACATGTAAGCTTTTTGAGAGGATATTTGGGTAGAATGTTGTTCTCCGGAGAAGATGCAGAAAAATCCGTAAATGTTTTATCGGGTGGCGAAAAAGTTCGTTGTATGTTTGCAAAAACAATGATTGAAGAATCAAATGTTTTGATTTTTGATGAACCTACAAACCATTTGGACTTAGAGGCGATTACTTCTTTAAATAATGCGCTTATTGATTATACCGGTACGGTTTTATTTACTTCTCAAGACTATCAATTTATAAATACTGTTGCAGATAGGATTATTGAAATTACGCCAAACGGATATTTGAACTATCAAATGCGTTATGAAGATTATCTGACAAATGCCGATGTTCAAAAACGACGAGCATTGATGTATAAATAAACTATTTTGTAACAACAAAGCTAATCCATTGATCTTGTGAAATTGTATCAATGATTTTTAAGTTTTCACGCTCAATTGCTTCTAAAACAACTTGCTTCTTTTCGTCTAAAATTCCACTTAACGACATTTTAGCGTCATCTTTCATGATGTTTTTTAAATCGCCCATAATTTCTGCAAGGACATTGTGGAGAATATTTGCGCAAACGAAATCAAATTTTTGAGTAATTTTGTCTGCAGTATTGAGTTCAAATACTACGGGCATACCCTCCCCTTGAGGAAGGGGCGAAATTTCACCGACTTCAATTCCGTTAATTCTTGCATTTTCTTTGCAAACATCAATTACAGTTTCGTCAATATCACATCC
>CAKVND010000051.1 GCA_934777245.1 uncultured Candidatus Melainabacteria bacterium | reverse complement strand
GCCCAATATCCCTCGTATAAATTCTAATGTTATACAATATAGAAATTTATCAGGCAAGGTTGTAAATGTAAGAGTTGTTGATGACGCAACAATTTCACTATATAAATCAATTCAAAAATATTCTAACGTTAATTCTCCAGATATAAATGATATTGGTGGTTTTTATGCTGATGTTGAGTCAAACATTAGTAAAGTGCAGTGGGACGAGTCAGATGATTGGGCTGCGAAAAGTCGTATATATGATGCAACTTCTCAGGCAGTTGTAGCTCTTAGACATTTGCAATGTTCTACAATGTTTAATAAATTATTTGATATTTTCACATCACCAAATAGTGAAGGTGGAGAAAATATAACAGTTAACGAGTATACTAAAATGATGGATGCTTGGTCATCAACAGGGATTAGAAGTAATCGTTAATCAATTGTCATAGATAAACGTTAATGGTGCAAAAAATTGCACCCTACTTTTCTAAATTAAAAATGGATAATGGACAATTGAAAATTATTTAAAACAATTTTCAATTGTCCACTTTCAATTTTCAATTGGCTAAGTGAGCGGTTTCCACCGTTATATTACACAATTTACAACTCTTTTAAATTTTCATCCAAGAAACGAAGTCTTGTAATATAGAATAATCTTTCAGGATTCACAAGCTGCATCAAGCTATCCGCTCTCAGAGCCGGAATGTCAGAGCCTTGTCCTGTTTTTAGGAATATATAAAGACTACCGTCTTCGAACCTGTAAGTTCCTACTGACTTTTTGAAATCAGTAGTTTTTTCAATTCCTTTTTTATTTTTCTTGGAAATTAAAATTTCAGGTGAAGTTAGCACTCTTTCAACATCCTTTTTAAATTCCTCAAAATCATAGTTCTCGTTAGATTTACAATATGGTGTTATACAATATTCTGCCCACTGAGCTGCGATATCAACCGCCGTAGTGTACCTTTCAACCCTTTTAACATCAACAATCTTCGCACCATCAGGGAGTTTTGGATTAATAATATCCATAACCTCTTTTTCTGTCAGATTATCATAAATTTCGATATCTACAAGTTCGCCTTCCGATTGCGCAAACAAAGGTAGTGCAACACCCATAGACACCTTCATTGTAGGGTTGAAACCGAGTGTGAACACCATATTCAAGCCGGAACGCGCTAAAACCTTATGGAATGTGCTTTGCCAATCAAGGTGTGAAAAATATCTAAGCAAGCCTTTTTTCGTTATTTTTAAACGGTAGCGATAAACAGGAATATTAGGGTCAACATTCGCTCTTGTAGGATCGCGATGTTCTTCAATTGAAACAATTTTTTGAGCTTCTTCTGATGCTTTATAAGGCTTTGCCATAACTTTATGTGTTTTTAAATTTGGACAAACACCACATTGAACACATTTGTTTTCGCAAGTCGGTTGTAAATTAAATTCGCAACCTTGTTTCATCGCTTCTCTATATTCGTTTTGTAGCCATTCTTTTTTTAGTCCTGTATTAATGAAATCCCAAGGCAAAACTTCATCTAAGTCAAAAGATTTTCTTGCATAATCTTCAAGCGTAAATCCGCATTCTTTAGCCGTCTCAGCCCAAACGTTTTTATCAAAATATTCACCCCAAGCATCCAAATAACAGCCTTTTTTATAAAGAGCTTCTATATATTTACACAAGCTTGCATCACCGCGAGTCAAGGCTGCTTCGATTTGAGAAACAAATTTTTCGTGGTAATTAATTTTTAGTCCTTTAATATGTTTAGTTTTTTCTTTCAAATAGTGAATATGCTCTGTTACTTTGTCCAAATCCATTTGCGGACACCATTGGAATGGTGTAAACGGTTTAGGTACAAAAATTGAAAGCGTACAAGTAATTTCAAAACCGTGTTTTAACTCTTTTTCACGCTTAATCAATTTCGCACGATATTTTATTTTATTAAGAAGTTCAGCCATTTCATCCATATCTTCCAATGTTTCAGTCGGAAGCCCTGAAATGAAATAGAACTTAATTTTAGACCAGCCATTTTCGTAAAGCGTTAAAGCTGCGTTAATGATTTGTTCTTCTGAAATATTTTTCTTTATAACATTTCTTAAACGCTGACTGCCAGCCTCAGGTGCAAGTGTCATGCCGGATTTACGAACAGATTGAACAAGATTTGCAAGTTCAAGATTAAATCCGTCAATACGTTGGCTAGGGAGTGAAACCGAGATTTTCTTTTTATTAAAATCAACAGCCAATTCTTTTATGACTTCTTTGATATTTGAATAATCGTTTGATGATAATGAAAGCAAAGAATATTCATCATAGCCTGTATTGTTAATAAGTTCTTTTGTTATTGTAATAATATCTTCTGCCGAACGCTCTCTAATAGGCAAGGTTACGTGTCCGGGTTGACAAAAACGGCACATTCTACCACAACCGCGACGAATTTCCACAATCGCTCTATCGTGAACCGAACTTGAAAACGGAATCGGATAAGAAGTTGAAGCTAGTTCTAGAGTCAATGGCGCAAGGCGCTTTTCAACAGGGCGGTAAACTCCCTCCCTAGATAGGGAGGGTTGGGGTGGGTTGCTATCCCCGCAAGGGGCGAGGGGAGTACTACTCCAACAACCTTTGATTTCGCACAGCTTTTCAATTCTTTGTTTTCTTGGAAGCCCTTTTGTTTTTTCCAACACTTCACAAACATTCACCATCATTTCTTCTCCGTCTCCGATACAAAATACGTCGATAAATTCGCACATCGGAAGCGGATTATAACAACAAGGTCCGCCAGCTAAAACTATTGGTTCGTTATCTTTTCGTTCATCATTTCTAACCGTAATACCGGACATTTCAATCATTTTTAAAACAGTCGGATAAGATAATTCATATTGTAGAGAGAAACCTATACCGTCAAAATCTTTGAGCGCACGTTTAGACTCCACGCCGTATAGAAATTCGGGTTTAAAATCAGGCTCGGGCGCGTAGGCTCTATCGGCCATCATGCCTTCTTGCGCATTGACTCTATCATATATAATTCTAACTCCAAGATTGCTAATCCCAATTTCATATTTATCAGGAAATACAAACGCAAAACGAACTTTCGCTTTGTCAAAATCTTTGTTGTATGATAAAAATTCTCCACCCACATATTGGTAAGGTTTTGTAGCTTTATATAAAGCTTCTTGCTGATCTCTAAAAAAACAATTCATAATAAATTTATAATATAACAAACTGTAACAATTTAGCAATTTTTTTATAGATTTTGTTTTAATATAAATAAGTGTAGTTTTCTGGAAAATGTGGCATGGTAAGTTCTTATTATTATGATGGTAATCAATATATTCCGCGAACGCAAGGCGATAGCTCAAAAGGCTTTATCTTGGCAAGTATTGCGTCTTCTGCAATTATGGGAACTTTACCTGCTTTTTCAAAACCATTTGCTTCTCAATTGATTAAAGAACATACGCAAAATGATTTATACAAAGATGCTTTTGAAAAATCAATAAAGATTGCGGGGCTGGAAGAAAAAGGCGTTAAAATTATTCCCGCACAGTTACTTCATAATATGTCTGATGTTTGTTGCGGACAAAACGCTTATTATCAACCTTCAACCAAAAATATTGTAATAAATACGGATAAAATCTCTATTGCAGGTTTTCATGAAGCAGGTCATGCTTTAAATGATTTGAAAGGTAAAGTGGGTAAACTTTTAAGCAAAATGCGTTGGCCGGGACGTGCCGCTGCAGGTTTGATGGGGTATGTGGCACTATTCCAGCGCACAAAGCCAAAAGAAGCTCCACGCGACGGAATGGACGTAGTTAAAGACAATTGTGGAAAAATTGCTTTTGCTTGTATGCTACCTACTGTTTTCGAAGAAGGAATGGCAAGTTATAAAGGCGTTAAACTGGCTAGAAAAACTGGACTTGCAGAACCTTTAATTAAAAATATGAAAAAATTGTACGGCAAAGCGCTTTTGACTTACATAGGACAAGCTGTCGCAACAGGCTTGGCAGTCGGAGCTGCAAGTAAAATAATGGATTACTATAGTCGACCTAAAAAAGTTGAAATGGAAGAACCTTTTTTGTTTTAGAAATATCTTTAGTTAGAAGATAGTGTTTCGATTTCTTTGTTTTCATTATCAAAAACTTTAATTTCAGAACGTTCGCCGTCCTTGTATTGTGGTTGATAAACATTTTTTACTTTGTAATCAGAAGTATAGACTGTTTCTTTAGTTTTAACTCCGTCTTGATATTCGCTGAATACACTACCACTTTCATCTTGTTTGTCAGCATTATAATAAGTGAATCTGGTTAAATCTGCGCCGTCATAATTAACGGTTAGATTTACTTTTGTTTTACCTTCTTTGTCATAGATTAAGTGCTCTTGGCGCATGCTGTTATTATCATCTATTGTTTCTTTCAAAATTGAAACGACTTTGTCGTCTTTGTTTTTAAGTTCGTATTTAATAGGTTCATCTGATGAATAATTCCAGGTTTCAGTAAACTCAATTTCTCCATTAGAATTATGCTTTATGTGTTTAATCGGACGTTTGACATCTTCAGTTTCTTCATATTCCCAGATATCATTTTCTGTATCAGTTTCCGAATACTTTGATAAAAGAAAACTTGTTTTTTCGTGCTTTCCGTCCGCTGAAATTTCTATAAATTCTAGTCCATGCCTGTTATCATTCGGATTTTCAACTACCATAATTAACTTGTTGCCACTGCGTTTTGCATATAAAACTCCGGTTGAATTATTAACTAATTCTTTTATTGTTTTATGAACTCCGCCATTTAAGTTGGCGATTTCACTGATTGCTGATAATGGCAACAGATTATCCGGTACTTCTTTATATAAATCAGTTTTTATTCCAATTTCTTTTTCAACTTTTTTTACTTGTTGAGGCCTAGAGCCTTTTTGAGCCTGTGAATTTGTAGGTTTTTCGACTTGCTTGATTTCTTTTTCAACAATCTCGTCTTCTTGTTTTGTTTCTTTGGTTAAAACTAAAGCTGCGCAACAAGCTAAAATGACTGCTCCTAAAACGATTCCACCAACTACTTTTTTTCTCATCTTAATGCCCCACTAACACAAAATTGTGCTTCTATTGATATTATAGAGATATTTTCTTTTTTTCGCAATAGGGGGTTGTGGATTTTTTAGCAAAAAAATATGGCGCGCCTTTTAAGGCGCGCCATATAAAAGCAATTTTGATTATTTTAAAGATTCAATCAAATCTTTAATAACACCTTCTTGAGCAGTAATTTCTTCAATTCTTGCATTTGTTTGTTCAACGAGTTCTTTTGGTGCATTTGCAACAAATTTTTCGTTTTTCATTCTGCCCATTAAAGAATTCTTTTCGTTTGTCAATTTTTCTAATTTCTTTTCTTGACGTTTAACTTCCGCTTCTAAATCAATCAAATCTGCAAGAGGTACGATTAACTTAGAAGTTGAAACAACTGCTGTTGCTGATTTTGGAGGAACAGGCGCATCAAGATTTGCATAAGTTATATTATTAACTTTTGCAAGTCTGTGGATATAAGCTTCGATTTCTCCAAATATTTCTTTTTCTTTGCCTTCAGCTCTAATTTCCACATCAACAGTTGCTGAAGTTGGAATGTTGAAACTTTGTCTTACGTTTCTCAAAGACTTAATTGTTTCAAATACCAAATTCATTTCCTCTGCTTCTTTAGGAAATGCCCATTCTTTATCATATTTAGGGAAGTTCGCAATAATTAAAGCACTTGGCACATCTTCATCAGCACCAAATCCGCTGATTGCTTTAATATCTTGCCAAATTTCTTCTGTAATATGTGGCATAATCGGATGAAGCATTCTTAATGACATATCAAGAACATATCTCAAAACTCTTTGAGTATTAGCTTTTAATTCAGAATCTTGAAGTTGAATCTTAGCAATTTCAACGTACCAATCGCAATATTCACTACGGAAGAAATCATACAATGTGTGAGCAATTTCACCAATTCTGTATTCTTTCATATTGTCGTTTACAATTTTAGCAGTTTCGTTCAATTGGTTCAAAATCCATTTGTCTACAAGAGTCAATTTAGATTTATCAATTGCTTTATTATCAACACCTTCAAGGTTCATCATAACAAATCTTGATGCGTTCCAAATTTTGTTTGCAAAATTTCTACCGTATTCAAATCTTTCGTCAGAAACCTTGATATCTTGTCCGCCATAAGTACAAAGTGAAGTCATTGTAAATCTCAAAGCATCACATCCGTATTTGTCGATAATTTGAACAGGGTCGATTGTGTTGCCTTTAGATTTTGACATCTTTTGACCTTTTTCATCTCTAATCAAACCGTGAATGTAAACTTTAGAGAATGGTGCTTTTCCTGTGAATTCCAAGCCCATTGTAATCATTCTTGCAACCCAGAAGAAAATAATATCAAAACCTGTTACAAGAACTGATGTTGGATAGAATTTCTTATAGTCATCTGTTTCAGCGTTAGGGAATCCCATTGTTGAGAATGGCCATAAACCTGATGAGAACCAAGTATCAAGACAATCAGTGTCTTGTACGTAATTTTCAGGATCAGGATTTTCTTTAGCTACAACCATTTCACCTGTTTGCTTGTGATAATATGCAGGAATTTGGTGTCCCCACCATAATTGACGAGAAATACACCAATCGCGAATGTTTTCCATCCATCCTAAGTAGTTCTTTTCCCAACGTTCAGGGATAAATTCTATTCTGCCGTCTTTAACTGCTGCGATAGCTTCTTTTGCCAAAGGTCCCATTTTTACAAACCATTGTTCTGAAAGCAATGGTTCAATGGTTGTATTACATCTTTGACATTTACCAACGTTGTGTTCGTGGTCTTTTACCCTTAATAAGAAATTATTGTAACTTAGCATATCAACAACTTTTTTACGAGCTTCGTATCTGTCTAAGCCTTGATAATCAAGAGGAACTTCTGCGCAAGACTTCATCTTCCCTTCTTCATCAATAACCCAAATTGGTTTAAAGTTATGACGTTTGCCTACTTCGTAATCGTTAGGATCGTGTGCAGGAGTAATTTTAACAGCACCTGTTCCGAATGATTTATCAACGTATTCATCCGCAATAATAGGAATTTGACGTCCTGATAACGGAATCATTACAGTTTTGCCGATTAATTCTGAATATTTTTTATCGGATGGGTTTACTGCGATTGCAACATCACCAAACATAGTTTCCGGACGAGTTGTTGCAACAATAATTGCGCCTGATTCACCTACAAGCGGATAAGAAATTTCCCATAGATGTCCTTGTTCTGTTTCGTATTCTGTTTCGATATCAGAAATAGCTGATTGACAGCGAGGACACCAGTTTACAATGTACGCGCCTTTGTAAATTAAGCCTTTGTTGTAAAGTGTTACGAAAACTTCTTTAACTGCTTCTGAACAACCTTCGTCAAATGTAAATCTTTCTCTTGAACGGTCAAAAGATGCACCTAAACGTTTGAATTGGTTTAAGATTGCAGATTTGTGTTCGTTAGCCCAAGCCCAAGTTCTTTTTAAGAATTCTTCGCGTCCCAAATCATGACGAGTTAAACCTTCTTTTCTTAATTGTTTTTCTACAACTGCTTGAGTTGCAATACCTGCGTGGTCAGTACCCGGTACCCAAAGTGCTTCGTATCCGCTCATTCTGTGGTAACGAGTTAAAATATCTTGTAAAGTTCCGTCAAGCGCGTGTCCCATGTGTAAAACACCGGTTACGTTTGGTGGCGGAATTACAATTGTGAAAGGCGGTTTTTTAGAATGAGCATCAGCTTTAAAATACTCGCCGTCTTCCCAAAATTTATACATTTTTTCTTCTGTTGACTTTGCGTCATAAACAGTAGGTAAATCTTCTACTTTTATTTTAGTTTCTGTCATAAAAAATCCTCACTAGTGTTTTATAGTAATAGAATAACACAAAAACAAGTTCAAACATTGACTTATTAAAAAAAAATATTAAAAGCATATTACTACATCAAACGGATGATTTTTCGAATATTAACTAAAGCAAATATTCTAATTATCCGATAAAACTATAGAGTACAGTAATGTGAGGTACGACTATGCAAATCAACGGTGGTGTAAGATTTTGCGAACAAGGCATGAAAGCTTCAATCAGAGCAATGCATGTTCAAAGCGAAATTTTAGGAATGATAAATGAAAATGTTGCTGGCTTCGATAAAGTCGGTTATCAAAGACGCGAACCTGTTGTTTCATCATTTACGGAATATATTGGTGTACACGGATTGTCTAGTACTGTTGATGATCAAGTTGGACGTATTATGGTTTCAAAAAATCCGCTTGATATTACAATGGCAAATAAAGGCTACTTCCAAGTTCAGACTCCTGAAGGTGTACAATTAACTCGTGATGGCAGATTTAAACTTGATAAATCAGGAAATCTGTTGAATCTTGAAGATAATCCTGTACTTTCAGATGCCGGCATGCCGATAAAACTACCTGTTGTACCTGATAATGCAACACAAGTTGTCGTAAATACAAAAGGAAAAATAAGTGTTTACGATAAAAATTCAAATCAACTTGTTGAAGCAGGTCATTTAGGAATTGTTGATGCCAATGGTATGGCAGTTCTTAATCCTGATGTTAAACAAGGTTATAATGAGTATTCAAACGTAACTATTCAAAATGAGTTTTTAGCAGTAAAGCCTGTAGTAAGAAATTTTGAAGCAAATCGTCAGATTTTCTTACTTGAAAGCTCAAATTTACAAAAAGTTATAAGCCAATTAGGCTCTGTATCATAGGAGGTAAGCTATGTATAATATGCAAGCAGTAGTTAGAAAAAGTATAAACAACGCAACAATGCAGTTTGAGAAATTGGGTTACTTAGCAAATAACCTTGCAAACTACAATACTGCGGCTTATAAAACTTCAAGATTTGAACAAATTTTGAGAGAAGACGGATATGTTGATGGCGCAATCCGAACAAATGCGCTTCAAGGTTCAATCAGAATAAGCAAAAATCCTTATGATATAGCAATTGAAGGTGAAGGATATATTCCGGTTGTATCAGCTGATGGCGAAATCCAATATACAAGAGATGGTGCTTTGAAACGAGGTGCAAACGGATATTTAATGACAGTTGATGATTGGATGGTCGGAGATGGAATTAAAATCCCTGCCAATTCTTATAGATTTGAAGTCAAACCAAATGGTGATGTAATCAATTATGATAAAGCGGGATCTTTACCGGAAAAAATCGGTACAATTCCAATTGTTCAGTTTGATTGTCCTGAAGCTTTAGAGCAAGGTCATAATAACAAAATGGTTTATAATGATGAATCAGGTGCGCCTAAAATTATTAAGGATACTGAAAATATCAGACAGTACGCAACAGAGGTTTCAAACACAAATATTTACGACGAAATCAACGATTTGATGAGATTGAACACATCAATGATTGCAAGTATGAATTTAATGAAAGTTGCTGACGATATGTACAACAAGGCAATTAATATTAGAGAATAGAGGTAAAATATGACATTTACAGCTTTAGATTCTATGGGTAAAACTGGGTTAATGCTTGATTTGATTTCTCAAAGACAGCGAGCATTAGGTTCAAATGTTGCCAACGTTGATACTCCAGGTTATGTAAGACGTGATATAGATTTCTCGCAATATTTAGGTTCTATGAACAGCCCGCTTGAAACAAAGTTATCATCAGAACTTGGCCCATCAGGCGTAATAGAAGACCGACGTAAAAGCGAAATTGATATTGCGGAAGAGTTGACAGAAATGCAAAAGAATTCACTTTTGTACACAATGGCAACAAGAAGAATGTCCAATATTATTACTGAGATGAAGACGGTGATTAATGTGGGTAAGTAAAGTGAATAGGTTAATAAGGCAATAAGTGAATAAGTTCATTTTAATTATTGTCTATATTGAGCTTTATTTTACATTGAAAATACTTAATACGAACTTATTCACTTATTCACTTATCGACTTATTAACTTAAAAAAAGAAAGAAGGCAAATATGAGCATAATGGAATCAATAAATATCGGTTCAAACGCACTAAAAGCACATGGTTTGAGACTAGATATACACGCAAAAAACATTGCGAACGTAGATACGCCAAACTACGTTAGACGTATTCCTGTATTAAATGCTTCTGAAGATATATCTTTTCATGGTTTGATGAACACAATGAAGGAAGATGTTTTCGGTTCAGGAACTTTGCCTTACTTGCAAGGCGGAGTTGTCTTTAACGGTTGCGTGGAAGACCCTACTGTCGGAGAAAGAATTTACTCCCCTGGTCATCCTGATGCGGATGCAAACGGTTATATTAGAGCTTCAAATGTAAACGCTATGGTTGATATGGCGGATGCAATTATGGCACAAAGAGCTTATGAAGCCAACTTGGCGTTAGTAAATATTTCAAAATCAATGGCTGCAAAAGCAGTTGAAATCGGTAGATAATATATTTTATTTAATTCTATACAAGTCGCCAATAAATTTTTCGTTGTTAGCTGAATCGTAACCTCTTGTTGCAAAGTCTATGTAGAATGGAATTCTATCATTAGCGCCGATTAATTTCAATGTTTTATTTTCTAATGCAAAATTCTCTAAATTAACTTTATGTCTGTTTGGACCTGCATAAATAGGCATATCAGGTTTTCCGATTTCAGCTGTAAGTTTTTCGGCGTATTCAAAAATCATATCTCTGATTTCATCATTGTATTGATATTTGTTTTGGAGTTCAATATTGTCTAATAATAACGATGGTTTTCCGTCTATATCAGCAATATAGCACATAGTATTGCCAACAGGTTCTTTGCCGTCCAAGATTTCAATTGCTGACACCATTTTGCTCATAATATAAGTAGGCGCGCTCCATTGGTTGCATCCGGAACCGACTGCAGTACAGCAGGATGCATAATTACCTAGAAATAGCGAATACTCAATATTGTTCATATCAGCTTTTCTGAGTGTGATATCACTTAATTTATAATTAGATGTTTGACTTGCTAATTTTAGTTCTGCGCTACGTAAATTTAAAAGGTGATTTATGATTTCTCTTTTTGATAGTTCTACACTAAGATTTTTATTAAGAGTCATCCAAAAGGAATTTGTACTTATGTATTTATGCATAGTTTTAAATAATAAAGACAAGTCTTCAATTTTTACGGGTTTGTCGTTTTTACACAATTTTGAAATTGTTGTTGTACCATCTGCATAGCCGTCAATATCATAATTAGCGACTTGCACTTCTTTTAATGTATAACCATTCTTAGACAATTCCGTAAAAAAATTGTCGTGTTCATTTTTTGGAATGTTATTCCAAAATTCACTTGTTAAATCTTCTTCTATGTTTTTGATTACAAATTGTTTTTTATCGTTAGCGCTTAGGTCGACACTTTTTTGTATTTTTGATTCAGGATTAAATTTTGTCCACTTATCATAATTAATACCCAAATCTTCAAATTGCTTCTTAGTAACAATATTTATCAACATCTTATCAAATGCTTCTGCCGGATAATCGAGAGAATTATTTAGCATGTATAAAATACACTCAAAATTTTCTCTAAAATATTCATCTGCTTCAAGCATTTTTCTTAGATATTTGCTATTAATAAAATTGATACATCTACAAACATGTTCGTCTTTATCCATTCTAACAATAGTATTTACGAATTTATTGAGTTCTTCTTTTTTATTTGTTGGATTAGCTTGGCAGCATTTTAATGCTGTTTCTAAATAACCGATATTAATTTCTTGTAGATTTATATATATTTCAGCTAAATCAATTTTATCGTTGTAATCTTTAAACGAATTTGCTACTAAGTTCTTGTTTGCATCTGTATATGCATTAATATCTTTTATTAGTTTTTCTTTATTTTGTGTTGTCTGGAATTGGCTTTTTAATTTTTTTATTTTAGCTTCATTTTTTAAGTATTTTTTACTTTCTCTGGGATTAGTCAGTTCCAAAAAATCTTCAAATTGTGGTATATCTGTATTTATTTTACCCAATTTGAATATAAGCTTCATAACGGCATCATATTTCTTTTCAAAGGAAGCTAGAAAACTTTTTTCACCAAGGATTTTAATAGTTTTTAATGCAAACGTAGGCTCATTATAAAATAATTCATCCATATCGTCAGAAGAGATATAATTAATCGATTCAGGAACTGCGTTTGCAGGAGAAAGTATTCCACGTTTTTCTTCGCTCTTTTGTCTTAATTCAATAAGCTTTTTGCACTCTTTTGTATCTGCAACTAGATTCCAAAGCCATCCGCAGCTTTCTTTCGGACATCCCATTTTGGCTAGTTCTCTCACTTTTCTAACATAAGTGTCAAAATCATTTTGGGATTCAAAATGTTTATCGTCTATATAGAATATTTCACCTAAATCAAAATCTTCATTTGCCAGATTTATAAGCTTGTTTATCATACCTCTGTAATATTTATTTTGACCAACATTGTCTTTTATTTGTTCTGTTGTACGCAAAACCGTATCTACTACTTCATCAATAGAGTCGCTTTTCATACTTTTCTTTACAAGTTCAGTTGCTTCTTCTTTCGAAAGTAGCGTTACGTCATTTTTTAAGCCTTTGTATAATCCGATCATCCCTCTAAAATCTACGTTTGAAGTTGATAATGTCGATTGAGGTTGTGTTATATATAAAGTTTTTTTCTTTTTATTATTTATATAATTTGTTGTTTGAAATTGGATTGGTAAAATGTTCATACTTATTTAAAATCTGTAAAAAAATTTTTTGCTATCAACATTCAAAGCGGTTGAAATCGGCAGATAATAATATATAATAAAGTTATATGGACGGATTCAGCGTTGGAAAAATTTTGGCAGGATTGAGAAACCCCGAAATATATTTGAAGAAACTTAAGCAGCAAAATGAAATTGGTGCGAATACAGGCTTTAATGCATCTCTTTCTCAACCAAAACCAAACATAACTCCGAATTTACAACCGACGCTTGGGCTCATGCAGCAATTACAAATGAATCAAATTGCGAGTATGGATAGGTCTGTTTATATAAAAAATTTACTTGGGCTTCCGCAAACTTTAGGTGAAATTTTGCTTGCGGTACAAGATAAGAATCGCCCGATTAATACGATTAATACAAATACGCTTTTATTAAACGACTTAAATGAAGAGCTTTTAAAAAATCAAAAAATGATTTCTCAGCTTTTTGATGATACGTCTGAAATTACTCCAAATGCTAATTTGCAAAATATTCAAACGCAAATAGCTTCAACGCAAAAAGATGCTGTAATGTTGTTTTTTAGCGGAATGATACACATGCCGGCGATTTCGGAACTAATCCTAAAAAATAGTAAACAAGCTGTTGCAAGTCTTATTATAGCTATGGCATCCGCTTCAAAAGGCGGAATGTCAAATGAACAAATTACAGAAACTTTGAGTATAATAAATTCTTGCGTTTCTATGGCAAGTTCTGATAACCCGACTCAAACGCTTAAAAGTCTGATGTTGCTTTATCTGCCTTGGCTTCCTTTGAACGAAGGTGTTGGATTTGATTTAGAAGTTAATCCGCCTGACGGAGAAAATGATTCAAACGATTCCAAATTGACTGTTCTTATTCAGACAAAAAATTATGGCAACGTTAAAGGCGTGTTTACCTTGACAACTTCAAATTCTGTAGATATTTATATTTTGTGTTCAGATGAATTTCCCAAAAAGACTTTGCAGAAAAGCCTTATGGAAGAAAGCTCTGCACATGCAATGAATACAACGATTGATATAGAAGCGGTCGAACCTAAGAAAAAAGAAGTTTTAGAAAATCAAGAAGCAAAAGTGAATTTGTCTGCAACAAATGAAATGAATCCGTACTTGCTTCTTATGGCGCACGCATTTATCAGAAATACAATTTTTATAGATTCTAATGGTGTTAAAGAGGAATAATAAATTGGATATTATTAATATGGCGCGCCCAAAAGGGCGCGCCATATTAATTTATACTTGATATACGGAGTTGGTTTTATTTCCAACTAAATCCGTCTTCTTTCATTCTGCGTATAGCTTCTTTTAATTCTTCTTCTGAACAAACTAAAGAAACTCTAAAGAAGCCTTTACCGTATTCACCAAAAGCATCTCCCGGAACAGCTACTACGCCGGATTTATGCATAAGTTCCTCAGTAAATTCTATTGATGATTCATATCTAGGTGGAATTGGCAACCACAAGTAGAATGTAGCGTCAGGAATGTTAAATTCGCCCCAACCTAATTCTTCTTTTAATCCTTTTACAAATACATCTTGATTGTGCTTAAATCTTTTGTTCGCCGCTTCAATATAATCATCGCCTTCTTTTGAATTAAGTATTTGCGCGCAAGCTTTTTGAAGAGCTTTGAATAATCCAGAATCGAGAGTTGATTTTAATTTACCAAAAATCTTTACAGCTTCAGCGTTTCCACAAATCCAACCCAATCTCCAGCCTGTGATTGCGTAAGGTTTTGAGAAGCTAAAGAATTCTACAGCTATATCTTTAGCGCCGTTTAATTCCAAGATACTAATTGGTTTTAATTCAGGTTTGAAATAAACATCTGTATAAGCGGCGTCTGAAATTAACAAGATATGATGCTTGTTACAGAAATTTACAATGCTTTGCAAATATTCTTTTGTAGCAGTTGCGCCCAAAGGATTGTTTGGATAATTGATAAGCATCGCTTTAACTTTTTTAGGGTTGTAACCTTTTTTAAGAAATTCAGCCCAAATTTTTTCCATGTCCGGCATGAAATTATTTTCAGGTGTTAGTGGAATTGGATAAGCATATCCGCCTGAAACTTTTACCATTTCTTTGTAAGATGCATATCCTGGATCAGGAACGAAAATAATCTCTTTGTCTTCAATATTAGAAGTTGGGTTAAGTAATACTCTAATAAAATTTGCTAAACCTTCTTTTGAACCAATTAGTGAAAATATTTCAGTAGCAGGATCTAATTCTACGTTAAAACGATTTTTCATTCTTTTTGCAATTGCTTCTCTAAAATAAACTTCACCTTTTGGAGTTGAATATAAATGTATACCTTTTTCGTCAAGTGTATTTTTTAACGTATCAATCAATGCTTGTGGCGGATTAGCCGTAGGAGCACCCATTGAAAGTGAAATAGGAGTTCTGCCTTTTTCAATCAATTCAGGCGTAATTCTTGCTACTGTTTCTTTGATTCGAAACATAATGTAAGTTTCAAGTGATTGAACATAGTCGTTAAAAAATTCTTGCATAATAATATTCCTTATCTTAACTGATAAGGAATATTATATACCAACTTTATTAAATTGAATAGTTTTTTATTGTTGGAATTTTTACACAGTTATCTAAATATTCTATAGTGCTGAGTTTTTCGTTATAAAGATATTTTATAAAGTTTAAATATGATAAATCAAACGAACTGAGCAGTAGATTTATTTCAAAACCTTCAGAACAAAAAGGTTCGTAATCATAGACAACGTAGCTGTTGTATTTGCTTTTCCACTCTTTGCGTTCGATTTTGCAATTGTTTTCTTCTGCAACATCTTCAACCCAGTTTACAATGTCTTTGTTAATATTTTTTAGTTCTAAGTATTTATTTTGAAATTTTTCCATAACAACATATCTCCATAAACAAATTGTAAAGGTTTATTGATGAACATAAATTACCTGTTAGTTTAGTTTTTGGAGGCAGTGTGTTAAAAGAAAGGATATTAGCTAAAAGTAGTTTAAAAGATATGTTTTTGTTGTTTTTACTTGATAATTGACAATGTATGATAAGTCTTTTTGCCTACTTTTTCTACAGAAAAAGTAGGGCTTGAATTTTTATTTTGTTAGCAATATAACGGTAGATGGTAAAAATACAGTTTTGGGAATGTAAATAGTATGGAAATTTATTTTTTAGCATTAGGATTACTGCTATTGGGAGCTTTATTGT
>CAKVND010000050.1 GCA_934777245.1 uncultured Candidatus Melainabacteria bacterium | reverse complement strand
TACAAATTTTATTAAAAAGCCTTGACTTAACTACTTTTTGTAAATTATAGATAAATTTATCTCGGACAGTAGTGTCTTATAGGAGAGGGCTAGGGTGAGATGTTGTCCTCTACACAAAAGAACAGACTGACAATTTGTCAGCCTGTCTTTTGTGTAGTGTAATGAATGTGTTATAAAAAGTTATTGATTATTAATTTTATCTAGCGCTCTTGTTGCAGCGATTGCAACTTCTGGATTTGTGTCAGCTTGAGCAAGGGTGAATAATGTTGACATTTCTTCTTTGTATTCAGGTCTGTAAATATGTCTGAGAGCATCAATTGACGCAATCTTTACGCCGGAATTCGGATTATATCTTAAAGAATCAACAATAGCGGCTGTTCCAGGGATGTCAGTCATTGGAACAATATTTCCGGTTTGTTTTTCTATTTCATCCGTATAAACCTTAGCTAAAATAGCCATTGTATACAAAGCATATTCTTTATTTCTTTCGGCTTGCTCCATAGGTGCAATCGTATCAGCCAAAGCTACATCTTTTTCGGTTATTGAATATGGAAGTTTTACAGGCTGGTTATTAGCTTTACTGTTTTCCATACTTACAAAATTAGCAATTACTTTTCTTCTAGCTTGGATTTGTTCGTCCGTTGGAGCTGCTAACTCTGCTGAATCTTTTTTTGTAATATCAATCAAACTTGAAAAAACGTCTCTTACTATGTAAGGAATTGCATTATTTGAATCATCTAAAGCTACTCTAGCAATTTCTTCCATTTGTTGAGCCTGAACATCAAAATCTTCATTTGTTAAATTTGAAATAACTAATGGAATATCTACATCAGGTTTAATTTCTTCTCCTGGAATAATTTCAGGTTTCTTTATTCCCTTGGTTTCAGTTTCCATTACTTCAACATCATTGCTTATATTATCAATTTTTTCTTCACCTTTTTCGGCTTCTACTGTCGTGAAATTAGGTTCAGGAACTTCAACTTTCTTATCTTCTTTTTCTTCTGTTTTTTCTTCTACATCAACTACAGGTGTTTTAGCTTCATCCGCAGTTTCTGACGCAACTTTTTCATTTTGCGGTTCTTCGATTTCTTCTATCGAAGCTTTGTCTTCTAATTTTTCAGGCGTTTTTTTATCAACTTCTATTTCCAATTCATTTTCCATTTTGGGCAAAATTAAATTGGTTGTTTGATAAGCAACATGAAATCCTTGTGGAAGCGGTATTTGGTTGATATTTGCCATATCATAAGTTACAGGAACTTGTGCTTCAGGATAATCATAAATTTTATGTTCGGGCATGTTTACAGTCGGATTATCAATATTAATACTAACTGCACTATAATTTCCATTATCATTATTTTGCGTTGTACTAACATTTGGATTGCCATTTACTTGCGGTTTTTGAATATTGATTTTTACAGCATTATAATTTTGTCCGCTTAAGTTACTATCTATTGATTGAACCATTTATTACATCCTTTCAACATCTACACTACATCTAGTTAATACTCGTCAATAATAAAATTTGCTAACATATAAAAAATGTTTTACAAAAATTTACACAAAAAAACAAGTACAAAAAGAAATTACAACAGATTCTAATATTAAATAAATACTTTAGAGCATTTAATTTTGTCATTAAGCATTTCAGCTACGGCGATAAGCTTGTTATTATTGGTCAAAATAACAGCGCCATTTTGCAAATTTGTTCTTGCAAAAATCTGCATACCATGTGACACCAATTCTAATTCTTTCGTATTCAGTTCATAAGTCTGATAATCCAGTTTTTCAAGTGGATAAATTAAATGTTTTTGTACGGTTTCAATATCTGCTAAATCTTCAAGTTTAATAGAATTTTCGACCTCAAAATCTCCTGCTTTAACACGAACAAGTTTTATTAAATGTCCGAAACATCCCAAATTTTTGCCTAAATCATGTGCAATTGAGCGGATATAAGTACCTTTTGAACATTTTATATAAAGTTCTAAAATGCGATTTTCTTTGTCATAATTTAATATCTTAAGGTCGCTTATATTAACGCTTCTAGGCTTAATTTCGACTTCCTCGCCTTTTCTTGCGTATTCGTATAGTTTTTTGCCGTTAACTTTTATTGCTGAATATATCGGCGGTAACTGTTCAATATCACCACGAAAGTTATTTAATTCGTTTTCTATTTCTTCTAAATCAGGAGTTTTATCAGAAACATCTACAGTTTCGCCTTCCAAATCATAAGTTGTTGTAGATTTTCCTAATTGAACCGTACCGATATAAGCCTTGTCGTCTTTTAAGTATTCAATCAAGCGAGTAGCTTTTCCTATACAAATCGGCAAAATGCCTTCTGCAAAAGGGTCAAGCGTGCCGGTGTGTCCGATTTGTTTGATTTTAGTTACGCGTCTTAAAATTGCAACAACATCGTGAGATGTTTTGCCTTTTGGTTTATATACATTCAAAAAACCGAACATTTACTTAATCTCACCACGTGAAATTTTTTCAATAAGGTCAAGGACTCTAGAACCTTGTTCCAAACCATCAGAATATATAAATTTGATTTCAGGAGTAACTCTAAGGCGAATTCTTTTGCCGATTTCAAATCTAACTTTGCCCGTATTTTTTTCAATAATTGCTTTATCTTTTTCAACTTGTTCCGGAGAACCTAAAACGCTGTAATAAACTTTTGCGTAAGAGTTGTCGTGTGAAACTTCTACATCGACAATAGAGACAACACCTTCAAGTCCTCTAACTTCTTTTCTAAAGATATCAGAGATATCGCGCATTAATTCTTTTCTGACACGTTCATTTCTTAAAGTCATTGTTTTTCTCCTTGTTAGTCTATATTCGTATTATAGCATGAAATAAATATTAATTTTTGTTACAAAAACGCAATTTTTAAAATCAAAAATACTTTATATCCATGTGTAGTAAAAATTGGAGTGTTGTATGGTTAATTCTTATGGTATGAATTCTTACCCTCAAATGAATTATAATCAGGGCTTTAATCAAAATGTACAGTCGCAACAAAATCATAGCAGTGGTGGTCTTGGCTCTGTTGTCGGAAGTGCGCTTATTGGCGGAGTCGCAGGAGGAACTGTCGGTTATTTAAAAAACAGGCATCCTGTTGATAAGAACGGTGTTGCATCGGATGCGTTTGCAAAACAAGCTTTCGAAAATCACGTAAGTAAAAATATGTCCAGTGATGGTAAAGACTTTTTTAAGCAGCTGAAAAATGTAACAAAAGGTTTGGAAAAAGTAAAAGATGTTGAAGGGATGAAAAAACTTTTGAATGCCAACAAGAAAGTTTTTGCGGTTAGCGGTATGCCTTTAGACACATATTTGAGTTCACTAACGCCTGATAACATCAAAGAAAGCAAAAAAGTATTACAAGAACAAATAGAGAAGAGAAATATGACAAACTATCAAACTTTTAAAAATTTAACTGAAAAATGTTGGAACAAAGAAAAGAAATGTTTCACTAAACCCGACGGAGTTGAGCAAAAAATCTTTGATGTAATCAAAAACACAAAAACAAAAGGTCAATGGAAAAAAGCACTTAAGTATGGCGGAGTAACTGCCGGTGTAATGGGAGCTTTGACGTTAGGGTATAAGATGATGACGTCCAACTAATATCTATGTAATTTTTGCAAAATGAGGTTTTGGTTGAATGGAAAATTGAAAATGGAAAGTGGAAAATAATTATTGTCAGGCATTGCCTGACCTACTTCTATAAATATACAAATGTTAATTGGAAATTCTTTTAAACAATTTTCCACTTTCCACTTCCCATTTTCAATTTCTCACCATCTCAGGTATTTCGCTGTTTCCCAAACACAAAAAGCCCGACTTTACTTTAATTGCTGTTTATGGTCTAATGGAAATTGATAGGAGAGATTATGAAAACAGAAGAAAGAACATTTGTTGCCATCAAACCTGATGGTGTGAAAAGAGGATTAATCGGTAAAATTCTTGAAAGATTTGAAAACAAAGGTTTCAAAATTGTTGCAATGAAATTGCTTCAAGTAACACCTGAAATTGCAGCAAAACATTATGAAGAACATCATGGCAAACCATTTTACAACAGATTAGTTCACTACATTACAAGCGGACCAATCGTTGCAATGGTAATTGAAGGTTACGAAGCAGTAGAAAGCGTACGTCACATGGTAGGTGCTACAAGCCCTCTAAAAGCAGATATGGGTACAATCAGAGCAGATTTTGCACAAGTTATGGAATATAATGTTGTTCACGCTTCTGATTCATTAGAAAGCGCTCAAAGAGAAATTGGTATCTACTTCAAGCCTGAAGAAATCTTCGATAACTGGCAATCAATGCTTGAAATGATTACTTACGAAGAAGAACGCTTTCAGGGTTAGTGCTACGTATGTAGATATTTTATTCAAATGGAAAATTGAAAATGGAAAGTGGAAAATTGTTTAAAAGAATTTTCAATTAACATTTGTATGATTATAGAAGTAGGTCAGGCATTGCCTGACAAAAATTTTATTGTCAGGCAATGCCTGACCTACTTTTTTATAATGAAGAATGGAAAACTTTATATATAAACTAAAACAATTTTCCACTTTCCATTTTCAATTTTCCATTCTTACAACAAATTAACGAATTAAAAATAAGGCTAAAGAAAAATGGTATCAGTATTTGACAATTTTAATTACGAATTAATTCACGTTGATAAAAACACCGGTGCAAGAGCGGGAATCTTACACACACCACACGGTGATATCGAAACACCTATATTTATGCCTGTTGGTACAAATTCAACCGTAAAATTGGTTACTAATAATAATTTATATGATACAGGCGCACAAATTATTTTAGGAAATTCATATCACCTATATTTAAGAGCCGGTCACAAATTGATTGAGAAGTTCGGCGGAATTCACGGTTGGATGAATTGGAATAAACCTGTTCTTACTGATTCAGGCGGATTCCAAGTCTTTTCTTTAGCACATTTAAGAAAAATTTCGGAAGAAGGCGTTGAGTTCCGTGACCCTAAAGATGGCAAAAAACATTTTATAAGTCCTGAAATTTCAATGGAAATTCAACAAGCAATCGGCGCTGATATTATTATGGCGTTTGATTGGTGCGCACCGTTCCCTTGCGATTACAAAACAGCAAAAGAAGCAATGGAAAGGACTCACAGATGGCTTGAAAGATGTATTAAAGCTAAGACTTCAACAAATCAAGCTTTGTTCCCAATTTGTCAGGGCGCTTTTTATGATGATTTGAGAAAAGAAAGTGCCGCATTTGTTTCTTCAATTGATGCAGTAGGTTACGCAATAGGTGGCTTAAGCGTTGGTGAAGATAAAGAAACAATGAACCATTTTGTGGAATTAACTGCACCGCTACTTCCACACAACAAACCTCGCTATTTGATGGGTGTTGGAACACCTGAAGACTTGTTGGATGGAATCAAACGCGGAGTTGATATGTTTGACTGCGTACTTCCTACTAGAAACGCACGTCACGGTTCATTTTTTACTTGGGATGGCAAAAAACAGATTAAGAACGCTCAATACCAAGAAGACCCAAGACCTTTGGACGAAAATTGCGATTGTTACGCTTGCAAAAACCACTCAAGAGCTTATTTAAGACATTTGTACAAATGTAATGAAGGCACAGGTCAAGCTTTAATGTCCATTCATAACATTAAATTCTTGATTGATTTTGCAAAGAAATCAAGACAAGCAATCTTAGAAGATAGATTTGAAGAATTCTTTAACGAGAATTATCAAAGAGTGTTGGGATAAAAACCTGGATTGCCACGGGCTAATCGTCCTCGCAATGACTGCACGCTTCTATTTTTGACGCCAAGTCATTGCGAGGAACAGCGATGATTTAGGGTGACGAAGCAATCCATTATACTCGATACTAATTAGCAACAAGTCTAAGCTAAAAATTCTCTTGGAATAATAACGTCTTCGTAAATATTACCTAGAGTATTTTCAATGTTTTCTTTTGAAGAATTTAGTATTCCAGCCTTTTCAAACTCTTTGTTTGCAATAAAAACTCTATCTCCAATAATTGCGATATCGTCATTGCTTTTTATATCTTTAAATTTTCCTAAAATTGACGCAAATTTTTCATCAGGAATATTGCACTTAGTGCTTAATACTTCGCACATGGTTGCATAAACTTCATTACTTGTTGTGTCAGAATGCGGGTCGCGGAAAGCACTTTCTCGCCCTCCGAGTACAAGCGCTTTAACTTCACCGTACTTATCTTGAAAATTTTTTACTATTCTCTCAAATGCTTCTGAAAAATTTCTTGGATTAAATCCTTCAGGTTTAATATGTCCTAATAAATTCATGTTACCTGCATTAAGCTCAAATCCGGAACAAGTATGAAATCCCGTAGAAAAAATATTCTCGGCAATTTTTGCATCGCCAATTGTATAGCGCATGTTTGCCCCTACTTCTACGGCTGGAGTTTTACACTGTCTTAAAATCGGGTCAATTGAGTTAACAAAGTTGATTTTCATATTTACCTTCCAATGAAGTAAGTTTTATAAATATGAAGAATTGCCTTATTTTTAATAAAAATTTACACAATTTCCCCTACTAAGTCATACTCAGTCGCGTCAACAATTTTAACCATCTCAATATCACCCGGTACAACATGTTTATCGGTTTTAATATTTACAACACCATCAATTTCAGGAGCATCATATTGAGAACGTGCTACGATTTCGCCGTTATCCGCGTAACATTCGATTATGCAAGGAATAGTTTTGCCGATAAAACTTTTGTTGCGCTCAATAGAAATCTCCTGTTGAATTTCCATAAGTTTTTTGTAACGCTGTTTTGCAATCCTTGCGCCAACTCTGTTAGGCATATTATAAGAAGGCGTTCCTTTTTCTCTTGAATAAGTAAACACACCCATTCTATCAAACTTCATATCACGAACAAATTCGCACAAGTGTTCAAAATGTTCTTCTGTTTCGCCAGGATAACCTACAATAAACGCAGTTCTAATTGAAACGTTTGGTATGCGTTTTCTGATATTTTCAATCATCGGACGATAATCGAAAGACGGACGATTCATCATTTTAAGCATTTCCGGATGTGAATGCTGAAGCGGAATATCAACATATTTAACCACTTTATCCAATCTTGCAATTGTGTCTAAAAGCTCGTCTGTCATTTGAGTCGGATACGCATACATAATTCTAAGCCAGCCTAAACCTTCGATTTTGTTTAATTCTTCAAGAAGTTTTGCAAGCATAGGTTTTTTGTATAAATCAACACCATAGCCTGTTGTATCTTGTGCAATTAAAATAATTTCAGTAACACCTTTTTTAACAAGCTTTTTAGCTTCTTCTATAATGTCTTCCATTTTTCTTGAGTGATAATCACCGCGCAAATATGGAATAATACAATACCCGCAACGATAGTTACAGCCGTCTGCAATTTTTATATAAGAGCTTGCGCCCATTGTAATTTGTTGGCGTTCAATATTTTCAGGATAAATATAATCAGGATTTTCACTAACTTCGCAAACATATTCGCCATCAATCTTTTGAAGGACTTCGATAATTTTAGTAAAGTCCGTTGCACCGACAATCCCTGCAAGTTCAGGTATTTCTTTTTTTAATTCTTCAGGGTGTTTTTGTGCCAAACAACCTGTTACAATGACTTTTTTGCCTGCTTCGATAAGTTCTAGTATCGTGCGGATTGATTCGCGTTCCGCATCACAAATAAATGAACATGTATTAACGATTACAGTATCAGTATCTTCTTCATTAAGCGTAATTTCATAACCATTTTGAGCCAAAAGCCCTAAAATTAATTCCGAGTCTACTAAATTTTTTGCACAACCGTGACTAACTAATGCTATTTTTTTCATACCCAAATTGTAGCATAAAAGAATGTGTCTGTATAAATGCCGAAACTTTTTGATAATTCTGCATGTTATAATGTATTTGGGGAGATACATTATGCCAAGATATATAGCAATTACTGATATTCACGGAGAATTAAGAAAACTTGAAAGTGTTTTGAGTCAGATTGAAACCAGACCGGATGATATTTTTGTATTTATGGGCGATTATATTGATCGTGGACCTGATTCCAGAGGCGTTGTAGAAAGGGTAATTCAGCAATCGGAAACCAACAAATGTATCTATCTTATCGGTTCGCACGAATATGCTCTTTTGCATGCGAAAACTGATGACTATTATCAATTTTTGTTTGACAATTATGGCGGACCTGCAACGGTTAGAAGTTATGGAAGTTTTGAAAATATTTTCAAAATTCATGGTGAATTTTTTAGAAATTTAAAATTTTATTATTTGACTGATAAATATTTGTTTGTGCATGCAGGAATTAATCCCGATTATTCTTTAGAAGAACAAGACGAAGTAGACTTAGTGTATATAAGAGGAAAATTTATTTACTCAAAACATAAACTTCCTCAAAAAATTATTTTTGGGCATACAGAGTTTGATGAACCTTATATTGATGAAGGCAAAATCTGTATAGATTTGGGTTGCGGAAAATATCCGAATGCTCATTTATGTGCTTTAATTCTGAATGAAGATGGTACGCACGAGTTTGTATATTCATAGTCGTTGAGGATGCTAAACAATGTTGTTAACAGGTTGTCGCAAACAAATGTTATTAAACAAACGGCGTATTTTAATTATTGGTTTAATTTCTTGCGCCACAAATTTTGCAAGGTACGCCACCACGCTGAACGGCTAGTTTTCTGTCAATTTTTATACAATTAACTGTACACTTTTTTGCACTGGCACAACTCTGCGCGTGATATTTCCCAGTTTTTGTATTGTAAACAACCGTATCTGCAAAACTATTTAGTGGCAAATACAAACTGATTAATAAGATGATAGAAAATAATACTTTTTTCATTAAAACCTCTAATTTCTAAATAAGCGATTAAAATCAATAAAACAATTTTTATTTCAATAAAATAAAGATCCTTTTCATATAAACACCTTTTCTAATACTTTATCATGAAAATATAAAACCAGTAAAATAGACGCTTTTATAATAGAATAATCAAAAAAAACAATAATTACAAGAAGCTTTTCTTTAAGAAAATTGGTTAAAACTCAGTTTTTATAAGTACTTGATACTGCTAGATCTTAGGGGAAATTTGAGCAAATTGCTATAAAAGAATAGAGAATAACAAAATGTAAGCATTAAAAAAGAGCCTTTCGGCTCTTGATTTTAAATGGTGGGCGTTAGAAGACTCGAACTTCTGACCCTCTCCTTGTAAGGGAGACGCTCTACCAACTGAGCTAAACGCCCATCTTGCGGGACTATTACTTTTGAGTTTCCTCTTTTGTTTCGTCCTACCGGCTGTCAACAAGACAATCATATTATAAACATTTTTTAATGTCAATCACTTTGTTTATTTTTTTTATAATCTAATTAACGTATTTAATTTTTCTTAAAACTTGCTTAAAATAGGGGTAAATAAGAAAGGAGTTTTGAACTATGGAAATCAAAGTTGTTCAAGATGTTAAAACTATTGATGCTGACATCCTTGTTGTAAACATGTTCGAAGGCGAAAAAACAGTTAGTGAACTTGCTAACAAATACGCTATTGAACAAGACAATTTTAAAGGTAAATTCGGCGAAACATATCTTCTTCCAACTTACGGTAAAGAAGTTTATAGAAAAGTACTTGTTTTAGGCTTAGGTAAAAAAGAAGATTTTACACCAAACAAAATGAGAGAGGCTATTTACAAAGCAGTTAAAAAGTGCATGCAAATGGAAGCTAAAAAAGTTGCATTCTCTCTTGAAGGAATTGAATTTGATTATTCGGAACAATTCACAATGGGTGCATTAATAGCAGATTATGCTTTTGATAAGTATAAATCTGAAAAGAAGGATAATAAAATAAAAGAAGTATATGTTCAAGCAAATGAAGAAATTGTTAAAAAAGCAGAAAAAATTGCTTCAGCCATGACATTTGCGAGAAACTTAGCCAATGAACCTGCTCAACTTGCAACTCCAACAGAACTTGCAAATATAGCATGCGATTTTGGACTTGAAACAAAAATCTACAATAGAGAAGAATGTGAGAAAATGGGCATGGGCGCATTCTTAGCCGTTGCAAAAGGCAGCGCTCAAGAACCTAAATTCATTCATATGAAATATTCAGTTGATAATCCTAAAAAACGCATTGCAATTATCGGAAAAGGTATTACATTCGACAGTGGAGGATTAGACATTAAACCTGCATCTTCAATGCTTACAATGAAAGATGATATGTCAGCAGCTGCTTGCGTTTTAGGTGTAATGAGCATTATAAGAGAATTCAATCCGCAAGTAGAAGTTCACGGAATTATTGCCGCATGCGAAAACATGCCGGGATGTAGCGCATACAAACCTGGTGACATCTTAACCGCAAAAAACGGTAAAACTATCGAAGTTGATAATACTGACGCAGAAGGCAGATTAACTCTTGCTGACGCTCTATGCTACGCTTGTGAACTTGGTGTAGACGAAGTTATCGACCTTGCAACTCTTACCGGCGCTTGTGTTGTTGCATTGGGTACAAACGCTGCAGGTATTATGGGCAATGATGAAACTTTGGTTAAAAATCTTATCTCAACAGCTGACAGAAGTGGTGAAAAATATTGGGAACTTCCTCTTTGGGATGAATATTTTGACAGCTTAAAGAGTGATATTGCAGATATGAAAAACACAGGTTCTCGTTGGGGCGGTGCTTCAACAGCAGGTGTGTTCTTGCAAAAATTCGTAAAAGACGTTAAGTGGGCGCACATCGACATTGCTGGTGTTGCTTACCTTGAAAAACCTCAACAAGAGTTTATTAAAGGTGCAACCGGTGCAGGCGTTAGAACGTTATTGAACTATATTTTAGAGCAATAATTGATTGTTTATAAACTAAACGGCGGACTTTTCATAAAAGTCCGCCGTTTTATTTAGTTAATTTGTCCAATGTTATTCTTACAAAATCCTTTATATTAATAATATACGAGATCGACCGCTATAACCCACATGCTAAGCAGCAAGTTTACAGAGGGCGTACTCCCTCCTGAGGTTAAATGCGGTAAAGGGCAACTCTGAGTTTGCCCTTTTATATAGTAAAGGAGCTGATTTGACTGTTAAAAAATCGGCTCTTTTTAAAATTTGAAATAATAATGTTTTTATGTAAAATATCGTGTATAGAAAAAATTAAAACAATGGATGAAAATAATATTATGGAAGATAAGAATAGATTAAGAAATTTAGGAATTAACATTAAGAGTGAACGTCTAAGACGCGATATCTCTCAAGAGAAATTAGCAGAACTTACAAACATTTCAAGAAACTCTATTAGTTTAATTGAAACAGGTAAGATTAACCCTACAATATTGAAAGTAATTGATATTGCTAACGTATTGGGTGTTGAACTTTCTATTTTAACTAGAGATATTTAGTTTGTAAATACTAATTTAGCGTTGATTAAAGTACGCCTTTAAATCAGTATTTTTACTTATGGTAACGAATATTGTTGTTTTGGGCGCGTCTTTGTTATTTTAAATATTTTAGCATTACTTGAGTATTAACACTGTCCCCGCTAAAGCTTGTTGGTAGTGGTAAATATGGTGCGCCAGATTTTACAGCATTTAAAACAGCTGCGTTTGCGTTTTTATTAGTTGAGTTTACAATAAAAGGCTCCGTTATTTCCCCGTTCTTTTTCACCCGGAATTGAACAGTTACTTCATAATCCTGATTTGCTTTATAAGGGGTCCAATTATTATGAACAGCGTTTGGTAAATATTCAAAATATTGATTTAGAGTTGTAACTTGTTTTGCGGGAGTCGTTGGCAATTGTGCGTTGTCCGCCGCAAAAGTCGGTAGTGTTAACATTGATAGTAGAATTAGTAAATTTTTCATATAAGCCCCCACCCTAGCCCTCCCCCAAGGAGAGGGAACTAAGTTTATCTTACGTAAACTCTCGGCAATCTTACCTTAAGTCTGCAAGTCAGTTCATAATTAATAGTATGTAATATTTCTGCCCAATTATCAAGACTCAAATCTTCATCATCTAAAAGCGTTATAACATCGCCGACTTTTGCATCAACATCACCCAAATCAAACATCATTTGATCCATTGTGATATTTCCGATTTGTCTGATTTTTTGTCCGTTAATTTTCCCGCAAATTTTGTTAGACAAACCTCTTGATACTCCATCGGCATAACCTATTGGAATAGTTGCAACTCTTGTCGGTTCATAAGCAACAAATTTATGTGAATAACTTACACCCTCTCCGGCTTTAACTTCATGAATATTAGTTATTCTACCCTTTAGTCCCATAATTTGTTTTACAATCGGTTTATAATTAACTTTTTGTGGCAAATCAGGATACAAACCATATAGAGAAATTCCAACTCTTACCATATTTGATTTTATATCATAAGCAAAAGTTGCTGCGGTGTTCTGAATGTGCAGTAAAAGACCTTTTGTATCAATATTATCAACAACACTATGCCAACGCTCTATTTGTTTTTGAGTTTCGGTTTCTTCCTCAGCGGAAGCCAAGTGTGTAAACACGCCTTCAAAGTTCAAATAATCCGCCTTTTGAACTTTTTTAATAAATTCAACTGCGTCTTCTGATCTGACACCAATTCTATTCATGCCGGTATCAATCTTAACATGAACTTTTGGTCTTAATCCGGTTCTTTCATAAACTTCTTTACAAGCTTTTAAATGATCATTATTAAAAATTGAAAACGCAATATTATTTTGTGCCGCAGATTCTATCGCCCACAAAGGAATTGCACCAACTACCAATATAGGACATTTTATTTTAACCGCACGTAAATCTAAGCCTTCATCAACAGAAGAAACACCTAGTGCATCAACTCCTGAAGCTAACATTGTTTGCGCTATCATTGATGCGCCATGTCCGTAAGCATCGGCTTTAACAATTGCCAAAAACTTTTTATCTTTTGGAATTCCTTTTTTTATTTCAATAATATTTTGTGCTAAAGATTCTAAGTTGATTTCAACCCAAGCATCTTTATGAATATTTACATTTGATTGTCTAACATTTTTCATTTCGTCTTCTTTTAGCTTTCTATACAGTATGTAGGTTGGGCATTCCTGCCCAACATTTTTTTAAATCATTTCACCGTTTAAGTACCAAGTTCTGGCTCTTGTAATTTTTACATTGACAAATTCACCTGTAATATCCTTATCATAAGGTATGTGAACAATCTTATTATTACGGGTTCTACCTGTAATAACATTTTTGCCGTTTCTTGTTTCAAATTTTTCAATCAAAACTTCCAATTCACGTCCAACGTATTTTTGATTAGACTTCAAACAGCATTCCCTGTTGTGTTCGTTTAATCTCGCTAAACGCTCCGTTTTAACGTCTTCCGGCACATACAAATCAACCCATTTTGCAGCAACAGTTCTTTCTCTAGGGGAATATGCCGCTGTATTAGAATAATCCAACTCTAATTCAGTCATAGCATTCAATGTATTTTGGAATTGTTCCTCAGTTTCTCCCGGAAAACCTGCAATAAAGTCACTGGTTATTGTTACGTCAGGAATACGGTTTCTCAAATTATCGCAAATCTTTTTATAAGTTGCATAATCATATCTTCTGTTCATTTTCTTCAAGATATAATCATCCCCTGACTGCATTGGAATATGAAAATATTCGCAAACTTTATCCAACTCAATAACTGTATCAATAAGTTCTTCCGTAATATCAGTCGGATAAGAAGTTACAAATCTTATTCTAAAATTACCATCAAGCGCATTTACTTGTCTTAAAAGCCAAGAAAGATTTTGGTGCGGTTCAAGATCTTTTCCGTAAGAATCCACATTTTGACCAAGAAGCGTAATCTCTTTAAAACCTTCACTCAAAGCCTTTTTTATTTCACTCAATATCAATTCAGGTTTTCTTGAACGCTCACGGCCTCTTGTATAAGGTACTATACAGTATGTGCAGAAATTATTACATCCTTCCATAATCGGTATCCAAGCGTTAATACTTTTTACACGGTTAATTTGAATATCACTTTCTTCAAAAGGCTTTTCTTCTGTTGAAACAACTCTTTCACCGGCTTCAATTCTTTTTACAAGATTTGGCAATTCATAAAGTCTTTGAGTTCCCAAAACCAAATCAACATAAGGCGCGCGTCTAAACAAATCTTTGCCTGCTTGTTGAGCAACACAACCTGCAAAAACTATTTTTAAATCAGGATTTTTCTTTTTCCATTTTCCCCAAACCCCAATTGCGCTGTATGCTTTATCTTCTGATAGTTGTCTTATTGAACAAGTGTTAATGATAAGCATGTCAGCTTCTTTCGGTTCAAGAGTTTGTGTGTAACCACAATGCTCAAGCATACCAAACATACGTTCTGCATCAGATTTGTTCATCTGACAACCTAAAGTTTCTATATATACCTTTTTCATTTATTACTCCTTTTATTCTATTTTACAACAAAGGTAAAGAAATCATTTATTATTTTAACTTTTATTCAATTAATCCTCTTGCGTACCAAAAGTAGGGTTATGAAAAATTTTACAATATCGTATCTTATAAATAACCAAATCAAGGAAAAAATACGAGAGGTAATAATTATGAAACAAATAATCCCTGAAAAAAGTTCTGAAAAAGTTGCAAAATTTCTTAAAAAGAATGCTCTTCACAAAAGAGATTTTGCTGAAATGATAGGTGTCACCTTATCCTACGTCTATAACCTTATAGATGAAACAGTTCCGTTTTCCACAAGAGGAACTACAATCGAGCGTATTGCAACAGTTATGAATATTGAGCCTGAAGAGTTTTCAGAGTATAGAATCCCTCAAGAACCAATTCTGATTGATGAGTCTGTTGAAACGCTTAAAAACTATATTAAAGAAAATAAACTTTCAATTGTATCTTTTTTAAAATCTTTTCCTCGAAAAAAACGTATTGATATTGTTGATGTATTAAGAGGTGCGCTACCACTACCGATAGACTATAAAGAATTAAAAATGATAGGCAAAACCTTGAATATGCCCGAAGAAGAAATTTATTCTTTATGGGAAACTCGAATGAAACAAGTGCTAGAATCCGCAGGCATGAATATTTATGCAAATTCAGGACTTGTAACAACAATGTTTGATTGTGCAAGAAAATTTTTGGAAGTTTAATTCGTTTTTATGTATTTTATGTTTTTAAGCGAGAAAATCATAAGATTTTCTCGCTTTTTGTTATTCTTACCCTTACAGGGTATCACCTTCCCATAACCCTCACTTGTAAGACGAGTGACTAGACATAATCTTTCATTTTTTATTTCTAATTCATATAAACACTTCTTCGCGCTCCAATATTTTTGTAATTGTTACATTTTCGTAATAATATTTTTCAACATATATTCAATTGTTAAGAAAAATAAAAAATCTTTACAATTGGCGCAAACGTAGTAGTAGTAGTAGTAGTAGTAGTAGTAGTAGTAGTGTTCGCCGGTTTAAAAACTCCTAAAGTTTTCAAAAAAAATGCCGATATAAAGAGAGTACACAAAAAATGTTCAACCGAACAGAAAGGAGTCTTTATGGGACTATCAGCATCACATACACATTTATTAAACTTGGTTACTCGACGATCTCAACATCAACCACAACCAAACAATTTGGACAAAACAAAGCTTGCTCGTGACAATGCAAGACTATCAGATGAATACAACAAAGCTGTTGGCGGAAACAACCCTAATGTTGACAATAACCCTACTGTTGAAAACAAAGAAATTCCGGCAGATGATATTTTAGGTATTATGGATACAATGTCTAGAAATGTAAATACAACTTATAATACATTTAAATAGATATAACTTACTTAAGCAACATAACAATTCAGATTAAATCTATAGTTGAGTTCAACTATTATAATTGAACTCAACTGATGAAAAGTTATTCTCAGGCAGTACTTGACCTGCTATTTTGAAAGTGAATTGTAAAATAAGAAACCCAGTCTTTTAATAATTTTAACAAAAAGAGTTCAAGTGGAAAACCACTTGAACTCTTTTAACAAATAATGTCAAACTACTTGATTTCAACAGTAGCGCCAGCAGCTTCAAGTTGTTTCTTGATAGCTTCAGCTTCTT
>CAKVND010000049.1 GCA_934777245.1 uncultured Candidatus Melainabacteria bacterium | reverse complement strand
CGAACTCACCTACTCCATCTTCGGACTTGACATTTAGTCAACTCCTCAGCGGAGTCCTACGCACCCATATTTATTTAATTGTTTTTTTTGTAATGCGCAGTCGGTTTATCTGGTAAACGGCTCGTCTCACTACCGTTCGAACTCACCTACTCCATCTTCGGACTTGACATTTAGTCAACTCCTCAGCGGAGTCCTACGCACCCATATTTATTTAGTTGTCTTATTGTGATACGCAGTCGGTTTATTTGGTAAACACATTATCGCCAAACGTTCATTACAACAAATTTATCTTAACACAAACTTTTTTTATTTCAAATACCTAGCAAAAAAAATTTTTATATGTTTTACTATACTATAATGAATATTTCGAAAATACAGACAACACCAAATTTTTATAGTAATCAAAAACAACAAAAACGAGAATTTATAGATGTTTTGACAGACAATGTCCGCAATCCTCGTGATGTTAACGACTGTGTTGCAGTTCCGCGTGGAATATTCAAAGCCTACTTATATCTTATGGCAGGCAGTTCAACATTAATGCTTGCAAATCTAATCCCCCAAAAACAAAATATCTTAAAAACAGCTACGAATGCTTTAGGCATTGTATTAAATTTAGTAAGTGCAATATATTTTGCCAAACCATTTGCTGTAAAAGGTTTAGCACCCACAATAAAAAAGGAAGATATTAATGAGAATAAATAGTTTATCTAAAATAATTGGAATTACTACAATCGCTGCAGCTGCTGTCGGTTGTACTAGAAAACCGCTAAAGCCTATGCCACAAGAATTAATCCCTACGGAAATAACTCATAAAATGGATTCTTTAAGTAAAGAGTCGCAAAAAATTCTGAATGATACAACATATAAATTTTACGGCAATGATACATTAAGATTAAACAAAGATTTTGCGGAGAATCCTCAATACTTTCAAAGAAAAATAGAACATCATGCTCAAAAAACAGACAAAATTGTTAAAGTAGGTCAATATACAAAATTAGAGCCTTTATTTTTTAATAATAAAATGATGTTATATCCTAAAACATATTATATTGAAGAAAAAGGGCATATGGAACACAAAGCTGTTATCAAAAATCCACAAATATTAACCACAGATTCAATAAACATGTATGTTCCGGTAGAATATTACGGGAAGATTAACCCTAAAGCGACAAAAGAATAGTTCAACTTTCGCGACAATTCATATAATGGATTGTTTCATCGCTAATATCAACCGCTGCTTCTCGCAATGACCTGGCGCTAGACTCTTCAATTTGCTGATATCCGGAGAGAAGTCAAGGAAGTTCAATGCTTAATGCCGTTTGCCCAATCTCGTGCAAGCATTTCGCCTTTTCCCTCAGGTTTAATTTTGATTAAACGAAGATAGCCTTTACCTGTTTTAACATCAATCCCAAGTTTAGAAAAATTCGCAAATTCACCAATCTGAACGCCATTATCATTAGTTGTTTCAAGAGGTTCTGTTTCAAGGACTTTTATAATTTTTCCATTGTATTCAAAATACGCCCCCGGACACTTGTAAACTCCGCGAACTAAATTGTGGATTTCATCAGCGGACTTATTCCAGTCGATTTTGCATTCTTCTTTTTTAAGTTTATCTGCAAAACAAACACCCTCTTCGCATTGCGGAGTCGGTTTAAGCGTACCGTCTTTTATGCCGATTAGAGTTTTTTCTAATAATTCAGGAGAATTTGAAGCGCATAGTTCAAAAAGTTCTACACAATTCATATTCTTAGTAATTTCAATCGGATATTTCATACAAATATCACCACAATCAAGCCCAAGTTCTGTAATCATTGTACAAATTCCGGTTTCTGTATCGCCATTCATAATTGCACGCTGAATAGGATTCGCGCCACGATATTTAGGAAGCAAAGAAACGTGCAAATTAATTGTTTCATATTTAGGAATATCCAAAACTTCTTGCGATAGAATTTGACCAAACGCAAAAGTTACAAAAAAATCAGGCTTAAGTTCTTTTAAAGCTTCAATGACATCTGGCTCTTTTCTTATAGATTTTGGTTGAAAAACCTTGATATCATGTTCAAGCGCAAATTTTTTAATAGGACTCGGCGTAAGTTTATGACCGCGTCCTGATGGTTTGTCAGGCTGAGTAACAACCGCCTGAACATTAAATTTATCTGAATTATAAAAATATTCTAATGATGGTAGGCCAATATCCGGTGTTCCAAAAAATACAATGTTTATCATGTTATTCCTTACAATTGGGGGTTGAAATTAAGCGTCATTCTAAGAAACTTATTTCCCCATATTCTTTAAATTAGCAAATATATCTTTCATTTTCTTTTTTACAAATTCTTCGACAAAAACCACATGTCTAACATATTCAGTCAATTTTGTATCTCTCGCTGAAATAGGAAAAAGAGTTTTATTATTAAACTTTTGTCTGCATTTTTCCATTGTTTTTTGCGCGAATTGCTCTGACAAAGGCAATTTTTCAAACTCTTCTCTTCCTTTAGAAATATTGCCATAAAAGTTTACAGCTTGTACTTTCATTAAGCCTCCTTTTCAGCTTCCTTTGCAATCTTTTCTTTTAACAAAACTTCAATTTCTTTAGAAAGTTCAGGCTCGTCAAGAATTTTTTCAACCTCAAGACTTGGAAGATTATTTTTCTTTAAAACTTCTTCAGCTTCAAAACGATTTATAACGTGATCGATAAATAAAACACCGTCTAAATGGTCAAATTCGTGCTGAATAGCTCTCGCTAAAAGTGTGCCGTCTTTAGCTTCCAAAACAAAAGAGCGACCGTTTCTATCCATAGCTTTAACCATAACGTTTGCATATCTTTTAACATCGGTAAAAGCTTCAGGAAAGCTCAAACAGCCTTCGTGGCTGATTACGGCACCTGATTTTTTAATAATTTTAGGATTGATAAAAACCATCGGATTTAGCGGTTCATTTCCTGTAGAAGCGTCAATTACAAACACTCTATAATTTTCACCGATTTGTGGTGCAGCAAGCCCAACACCATTTTGAGCATACATTGTATCCAACAAATCTTCTACTAAGACTTTGATTTTTTGTGAAACTTTATGAACTTCTTTTGATGGCTGTCTTAAAGAAGGTGTACCATATTTAACAACTTTTTTTACTGACATATCTTCATTCCTTTTTTTAATATTTTAACATGAAATAAATCAGAATAAAAAAGAGTTCGTCACTTTCATATTTATAAAAATTAATAGCCTGTTATATTTACTCCACATGTGTTATAATGATAAAGTTAATAGTGTTTAAATCAAGGAGAAGTTATGCAAAAATCATCTGTCTTTATGCTGATTGTAGATGTTCTAATAATCGCGCTTGCGGCGCTTACTAATTTTACTATCATAGTTGATTTTGGCGCAAAATTATTGGCATTAGCATTATTTTTCCTAATTGTATTCATTGCAACACTATATTTCAAAGGATTTTACGCTAAACAAGATTTTAAACTTAAAGATGTTTACTATTTGTTTGAAGCAATCTCTGTTGCGACTGCAATTTGCACAATTCCACTGCTACTATTTTCATTTAATGTTGTAACTGCACTGCTTTTAATATGGAATGCTGTATGTGTATTCGCACTTTTACTTGCAGAACGTGTAATTATAAAACTATTCACTAATTGTAAAAAGAAACAAAAAAACGTTTTGATTGTCGGTGCAGGTCAAGACGGTAAAGTTATTGCGGAAGAAATTCAAACAAGACCGGAATTGGGCTTAAAAGTTGTAGGTTTCCTTGATGATAATATGAACACCATTGAAGATGAAGATTCAACAATTCCAATCCTCGGTTTGACATGCGATTCAGAAGCCGTAATTAAAGATAACAATGTAAAATTAGTTATTATTGCAGTTAAATCACGTATGGATTCTGCAATTTTGACAGACTTAGTAAAAGGTATTCCTCTTGGTGTTAAAGTTTGGAGAATGCCAAAATTCTACGAAAAAATTACTAAAAAATACTTCATTTCTAAAATGACAGTAAACTGGTTATTTTACGCCTGTGTTAGAAAAAAAGCACTATTATTTGCTTATATTAAACGATTTTGCGACATAATCGCATCAATTTTGATTATGATTTTAACATCTCCACTTGCAATTATTGCTGCACTTGGAATTAAATTTTCTGACTTTGGCCCTGTATTTTATACCCAAACCAGAATGGGTAAATTTGGTCGTCCGTTTAAGATGATTAAATTCAGAACTATGTACCAAGACACAGTTACAGAAGATTTTGATGAGGACGTTAACGAAGTAACATCTAATGACAAGCGTATTATGCCATTCTGTCGAATTCTTAGAAAATTCCATATCGACGAACTTCCTCAAATGATAAATGTTTTAAGAGGCGAAATGAGCATAATCGGACCTCGTCCGGTGAGAGAAGAAGTTTATTACGAAAACAAAGAACGCATACCGTTCTGGGAATGCAGAAATTGGGTTCGTCCAGGCTGGTGTGGTTGGCAACAAGTTAAGGTTTGTGAGCCTCAAGCCGAAGAACGCTTAGAGTACGATTTGTATTATATTAAACACAGAAATACGCTTTGGGAATTTGCAATTCTTGTTCAATATGTAATCAGAGTTTTGAGTGGAAAGTGTAAATAAGTCTTAAAATTCATTCCGCACAAATACCGCACAACGGAAAATTTAGAATTCTGTAAAACTTGCCGATAGGGAGACTCGAACTCCCGACCTACTGATTACGAATCAGTTGCTCTACCACCTGAGCCATATCGGCATGTTGAACAGATAATAATATTTTAATATGTGATAATTTTTTATGCAAGAAAAATTTATTATTAATAAAATTTATCTTGTTTTGTAACATTTTGTTAAATTTTATAGACTTTATAGCAATTCATAATTAATAAAATACTTTACATGATTATAAAGTGTAGTGTTTTAATAAAGTTGCAGAAGTGCACTTATTAATCGTGTGTATGGTAGAAAATGAATTATATTAATCCGATACTCAATAGTATTAATATTCCCAAGATTCAGTTTAGGGCAGCTGCGCCAAACACTTATATTGACGTTACTTCTCCACGCAAAGATTCATTTAATGCAAATCCTTTATATGATAATTTTGTTAATAAAAATACGATAACTCAACTCGCAAAATCTAATCCGCAAGTTATGCAAATTTTACGAAATAACAAAATTCCTTTAAAAGTTAATATGAAAGAGCTTGAAGATTTAAAGAATGGACATTTAATGGATACGCGTATTACAGCTGCTAAAATGTATTCTGCGTTGCCACAAGAAATGAAATCGCAAGTTAATTTAATGGATTTGCAACAGGCGGCGATGCTTCATGATTATGGTAAAGTATTAATTCCGGAAAAAATTCTAAATAAAAATGGTAAATTAACAAATGATGAAAAGAAAATCATGGATTTGCATTCAGAATTGGGTTACGAGCTTTTGAAACAACAAGGCGTAAAACAGAATGTTTTAAATATGATAAGGTATCATCATCAAAACCCACAGGGCACGGGTTATCCTAGTGTTGGTGATAATTATACTCATGATATTTCAGCACAAATTTTAACAACTGCGGACAAATATTCTGCATTGCGAGAAAAACGCAGTTATAAAGAGCCTTTAAATAGAAATGAAGCGTTAGAAATTATCAAAGAGGATGTAGAAAACGGTCAAATTGCACCGGAGATTTATACAGCATTAGAAAAAACTGTATAAAACATTTTTCAACTAGCAAATTTATTTTTTATGGGTTTTATTAATAGCATGAAAGTCCAAAATCAAAATTATAATCTTAATTTTCATGCAGGTTTAACCTCTGCAATGAAAAGTGAAATCAATTCTGTAGATACTGCAAAAATTTCTAATTATTTGCAACGACAAGGTATTCAATCGGATTTTAAAGATAATAGGATTCTTGCATGGTGCTCATTAAAGTCAATTGAATTAATAAATGAAATGAATAAACGTTTCGGAACTCATTTTGGACTTCCTCGAGGCATATTTGTAGAAGATTTTTCAAAATTAAATACTTCTCAAAAAGTAAGTCTTGGTTTTACAACTATGTTACCTATAGAAAATGCTGATAGCAAGATTATTCCTGAAAAAACAATATACTTTAATGAATTTTCAGCATTAAATTATAAAGATAAAAATGTTTTTTGGGATAACATAGACAACGTTACAGACCAAGCGCAAGATGGCAAAAAAATATTCACAACTGATTTCTTTTTAGAACCAATATTTCATGAATTTGCACATGCTATTCATGAAACGCATCTATTAGAAAAACTTTCTTCACGAAAATTAATGGAATTTTTATACACAATTGCAAGCCCTGAAAATATAGCAAGTTTTCAAGCACGAAATGGAAGTTTACTCAGAAAAAAACTTTGTGAATATGCAGCAACCTCACCTATGGAAGCAATTGCTTGTGATTTATCAAAAAGAACAATTGAATGTCTTAACAAAGACACATTAATGCCTCAAAAAAGTTTATTACCAGAAAGTCCATACAAAAATCGCTCATTCTGGGATAGACACATTGGATTTAAACCCGAAAACAAATTAACATTTATTTTAAGAAGCTTTTGGAATGGTAAAATTCCTGAATATTTTTCTAAAATAGACATGAAAAGTATGTAACTACAATGGTTTAAACTTAAATTATTTCTTTACCAACTATCGGTGCGATTTGTTTAATTTGTTTATACAATAAATCATATTGCCAAGGGTAGAGTGATTGCGCACCATCACAAACCGCATTATCAGGGTCATGATGAACTTCAATTATCAATCCGTCGCAGCCGGCTGCAACTGCAGCTCTTGACATTGGCTCAACCTTATCTCTTAAACCTGTTGCGTGAGATGGGTCAACTATAATTGGCAAATGACTCAATCTTTTTATTACCGGAATTGCAGTTAAATCTAGTGTGTTTCTTGTATATTTTTCAAACGTTCTAATACCGCGTTCACATAAAATTACTTGATTATTTCCACCAGCCATAATATATTCAGCTGACATCAACCATTCTTCATAAGTAGAAGATAATCCTCGTTTAAGAATTACGGGTTTATGCGCATGTCCTAATTCCTTAAGTAGATTAAAATTTTGCATATTTCTTGCGCCTACTTGAAGAATATCTACATATTTTTCAAATAAAGGCAATTGTGATACTTCCATAATTTCAGAAGTTACCGCCATTCCATGGTTATCGGCAACGCTTCTTATAATCTTTAAACCTTCTTCGCCCAAACCTTGAAACGCGTATGGACTTGTTCTTGGTTTAAAAGCACCGCCGCGAATAATTTTAACATTAGATTCTGCCAGCTCTTGAGCTGTAGCATCCATTTGGTCATAAGATTCAACTGTACAAGGACCTGCAATTAAACCTGTATACTTATCACCAAATTTAACACCGTTTACTTCGACAACAGTATCTTTACCTTGACTAGCACGAGCAGCCAGTTTATAGTTTGTAGAAAGTTTGATAACCTCGTCTACGCCTTGCAAAAGTTCAAAATCTCTTTGGTCAACTTCTTTAACTCCGATGGCATGGACAACGGTTCTAGCTTCACCATGTGAAACTCTTGCTTCAAAGCCTTTGGATTCAATAAATAATTCTACACGCTTAATGTCTTTTTCTGTCGCGTGACTGTTCATGACAACTAGCATATTTTTAACCTCATTGCTCGTTCCAACTATATTTCTATTCTACCACACAAAAGAAAAAGCGTTGGAAATTATTTATTCCAGCGCTTTTTCAAGTTATAATTATAAAATTAAACTAATTCAACAACATATTGAGCGTTGCGTTCAGCGATTTCTACCAAGCTTCTTGAAACTGCTAACATAGAAATTTCTGAATCCAATTTGTTTACACAAGAACCGCAACCGATAGCTGAAGCACCTGCTGCAAATGCCAATGAAGCAGTTGTAGGGTTAATACCTGTTGCTGTCATAATAGGCAATTCAATATTTCTTGAAAGTTCAATTGTGTTAGAAATAGTTAATTCAGCTCTTTCTACCAAACCTCTAACGCCGTTTGAAGGAGTTTCATTAGAGAAATGACCTTCTGTTTGGATTAAGTCAACGCCAAGATTTTCTAAATCACGAGCTAATTCAACTTGTTCACCGATTTCTAATTCGCCCGGAATAGTTACACAGAAAAATACATCATCACCAACTAATTCTCTAGTTCTTCTAGCAAGGCTTAAAACTTGAGAAGCTGTGAAAGTTTGACCTTTTTTGTATAATGCATCGAAGTTACCAAGTTCAACAGCGTCAGCGCCTAAAGCTACAGCGTGAGCCAATTCTTGAGGTTCTACTGAAGAAACAAACAATGGTAATTCAGTCATGCTTCTTGCCATTGCAATAATATCTGGGTTTGCACAAATATCAATAGCACTTGCGCCTGAGTTTGAAGCTGACTTAACAACTTTTTTTACGCTTTCAACGTTAAAATTATCAATACCTGCAATAATTTTTACTGCTCTTTTTTCAGCTAAAGCTCTTTTAAAACTTTCGATTCTTGACATATTTTTCTCCTTTTGTGTCGATTGTGATATAACATCGAGTTTATTATACATTAAAATTTAAAAGCTGGCAATACATAACCGCTCGAAATTAATAAGGGTAATTGTTTTAAGCTATAAATTTTGCCAAAATTTTATTAAACAAGGAGGCGCAATGAAAAAACAAATAATTAGTGCAATCTTACTTGTATTCATATCTTCACCGGTTTTTGCGTTTGGAAAAGTTGAAAAAAATCCGGTAAGTATTTATGAAAAAATTAATCCGGCTATTGTAACCGTAGATTCGCAAATTCCGGACGGTTTATCTTGCGGCACAGGTTGTATTATTGATAAATCAGGTGTAATTTTAACCAGCGCGCATGTTGTTGATATAGGGAAAACTGTAGTTGTTACAATGAGTAATGGCCAAAATTATGATGCTAAGGTTTTAAAACATTTAGGAGATAATAAGGATATTGCGCTTCTTAAAATTGATGCAAAAAAGGATTTAAAAACTGTTAAACTTGGTAATTCTTCTAAAGTTAAAGTTGGACAAAAAGTTTTAGCAATAGGAAATCCGTTTGGGTTTAGCGGAACGCTTACGCAAGGAATTGTGTCAAGGATAGATTACACAAAAAATAGAATTCAAACTGATGCCGCAATTAACCCCGGTTCATCAGGCGGACCTTTGTTGAATACAAATGGCGATGTTATAGGTATCAATCAGGCTATTTATAATCCGGATAATAATATATCAAATATCGGTATTGGTTTTGCGACACCAATTAATTTGGTCAAGGAGTATTTGGAAGAAAATAATGCGACTTTTTAATTAAAATCAATAGTCATATTTCGTAAAGAATGATTGAATAAGGAAAATGTTATTGTTAAACTTATGTTTGAAGGAGTATTCAATGGCAACATCTTATTCAAATCGTAAAAAAACATCGCAACAAACAGAAGACTTATCACATTTAATGCCGCAAAATATAGACGCAGAAGAAGCAATCTTAGGTGCAATTTTGGTTAACCCAAATTGTATGAACAAGATTGTAGAACAGCTAAAGCCGGAATCTTTTTACAAACCGGCTCATAGATATGTTTATGACGCTATGTTACAGCTATACAACAGCCAAGACAAAATCGATATCGTATCTGTTTCAGATATTCTTAATATCAATCAAAAATTAGAGCTTGTTGGCGGTCGTGCGTTTGTAAACGATTTGAGCTATAAAACAATCACCACAACTAACGTTGAATACTATGCAAGAATAGTTCAAGAAAAAGCAATTAAGCGTTCTTTGATTAATGCAGGTTCTGAAATCGTTTCATCAGGTTATGACTTGAATCCGATTGAAGAATCTCTAGAGCTTGCAGAAAAATTGATTTTCGATATTGCGTCTGCAAAAGCTTCAAAATCACTTTCTCCAATCAAAGATATTGTTTATGATACTTACGCAAAAATCGAAGAAAGATATAATAACAAAGGCCAATTAACAGGCGTTCCTACAGACTTCTACGATTTAGACGCAATGCTAAACGGTTTGCAACGTTCTGACTTGATTATCTTAGCGGCGCGTCCTGCAATGGGTAAAACCGCATTCGCATTAAACATTGCACAGAATGTTGCGCTTAGAGCCAAAACTCCTGTTGCTATATTCTCTTTAGAAATGTCAAAGGGGCAATTAGTACAACGTTTACTATGCTCTGAAGCGGAGGTTGATTCTCAAAGACTTAAAACAGGAAATATGCAAGCAAAAGACTGGGAAAAACTAGCTGTTGCAATGAATGATCTTTCAGAAGCTTCAATCTATATCGACGATACAGCAGGCTGTACGATTACGGATATTCGTGCAAAATGTCGACGTTTAGCGATGGCAGAAAAGAATTTGGGCTTAATCGTAATCGACTACTTGCAGTTGATTGAAGGAACGGGTAGAGAAGACCGTATGCAGCAAATTTCAAGTATTTCAAGAGGTTTAAAAATCTTAGCAAAAGAACTTAATGTTCCGATTATTTCTCTTTCACAGTTATCACGTGCGGTAGAAAGTAGAACAGATAAACGTCCAATGCTTTCAGACTTGAGAGAATCAGGGTCTATCGAACAAGACGCCGATATCGTAATGTTTATTTATCGTGATGAATATTATAAAAACGCAAATGATGAAGAGGAAGAAGCTGAAAAGGCTGCTAACAAAGGTGAAGCCGAAATTATTATTGCAAAACACAGAAACGGTTCTGTCGGAACAGTTAAGCTTCTATTCCAAGGAAGTATTACGAAGTTCAAAAATCCGATAAAGACAGATGTGTTTTAATTGTGGATTGCTTCGTCGCTAATTTAAATCGTTGCTCATCGCAATGACTTGGCGTCTGTTCTCCCAGTAAACAATCATTGTAAGGGTGTTTAGCTTACGAAAGAAAGTTCAGCATGTCATACATCTCAATAATACTACTTGCAATCGCTCTATCTATCGACGCTTGCGTCGTATCGTTTTCGTATGGCATAACGTTTACACAAAAACGCTTAAAAAATGCTCTCTCACTTGCTGTTTGTACCGGTTTGTTTCAAGGCATTATGCCGATAATCGGATATTATTTAACAAATTTTGTAAAAGCATTTATTGAGCCTTATGCAGGATTAACAGTATGTTTAATATTCATATACTTAGGATGTAAAATTATACTGGAAGCTTTTGAACCAAAAAGAGAACAGAGATTATGCATTGATTTTAAATGTTTATTATTAGTGGGAATTGCAACCAGCATTGATGCATTTTCTGCAGGTATTACATTATCGCTATTTGGCAACCACATTCTAAAACCAGCTTTATTTATAGCTTTTGTAACTTTTATAAATTCTATTTTAGGTTTTACTATTGGTGGCAAATTAAAATATTTTCCAACAAAAAGCTTAGAAATTTTTGCGGGTATAATATTGATTTTACTTGGAATTAAAGCTTTGTTTTAGCTGAAAAATTAAAGCATTTTTTTCTTTAATTTTTCAGCAATCTTTTTACAACGAATTTTGTCAATTTCTTCCATAACTTTTTTCACCGGAATATTCCATTCACCGGACGTTGGGCATTGAAATGGTTTAATGCTCTTGTACCAAGCAATATCGCTACCTTCTGTTTTAAACCAACGCCACTCAACAATTCTATTAAAAATACCGAACGTTTTAATTCCTAGTGCACCGGCAAGGTTCATAACCCCGTTATCTGTTGTGACCATAAAGTCCATGCAATTCATCGCACAAGCAGTATCTTCCCAGTTTTTGAAAGTTCGGCCCAATCGAATTAATTGAGCGTCAGCCGGAATCATGTCCATTTGATGCGTCAAATCATCAACTTGGAAACTATAAACCTCTACATCCGGAAGCTTCATAAGAGGATACAAATAACTTAGCGGAATATCTCTGTCTGTTTCTTTAGACGCCAATGTACCTTCATAAGCAATGCCGATTTTTATCTTATCGTTGTCGTTAATGTGCTCTTTTCTATAAGCATTAATCTTTGCACGCGGAACTTTCAAATATCCTTCTGCATGCGGAATTGTATTATACTGAGTTTCACAAACAATAGGCAAATCCATCATTGGAATCCAATAATCATACTCGATATGCGAAATATCATCCTCCGTATAAATATTCACTCCGAGTTTAGAATCCTCAAACAAACTTACCAGCTGTTTTTGAACAACTAAAGAAACCTCTTTACAACGAGTTTTGAGTTCATCTAAGAATCTCACGAACATAATAGAATCACCAAAACCTTGCTCAAAATGAACAAGAATGCGCTTATCTTTAATATCAAGTTTGATGTTCCATTTTTTCTTTTTTGTTGTAAACAATTGCGGAAACGCAACATTCTTCAAATCTTCTTTTTGAAATCTGTGTTGCAAGAATTTAAAACCTTCTGAAAAACGTTTATGACGAACTAAATATGCGCCATAAGCATGTAAATCAGAGTGCGTTGGATTTAAATACATAAGTTTTTGGTAAAACTCATCGGCTTTTTGAGTTTCATCAAACTTACCGTAAACGTAAGCCAAATTCTTTACAACAATTCTATTATTCGGAGAAAGTTCATATGCTTTTGTAAGATAATCAATTTGTTTTTCTTTAAATTTATCCTGGTAGCAAGTTGAATACAAATGACCGAGCATGTTATAAATAGAAAAATTGTTTTGATTCTTTTCAAGCGCTTTTTCATAATACTCAATCGCTTTTTTGTTGTCTTTAATATCTGTATATGTTAAATCAGCCAAATACACATAAACATCTTCTTTGTCCGGCGAAATTTCTTCAAATCGTTCAAGGAATTTAATAGCCAAATCCGCATTTCCGATAGATTTCATACAAAGCCCGATATTTTTATATATGTTTATCGGAAAACCTGAGAATTTCATGATTTCGCGATACTGTTCGATAGCCTCAATATATTTTTTGTCGATAAAAAGTCGTTGTGCGAAATTTATGGCATGCCCCATGTAATTATTTATTACATCATTTCTTTCAACTTCATCATTTATTGTCGGAATTATTTCTCTAAAAATTTCTAAACCGCGTTCGTAATTGTTATTTTTGCAATAATACTCTGCCATTGCGACATCCATTGAGACAATCAAATCTTTAGAATTATCCATTGGAATTTCTTTTCTTACAACCAAACGCTTAGAAACTTGCATTTTCCTACTCTCCAATCTTTTTCTTATTAATTAGAATAATAACATATTATTGTTGCGGTTTAAAGTAGGAAATTAATTTATATATTTTTATTATTTAATCAAAGTAGAGATGAATCTGATAGAATCGTCAGCCAATTCTCTAACGAAATCTTTAGCGATTTTAGAAAGAGGTCTTTCATCAATCTTATCAAAGATAGCGTAAATAGGGTCACCACCGTTGTTGAATCTCATTTGACGGTCTTTTTTATTTAAATAGTAGAAATGAAAATCTTCAGGAATTTCTAAAGCGCCTGCTGGTTTTTTATTTCTTTCAATTGCATCGTATGTTGCTGTCATTTTTTTTCTATCTCTCTATTTAAATATCTCTTACATATATATAAAGTATAGAAGTTTTGAAAAATTGCCTTTTTTGTGTTGGTTTGTTAAGTTTTGTAAAAACAAGTTTTGAAATCTTTTATTTTTTTACAAACAATAACAATAATTAATTTTTTCTTAACTTTTTCATTTTTTCTTAAAATATAAGGTATAACTATAATTGTAGTAAATAGGAGGATTATATTATGGCATTAAGACCTTTACAAGACAGAATCGTTATTAAAGTTATTGAAGATACAGAACAAACTTCTGGCGGAATTTTTATTCCTGACAGCGCTAAAGAAAAACCTCAAAAAGGTGAAGTAGTTGCAGTTGGCGAAGGTAAGACAAATGACAAAGGTGAAAAAGAACCTATGGAAGTTAAAGTAGGCGATATCGTTCTTTATGCTAAATACGCAGGTACAGACGTTAAAATGGACGGTGTTGAATACAAAATCTTGTCAATTAAAGATGCGTTGGCAGTAGTTGAATAGGTTTTGCAATAGGTATATTAATAGGTAGAAGAGGAGTGAATAGGTCAATAAGTGAATAAGTGAATAAGTTCATTTTAGTTATTATCAATAATAAACAAAGTTAGATGTTGAATATATTTAATACGAACTTATTCACTTATTCACCCATTCACTTATTTACTTCCTTAAAAGGAGATCATAAAAATGGCTAAACAAATAGTTTTTGAAGAAGAAGCAAGAAAGGCTCTTCTTAGAGGTATTGATGCAGTTGCTGATGCCGTTAAGGTTACACTTGGACCTAAAGGCAGAAACGTAATTTTGCAAAAGAAATTCGGTGCACCTCAAATCGTAAATGACGGTGTTACAATCGCTAAAGAAATCGAATTAAAAGATAATTTGGAAAACGCAGGCGCACAACTTCTTAAAGAAGTTTCATCTAAAACAAACGATGTAGCAGGTGATGGTACAACTACAGCTTCAGTTCTTGCTCAAGCAATCGTTAGAGAAGGTCTTAGAAACTTAACAGCAGGTGCTAACCCAATGTCAATGAAACGTGGTATCGACAAGGCTGTTGAAGTTGCAATCAACAAGATTAAAGAACTTTCAAGACCAGTAAATACAAAAGAAGAAATTGCTCAAGTAGCAGGTATTTCAGCTGGTAACAATTCAGAAATCGGTGAATTAATTGCTGAAGCTATGGATAAAGTTGGTCACGATGGCGTAATCACAGTTGAAGAAAGCAAATCTTTCGGAACAAACTTAAAAGTTGTTGAAGGTATGCAATTCGACAAAGGTTACATTTCACCATACTTCGTAACTGATCCTGAAAGAATGGAAGCAGTTCTAGAAGACGCTTATGTTCTTTGTGTAAACAAGAAAATCAACCTAATCGCTGATCTTGTACCAGTTCTTGAACAAGTTGCTCGTGATGGTCGTTCATTATTGTTAATCGCAGAAGATGTTGAAGGTGAAGCTCTTGCAACATTAGTAGTTAACACAATGAGAAAAGTTTTAAGAGCAGTTGCTGTTAAAGCCCCTGGTTTTGGCGACAGAAGAAAAGCTATGTTAGAAGATATCGCAATCCTAACAGGCGGTCAAATGTTTACTGAAGAACTTGGTATTAAGTTAGAAAACATTACAACTGATATGATGGGTGTTGCAAAACGTGTTACTGTTACTAAAGACGAAACAACAATTGTAGTTGGTAACGAAACAAAAGAAGCTGTTGCTGAACGTGTAAGACTTATCAAAAAACAAATCGAAGCATCAGACAGTGAATACGATAAAGAAAAACTTCAAGAACGTATGGCTAAATTGTCAGGCGGTGTTGCAGTTATCGAAGTTGGTGCTGCTACAGAAATCGAACTTAAAGAAAGAAAACTAAGAATTGAAGACGCACTTAACGCTACAAGAGCTGCTAACGAAGAAGGTATTGTTCCTGGTGGTGGTGTTGCTCTAATCAGAGTTCAACAAGAACTTGAATCAAAAATGAACACAATAGCATTCGATACAGATGACGAAAAGAGCGGTTACAAAATCTTAACTGCTGCTCTTGATGTTCCTCTTCGTTCAATCGCTTTCAACTCTGGTGCTAAATCAGACGTTGTTGTTGAAAACGTTAGAAACGAAAAAGATGCTTACGGTTATGATGCATTATTAGACAGATACACAGATATGTTTGCAGCAGGTATCGTTGACCCTGCTAAGGTTACAAGAAGTGCTCTAGAAAACGCAGCATCAGTTGGTTCTATGTTACTTACAACTCAAGCAGCTGTTATTGATATTCCGGAAGAAACTAAAGCTCCTGATATGTCAGCAATGGCAGGCATGGGCGGTATGGGCGGCATGATGTAACGTTGCAAGCGAAATAGAGTCCCAAATTTAATAGCAAAAAACCGATAAGTTTTGGACGAAATTTAAAATTAAAAAAGTTAATGGTGCGAATTATTGCACCGTTAACTTTTTTTAATAATCTATGTAATTTAAAACTAATTGCAAAAAATAGGCGCGCAAATTTAATTTGCGCGCTTATTTCTATATATTAAAAATTAAACCTTAGCTAATTTAGCTTCGCTTTCAAGTTGCAATGTTACTGTTGTAATATCACAAACTGATGAAGGTCCGAAGTATTGGATAGCACCTGGGAACAAATATCTGTCATTTAGTGCCCAATCTTCTCTGTTAGCTTCAAGTTTCTTGAATACAGGGCCATCAAGTTCAACTAATGCTTTTTTGATAACAGGTTTCATTTCGCCATGTCTTCTTTCCATGTTCATCATCATAGTAAGTGGAACACCGCCTGCAATCCAATCGTTAGCAGGTTCTGTTAAGTTTCTAACTGATGATAAGTAACCTGTTAGACCGAAGTTAATCAATGCAAATGCGTTGAAACCAAGTGAATAGCAATAGTCTGCATCAAAATTAGAAGGGAATGCACAACGTCCTTCGTAACCGAAGAAGTGTGATTGAGTTGAGAATTTACCTGAGAATTTTCCTTCTTTTTTCAATCCTGCTAATTTTTCTTCAATCATAGAGATTAAAAGTTTTTCAGTTTCAATCTTAGATACTTGAACATTGCCGTGTGGATCTCTATCCATCAATAATTGTGATTTAATTAGAGCTGGAAGTGATTTAAATACACTAGCGTTTTCGCTTGAAAGTGTGTTTTCAATGATAGCGATTTTTTCAGCATCAGAGCCTGAAGTGTATTTAGAATCTTTTTCTAAAGTTGGCATGATGTCATTCAAGTTAGCAATCATAGTTTTTAATTCTGGAACGAATTCAATTAAACCTTCAGGAATAACTGCAATACCAAAGTTTTTACCCATTTCAGAACGTTTTACAACGATATCTGTCATATAATCAATGATTGATGATAAAGACATTTTCTTTTGTTCAACTTCTTCTGAAATTAAAGTAATGTTTGGTTGGGTTTGAAGAGCTGCTTCCAAT
>CAKVND010000048.1 GCA_934777245.1 uncultured Candidatus Melainabacteria bacterium | reverse complement strand
GGTATTGGTACAAAAATGGGTCTTGCACCTGTTCACTTTTGGTTACCTGATGCTCACGCAGAAGCACCATCACCAATCTCAGCTTTACTTTCAGCAACTTTGTTAAACTCAGCATTTTTGATGATTGTAAACGTATTCAGAATTATGGTTCTTTCAGGTTGTGATAGTTTTGCAAGATTAATGCTTTTGGCAATGGGCTTTTTGTCATTGTTTATAACAGCAGTTTTTGTTTATCATATCAACAACTACAAGAGAATGTTAGCATACTCATCAATCGAAAATATGGGTATTTTGGCTATCGGTACTGCTTTAGGCGGAGTTGGTATGTTGGCTGCTATTATTCACTTAATCGGTCACTCATTGATTAAAGCTTCTTTCTTCCTAACTTCAGGAAACGTTCTTGAAATTTATGGAACAAAGAAAATTAAATCAGTAACAGGACTTATGAAAACTGATAGAAAGACTGCTTGGTTATGGGTTGCATCATTCTTGGGAATAGTTGCATTTCCACCATCAGTTTTATTTATAAGCGAATTTTTAATGGTTAAGACAATGTTCTTGAAAGGTCATTTTATTATGTGTGCATTGTTCTTGCTATTATTAACAATCGTTCTTTATGGTTTGGGCAAAGCTGTTGTAAAAATGTCTTTCTCAGCTCCAACTCATGAAGTTGAGCCTGTTAAACTAAGTTGGACAATGTATTTGCCACAAGTAGTAATGCTTATTTTAGCATTCGTAATCGGTATTTATATGCCACAAGGTTTGACTCAAGCAATTCTTGCAACTGTTGCAGGATTTTAATACTTAATTCCCCTCTCCTAGGGAGAGGGTAGAATTTCAAGCTGAGCTTCGCGAAACTTAGAAATTCGGGTGAGGGTTTATCCTCTTAATGATAATATTAAAAGAAGGTAATTATGAATTGGATAATAACTGAAAACAACAAAAAGATAAATGCGTTTGATATTCCGACTATTTCGATAGACGAAATTAGAGCAGACGTTGAGAAAATGAAAATGAGAGTTGTTGGTTTCTTCGGAAAACAAGAATTCGAGAACGTAAGATTATATGTTGTAATGGCTGATGATAAGGTTGGCAAATTGTATGTAACATCAACATTGTTTACACCTGATGTTAAATCTTATGAGTCTATTACACAAAAAGTTCCTGCTTTTCATATTTTTGAAAGAGAATTTTATGAAGAGTTTGGAATTGAACCATTGCATCACCCTTGGTTAAAACCATTGAGAAAGAATCAAGACAAATACCCATTCTTTGAAATGCAAGGCGAAGATGTTCACCAAGTAGCAGTTGGACCTATTCACGCAGGTGTTATTGAACCAGGTCATTTTAGATTTATGTGCCAAGGTGAAAAGGTTTATGATTTGGAAATCATGCTTGGTTACCAACACAGAGGCGTTGAAGAATTATTCTTGAAGGGTAAAGGTTATAATAATAGATTGGCTGAGTCAGTTTGCGGTGATTCTGTAATCGGTTATAACATGGCTTACTCTCAAGCAATGGAAGCTTTGTCAGATTCTGCAGTTTCTAATAAAGCACAAATAATAAGACGTGTCGCTTTAGAAATGGAAAGAATGGCAATTCATATCGGTGATATGGGTGCAATCGGCGGAGATATGGCATATTTGATGGGTGCTTCAATCTTTGGTATCACAAGAACTTTAGTAATTAACACAATGTTGGAAATCTCAGGAAGCCGTTTCGGTAGAGGTTTAATCAACGTTGGCGGTGTTAATTTTGATATTGATGAAAAAATGTCAGATAAAATTATAGAAATGCTTGACGGCGTAGCTAAAACGGTTGATAGAACAACTAAAGTTATGCTAAGAACTCCTTCTTGTATCTCAAGAATGGAAAGAACAGGCGTTGTTTCTCAAGAAAGCGCAAAATCATTGGGTGCTGTTGGTATGGCTGCTCGTTCATCCGGCGTTGATATTGATACAAGATTTGATTTCAACGATAAGTGGTATACTTCTTTGGATGTTGTAAAACCATTTAAAGCTACAGGTGATGTACACTCAAGATTTAAGTTAAGATACAAAGAAGTTAAACAATCAATGCAAATAGTTAAGAAATTACTTGCTAAACTTAAGGAATACAAGGCAGAACCTATTAAAGTTACACCGAATAAAAATCTGACTCCAAATTCTTTTGTAGTTTCTATGACAGAAGGTTGGAGAGGTGAAATTGTTCACATAGCTGTAACAGGCGCAAATGGCGAGTTATTGAGATACAAAATGAAAGACCCTTCTTTCAATAACTGGTATATGCTTGCAATGGCTGTAAGAAACAACGGTGTTTCAGACTTCCCATTGTGTAACAAGAGCTTTAACTTGTCTTATTGCGGAAATGACTTATAGGAAATAAAAAGGGAATGAGGTAATAGGGTACAAAGAAATGGATAATTGAAAATGGAAAATGGAAAATTATTTTAAAAAGATTCAATATTTTTCAAGGTTTGTTATAAGTCATTATTAAAACGAACTTATTCACTTATTCACTTATTCACACAAATAAAAAGGAACAAAAAATGCTAGATACACTTAAATTAAAATATTTTCAAGGAAAACAATTCATTCCTGATATTCCAAACGCTCCAATGCGTAGCCAATTCAGAGGTTTTCCTATCTTAAAAAACTGTGAAGGCTGTACTGTCGATGAATCTATTTGTCCGACTGGTGCTTTGAAAGCTGGCCCTTTGTCAATCGATTTGGGCAAATGTACGCTTTGCGGTCAATGTGAATGCGGCGCAATTAATTTTAGTAATTATTACAAATTATCTTCAACAGATAGAAATAAACTAATAATTACAGAAAACATGACTCCTGAAGATTTTGAAAAAACTGCTGTGACAGTAAGAAAAGAAATCAAAAAAGTTTTTGGAAAATCTCTGAAACTCAGACAGGTTTCAGCAGCAGGTTGTAATGGTTGCGAAATGGAATTGAACGCTTGCTCAAACTGTAACTTCGATATGGGCAGATTTGGTATCAACTTTGTAGCTTCACCTAGACACGCTGACGGTTTGGTTGTTACAGGCCCTATTTCTGAAAACATGGCTTGGGCATTGGAAGACGCTTATAAAGCGACTCCTGACCCTAAGATTGTAATTTTAGCAGGCGCTTGCTCTATTTCAGGCGGTGTGTTCCAAGAATCTTCAAAATTGAATCGAGAATTTTTGGAAAAATATCCGATTGACTTGTACATTCCTGGATGTCCGGTTCACCCATTAACATTCATTAATGGTATTTTGGATTTTATTTCTTATAAGAAATAGTAGGTTGGGCTTTCAGCCCAACAATAATATATTTGCAACCGGCGGAGAACTTTCAGTTCACCGCCGGTTACTATTATAATAATATAAACATATCTCGGTTATTCCCTCTCCTATGGAGAGGGCTAGGGAGAGGGTCTTATAAATAAATTAACAATTGCTCGTAAATCAAAATTTTTCCGAAAAGAAAATAACCCCCTCTCCCGCCTCCGGCACCCTCTCCATGTAAAATTGAAAAAGGAGAGGGGCGCAAGACTTGTTTATCTGACCGTCTTTAGCTTGTTCCCTCCCTAGGGGGAGGGTTAGGGAGAGGGTATTATAAATAAATTAACAATCGCTCGAAAATCAAAATTTTTCCGAAAAGCAAATAACACCCTCTCCTGCCTTCGCACTATTGTCCGAAATAATTTTGGTACAATAAAAATAGTTATTAAAAGGCTGGATTGTTTCGGTTCTAACGAACCTTACAATGACGCCCAACCAGTAGTCTCACGCCATGTCATTCTGAAGTCGATTTTACACTTCACTTCCTTATTAGTAGTGATACCTACAAGCTAGGAAGTGTATTGTAAAATGAAGAATCCAGCTTATTAATAACTATTATTTTATTTCCAAACCATCCAATAATCGTATTTAACAAACAAAAAATCTTAAAACAACTTTCTATTTTCCATTTTCAACTTTCCACTTCATCAACCCTCTCCCGCCTCCGGCACCCTCTCCATGTAGAATTGAAAAAAGGAGAGGGGAGTGAGACTTGCTTGTTTGAATGTCATAAGCGTATCCTCTCCCTTGGCGAGGGGTAATTTTTTGAATGCGCCCGAATACATTTTGAACTCACCGAATACATTTTGTAACAAAATATTCCAAATTGTTAAGCAAAAATAAAATTCTTTACAATTGCTTCAAATCTTGTCATAATGCAATGCGGAGCGGTGTGGGATAAAAATGTTTGTAACAATATAGTTTAAAAAATTAAAGTTTTCGAAAAATATGCCGTAATACATAGAGTAGCACAAAACATAAGGAGTAGAAAATTGGATATTAACAAGTACAGCATTTATTCAGTGATTTCTTCTAATGGCAATAGAAATGAATCAGATATGAATGAAGTTATTAAAAAATTGGATGCTTTTAAACAAATTAATTCAGCAAAAGATGCTAAGGATTATTTGAAAGATACTTGGAATTTAACTCATGATGTTAAAAGATATCCATTAGCAGATTCTTGCAGTATTGATATTTCTGAAAATAGCGAAAAGTTATTTGTTATGTTTGAATGTGAAAATAAAGTTACAATGCACTATTTTGAAAAATAAGGAGAGTAAAGAATGAATTTTAATGATCTAAACATGAATTTTAAAGCTATACGCAATTTTGGTTTACATCGGACGACAGTCTAAACGTTCCTAATAATCAATTGGCTGTACCGGTCAATTTAACAATGAATAAAAAATTGGATGAAGTTTTTGACAGAAGTAAATTAATGGAATTGGTTGCCGCCGGTGATATTGAAAAAGTAAAAGAATACTTGGACAAATGTGGAATTAGCTATGTTATTGATAATAAATCTGATCCAAATAAAACAATAATTATGGCTGATGGAATAGAAGTTTGCATACATAAATCTTCAACAGAAGCAACGGAGAGTTCTTCTGAACCAAATCTAGAAACACTTGTCAATACTAATATTGAAGTTTGGGTAAATGATTTTAAAACAGGATATTCACGTTGGGGATTGGAAACTGCGCCAACAGATTCGCAAGTTAAAACTTTCAGAGAAATTTTGACGCAAGTTTGTAATGATACAAGTACAATTAAAGATAAGTCTGAAAATGGCGTATTCCTATGGGTTCGAGCACAAGCAAATATTGCAATTACGCAGATTAAATTTGAGAACTATAATACAAATCTAGAACAAATGCTTAATGCTAATTTAGCAGATTTAGGTTTGACAACAACTTTGTCCGCGGAAGAGCTTAAACAAGTTAAAGAATCGTTTGAGAAATTGTATAAAGCAGGATTGAGTGCTCATGTGAATTCAATTAATGCTAAAGGTGCGCACCAAATTGAATCTAATGCAGATTTAAATGCTTGGTTTAAAGAATTGTTAACAAATGCTTTATCACCAATCAAAACTGCTAGAGCGAATGCGACTAAAACCGCAGATACACCACCGACAGAACAAAGTACAGAGCCTGTTATAGATAACAAAGAAGCATATAATTTTGTATCCGGAAAAGTAAACTATGTATCAAACCACCTTCCAGATTCTGTACGAGATACAAAATCTTTCAATCCGGTAGAATTAAATAAAACAGGTTCATCTGCAACAAAAATATTTGCGTCATTATTAGATGATATTAAAAATGCAATAAGTGATATTAAAGGTGCTGATTACTTAAAGAATTCTATTGGAGATGAGGCGTTTGAACAATTGTTTAAAATTGCTTGGAATCAAGTTACAGATGAGATGGAATCTAAAAATGTAAACACAAAAGATTTTGTCAATGCTGTATTATCTAAGTTGCAAGGCATATTAAATGGTTTGGCTAAAAATCCTGAAAACTTGAAGTATTATACAACTGTAGTTGAAAACGTAAAAGCAGCCGGAGTAAATGTGGATTGCCGCAATCCTGTAAAATATGATACAGGTGAATATCATTTAGATAATGATAAATCTGACAAGCAATTCCAAGATTCAATGCATGAATTACTGAATAAAATATATGATGCATATCCAAATGTTAGTAAAGATGTATTGAAGGAAATGTTCTATCAGGCACAAAAAGAAGCTTTATCCGCAATTAATGCAAAAGGCGGTATAAATCCGGTGGCAGGAACGCATAATAATAATATTTCAATGGGAAATGTTGTGACTATAGTTCTTTACAAATTCTACAACATACTAGCAACTAAACTTGAAAAAGGAGAAGCTTTAGCTGAAAGATTTGCAGAAACAGAAATTCAAAGCACGCCGCCTGTATCAGGTCAAACTGATGAACAAAATAACAAAATTAAAACAGGTGCTGCCGGAATTAAGGCAGGCGTTAAAAGCGTAGCAGAGAACATTGTTTCGAATTGTTATTACGAAATTAACGGTAAGAACACTATTCATACTGAATTCGGTATTGATAAAAATGGTAAAATTGTATTCCAAGAACAAGACACAACTACTGTTTATAAAACAATTCTAACTAAATTAAAATCTAAACTTGGAGAAAGTGTATACAAAGATGCGCTTGATAAATTAGGTGGCAATGAAGCATTAGAAAAATTGTTGCAAGCCGCTTGGATAATGGCATACAATGACTTTGATTCTTCAAAAGCTAATAATCTTAAGGATTTTGTAAACAAAGTTATGAACAATTTAGAAAAAATGCTTATAAGTATGGAAAATAAACCGGAATTAATGGAAACATTAACAAAACATACATCTTATGCTGATTCTACATTGACAAAAGATTTGAAACATTATAATACAGCTACTACTTATGGTAATGATGAAAAAGTAAGCTATGCAGACGAAGTAACAATTTATACAGATAACACTGTTCACTTAAGTCAAACTAATGACGATAACGATTATCAAACAACAATGAATGCGCTATTAACCCGAGTTATTGCTAAATATCCGGAAATCGATAGCACAACCGTTACAGAAGTATTTAGAGATGCTCAATTAAAAGCAATAAAAGCTTTAAAGGGTGATAAATTTGATTGTCCTTATGGAACAGGTAACAACAGTAGCAGAGTTGAAGATGCGGATAACAAACGTAACTGGGACGGTAGGAATAATCGCGATGATGATCATTTTAAAATTGATATGGATCAATTAGTTCAAATGACATTGTATTACTTCGATAAATTACTTATGGAAAAATTAATAATAACTAAATAATAAAAAAGCGAGGATGGCAATTTAGTCATCCTCGCTTTTTGTAAGACTTTTATTAACGTAATTTTAAAATTTCTTCTGCTTCTTTTTCACTAAGGAGCTTAGCACCACCTAAAATATAAGTATTTAAAACAACTTGTGCATAGGATTCAGCTAATTCAAGTTTCATATAAGCATCTTCTATTGTTTTAGATGCCACAACAAAACCATGATTTGCCATTAAAACAGCATCGTATTTGTCAAAATACTTAACAGTATTTTCAACCAACTGCATTGTAGATGGCAGTGCATAATCCGCAAGTGGAATTCCGCCGAAATAAAAAACATTTTCTGCCATAATCGGAGCCATTAAATCTTTACCGGCAGAAGCAAAACTGCTTAAATATGGTGCGTGCACATGGATTATATAATTTATTTCCGGACGTTTTTTATAAATTTCTATATGCAAAAATTTCTCGCTGGAAGGCTTTTTCCCTTCTTCTAAAGATTTGCCATAAAAATCCGTTAAAACAACATCATCTTTACTCAAATATCCGTTAGAAGAACCTGATGTTGTTATTAACATTCCATTTTTATGGCGTGCAGAAATATTACCGGAATAGCCCGGAGTATAGTTTTTTTCACCACACCTTTTTCCATATTCAATTATTTTTTCTATCTTAGATAACATCTTCCACCGTTTTCACATCTTCTACAACAGCGTGTTGCAATACAGGAGCTTTTTCAGAATTTTTAAATTCGTTTTCGTCAACGTCTTTAATTTCTTCTTTTTTCTTAGCTTTTTTATCTTGTTTGATTTCTAATTTTTCATAATCAATTTTTGTACCTTTAGCATCCATCATTACTTCAATTGTAAAGAATGTGTTTTCACGGATAAAATCGTAGCCTAAGTTAATTTTAACGTCATCCGGTCCAAAAGATACATAGAATGAATTTTCTTGGAATGATTTACCATTAGGCGAATCTCCTGAAAGGTTAATAGAACCAAACCAAGAAACAGTCAAGTAACGACAAATTCTAAAATATTCTCTTAAATAAACGTTAGATTTACCGTATCTATAAGCATCAAATACAGGCAATGGAGAATTATCATCATAAACAGATTGAAAATAACCGATATCTTGCATCCAACGTCTGTATTGAGAGTGCATTCTCGGGCCGATTCTACCGATTACCTGTGTATCACCGGTACCATACAATGCAGCTGATAATTGTGAAGAAATATCAAAGCTTAATGCGGCTTGTTTTTCTTCATTTCTATAGTCATATAAATTTTGATCGGCTTGCATCATATATCTTACACGCATTGTTCCGATTTGATTACCTGATAATTTTCTAAAGTTTGCGTCTTCATCTTGGTCATGATAATAACCTAAATCTAATCTGTGTGAGAATGTTGATGTATGGTTTTTTATTAAGAAGTTATCGCTGCTATATGCGTTTTCATAAACCAAATCCAAGCCGTATTTTGGACGTCTGCGGCCTAAAAACCATTCGTTCATATAATCATTCATGCCATATTGCAAATATAAATTATCGTCTAATTTTTGCTTACCTCTAATTAAGAATTTGCTTTTTGCTGTACCGTAAGCAATTTGGGTTCTGTTAGTTCCACTTTGATAACGACCGATACCGCCGACACCGATGCCGTGATTATAATTTAATATAGGAATAGCTTTTAATACAGCTCCATAAGACAACGGAAGCACGAAACCCGGACCTATGTACATACCAAGGCCTCTAATAGAACCTAATTCCCATGAGTTTGTTTCTGCAAAATCGTTATTTTTGTTAGTATAAACCTTTAATGCTGGAACTTTTATAAGTTTATGTTTGCCTTTAAACAAAGTGCCATGGCGCATTGAAAGGATTTCAATATTTCCTTTTTGTGTAATTTTTAATTCTTTCGCTTTTAATTTAATCAACCCTTTTTCCATGTCTGCAGTCATTGTTTGATCTTTAGGAACAATCATCTGAGACATTTGAGGTCCACGCAAGCCCGAGCGAAAATTAATAGGAAAAGATTCGTCTACAATAAGTGAACCGTTTTCTTGAACAATTTTATCACCATAAACGTAACCTTTTTTAGATTTAATTTCTATTGTTGCTGTTCGTGTAACAGGATTTTCAATTAAAGCATTCTCTTCATTCATATCGACAAAAATGTAATCACCGGTGATAGTTCTACCATTTTTAAGTATTTTAACATCACCTTCTGCTTTAATAGTGTTGTTCATTCTGTCATAAGTAATAGTGTCAGCTTTAATAACAGTTTGTTGTTTTACAAATTCTACGTTTACATGTCCGGTTGCTACCATACAATAGGTTTCTGTATCATAATCCATATTGTCGCAATCAAGAATTATATTTTCAGTATCTTCCTGCTCTTGCGCTTTTTCTGTTTTTTTCTTTTTGTTCCAAAAATGTTGATTTTGTTCTTCTACAGATTGTTCATCAGCTTCAAAACCATCCGGCATCATATCTTCGTCAAATTCTTCTTTCAAATCCTTTGACACAAATTCTGAAGTTTCAGTCTTTGCGGAATAAATATCATCTTGAGGAGCTGATGGAGCATATTGAAATTTTTTATTTTCACGTTCTCTTAGCTTCTTTTTAAGAATTAATCTTGCTTTCTTAACCGGTGGCATTGTCGCTTTTCTTACCGGAGCGTTTGATTCTTGATTTTCTTTTGCTCTAACAGCAGGAGGAACAAAAAAAGCATCTCCGGTAAAATCTTCCGGATCAACAAACGAATAGTCAGCAAATACTGCGTTTGCTGCTATAAGAGATGATATTAAAATTGCAACTATTCTTTTATTCAAAATTCATAATTCCTATATGTAATTTAACGGATTGTTCGGTTGACCGTTAACCCTTACTTCGAAGTGACAATGCGGCCCTGTTGAATAGCCTGTTGTTCCTTCATATCCGAGAACTTGCCCTTTTTGAACTCTTTGACCGTTTGATACAGCTGTCGAATTCATGTGAGCATACAACGTTGTTATCGGCTTACCATTTATAATACCATGCTCAACAATAACAACTTTGCCATAACCACCATACCAGCCGGAATAAATAACTTTACCGGAGTTAGAAGCTCTTATTGCGCCTAAATTTGGTCCTCCGATATCAACTCCGGAATGGAAAGATTTACTGTTAAATATTGGATGAGTTCTCCATCCAAATGGTGAAGTTATTCTGCCTTGTATTGGCTTTACAAAACCTGATGCTACGTGAACATCAGAACCTTTAGTTTGCTTGTTGATATATGAACCTAAACTTGCAGATTGTTTTGCCAATTCTTTTTCGGCTCTTTGATAAGCAACTCTGTCTGTTCTGAGTTTATTAATCATGTTTTCATTTTTAGCGATAGCTCTGTCTATATATGCTTTTTGAGAATTTATTGAAGCTACTGAACGTTCAAGATTCCTTTTTTTAGCCTCAATATTGTATTTTAGCATAGCAATTTCTTGAGCCTTTTGTTTTGCTTGTGCCATTCTCTTATAGTCATCTTTTAACAAGATTTTTTGAAAATAAACTCTGTCTACAAGCATATTAATATCTTCAGAAGAAATCAATAGTTCGAAAAACGCTTTTCTCTGAGATTTAAAAACTTTTCTTATGTGTCCTGCAAGCACATAGTTCAAATTATTGTATTCACTAGCTGCGCGGTCTAACTGCGCTTGCATGCCATATAATTCGCGTTCTGCAGATACGATTTGAGTTTTTGATTGTTGTAAATTTGTGTTTGCACTTTCTAATTTTTGTTGGTTTTTATAAAGTTTGTTTGTTTCAATACTTTCAAGCCATTTTAGGTGATTAATTTTAGCTCGAGTTTGACGTTTTTTTGTTTCTAAATCTTGATTAGCAAAAGAGGAACAACACGCGAATGTGTTGAACATTATTGCAAAAAATATTAATGTACTTAATATTTTCTTCAAAAAATCCCCCCAAACTATTTACCAAGCACCGGAAGAAGCATTAATAAACCCATGCCGGCTGTCCACAAAATAAATGATACTGTAATTAAACCTATTATAGCTTTTTTATGTTGCCTAAAAAATTCCATCTCCACCTCTCTAACATTATATTAATACAAAAAACGAGTAATGACAAGTTTTATATGTCTTTAAATTAGTCGCGTTTAATAAAGTATTTATTTAAAAAAGTTCTTTAAATTTTTTCTTTTTTGTATCAAATGTATAAATTTTTAGTCTCTTATCATTAACTTTAAATTTTATCGCATTATTTACATCTGTGCGTAAAATTTTAGTATTTTTTAGCGCGTTCAAAGTTAAAAGATTCGGATGCCCAAATTTATTTTCACCAACAGAAATCAACGAGATTTGCGGATTAAGGTAATTCATCATATCTTTATTAACAACACCTAAACCGCCATGGTGACCGATTTTTAAAACTGTTATATTTTTAGGTAAAAATTCTTTCAATTTATTGAAAGTTTCTGCGTTGGAATCTCCTGTAAACAACATTGAAAAATCTTTGTATTTCAAAAGAGTCAAAATTGAAGCTTCATTATCGCCTATTTCTAAACTATTTGGTGCTATAAAATTAGTAAGCGTTAGTCCTGCTTCGTTAAAAATGATTTTGTTATTTTCAGCCAAGATTAATTTCGTATCATTAATTTCCGCCGCGTTATAAATTTGTTTTGCAGCAATTGAATCGTGGTTAAGAGAATTTACATATAATTTATCAACTTTTAGATTGTCTATCAAATCAACCGCACCACCGCAATGGTCGTTATCGAAATGGGTTACAATTAATGTGTCTAGAGATTTTATTCCTCTATCCAACATATATTTCAAAATCAGCATTTCAGCTTGAGATTTTCCGCCATTGTAACCGTTTTTTGCGGTATCAATCATTATATATTTTTGATTAGGAGTTTTTATTAAAAATGAATCCGCATTTCCGACATCAAAAGTTAAAATTTCTAAATCGCTGTTTTTAATCGGAATTATTGAAATCAGTAAAATTATAAATGTTGTTGTAAGAGCAATTAGAAGCTTTTTAAAATTCTTTTCTCTAATTTCTTTATCAAAGCACGCAATAATAAGAATCAAAACTCCATAGTATAGTAGAATTTGGAAAATTGCAGGATGCGTTGTCTGACAAGCAGAGTGAGGCAAACTTCCCCAGAAATCAGAAATCCAAACAAGAATTTTTAGTAGTGGATTTAATATAAAATCAAACGCTTGGCAGACAAAATTCGGTGTTATTGGAGCAATAAGCGAACTTATAAAGCCGCCAAAGCTTATTACAGAAAGGATTGGCACACTCATTATGTTTGCAAAAACTGAGTATAAACTAATATTGTTGAAATAAAATATTTGAATTGGAATTACCCATAATTGTGCAATTATTGGAATTGCAATTGTGCCGGAAAGCCAATTAACGAAACGATTTTTGCTCCTTATAATATAAGGAGTTGAAACCAGCAAACCGAAAGTTACAACAAATGAAAGCTGAAAACCGACATCGTTTATATACATTGGATTATATAGAAGCATTATAAAAGCAACGAAAGCTAAAAGCGCTACGCTGTGCGCATCTCTATCAATTAATTTCCCTAAAAGTACAAACACAAGCATAAAAGTTGCTCTGACGACAGATGGCCCTAAACCTGTCATTAGTGAATAAATAAGAATCATAATTATGCAAAAAGAAATGTTTACTTTGTAATTTGCACGCATTAGTGATAGGAAAAAATAGAAAAAAGAAAAAATAAAAGCTACGTTCATGCCGGAAGCGGCTAGAATATGCAACAAACCTGAATTAATAAATGATTTTTTGATATTTTCAGGTGGTGAAACTGCATCATCTCCAAATACGATTCCGCCAAGAATTTCTAAGTGTGGAGAGTCCAAATAATTGGAATGCAATTTTATAATTTTTTCTCTGTGGTCGTTAATTTTTTGTAAAATTTGTTCTTTAAATGATTTTTTACCGTCCAGTTTTGTAAATTCTTTGCCATAGAATACTGAATACGTATCAAAATTTCTCAAATAATTGCTGTAATCAAATTGTGAAGGGTTGCCGGCTTTAAATGGAGTTGACAAGCGTCCTTTTATTTTGTATGTGTCGTAAATTTTAAGTTTTTCGGTTGAATTAAGTGTAACAAGAGTCTTTTCGTCCGAAAAATCTTTTATATTACCGTCAATTTCGATTTTATCAACTTGGAAGAAAAATTTTGTCTTGTCATTGCCTTTTAGCTCCGGAATACTTAAGACTTTGCCGAAGATTGTTGAATTAGCAGGAGCAAGATTTAATAATTCATCAGTGCTTTTTAGTCTGTAAGAAGTATTTGCTATTCCCAAATAAAAAATCGTAATCCAAACAATAATGTATTTGGGTGGTATGATTTCAAGAAAAAGTGCAACGAGTAAAAGAGTTGTAAAAATTGTTGCAAATACTAATCCAAGACCGCTTAATGTGGCAAATAACGCTAAAATGTAGATTGTAACTGTGAAAAACATCAATGCATTTTTGTTTTGTGATAAGTTGAAATTCTTGAACATAAATTAATTTTAGCATAAGTTGAATGTATATTTTTGCAAATTTCAATCCAAATAAAAAACAAGGATAAACTTTTTGAGTTTATCCTTGTTTTTGTTGTAAGACCTATAAATTATAAAGCTGCTTTTGCTGCTTCAACAACAACTGCGAATGCTTCTTTGTCATTAACAGCCAAATCAGCAAGCATTTTTCTATTAACTTGAATGTTTGCTTTTTTGCAAGCGTTAACGAATCTAGAATAGCTCATTCCTTGTTCTCTAACAGCTGCATTAATTCTTACAATCCATAAACGACGCATGTTACGTTTTGTAGCGCGTCTATCTCTGTAAGCGTATTTAAGAGCTTTCATAACTGCACAATTTGCAACTTTGAAGATTCTGCTTCTTGCGCCTTTGAAGCCTTTAGCAAGCTTTAATATTTTTTTGTGTCTGTTACGACATACATTACCACGTTTAATTCTCATTGTTCAACACTCCTATCTAGCATACTTCTTGTAAGGTAACTCTTTTGAAATCAATTTTTCGTGAGATTCAGAAATCACTACATCTCCGAAAATCTTACGTTTTCTTGATTCAGCTTTGTGTTGAAGCAAGTGGCCAATACCTGCATGTCTTCTTGTGATTTTACCTGTGCCAGTAACTTTGTATCTCTTAGCTGCTGCACGGTGGGTTTTCATTTTTGGCATTTTGTTTCTCCTTTTCTGCCTCATTCAAACTCAATAGAGCCTTCATTCAGCTGTCTGTATCTAAATCCGAGTAAGGCATACCATAGCACTATACTTCGGCATAATCAAGTTTATGACAAAACTTGATAAAAGTCAATTAGCGTCAACTAAGAGTTTACAAATGGCAATGTTTGCTTAATCTTCAAAAGGAATTGTAATTATATATTTGTTTCCCTTTTTTTCTTTTGAAATTTTGTTAGGCAAAAGTTGTTCATCAAGATAAAATGATTGTGAAAAATTCATTATTTTTTCGCCTCTCAATTCTTTTTTTTGCATATCGCCCGAAACGGTAATTATATTATTATTTAGATTTACGCTAACATTTTTTTCGTCATCGCCTAATGGTTTTAAATCTACAACAACTTTGTACTCATTAGCTTCTTTAACTAAATTAACAAGCATAGGTGACATTTTGGGTATAAACGGATTTTCCATCATTTTATCGTCAAATTTTTCTATTTTGTTCATTGTTTTTTCAAGTTTTTTAATTTGATATTCCGGATTTAACATTCTATTTAAAGTTAAATCTACAGCCAGATAAAAAGCTAAAAATGCGCCTAGAAAAGTTGCGATAATAACTCCAATTACTTTTAATAAATGATGATTGTGTTCTTCCATAATAGAAACTCCTTTCTTGAATTAAATGTAAAGCTTTATCTTTTCAATTGTTTTATACCATTAGAATCGTTAAATCAATAACCTGATTGGGCATTACTTTTTTGAATGGCAAAAATCTATTCTCATATAAAAATATGATTTTGTTGGTCTAAATTAAATCGAAAAACGATAAATTATGGCTATTTGTTAAGATTTATAAAAATAAATATTAATACATATTCTTTTATTAAGTTTTGTAAATACGAATTTTTAATGGTGATTTTCCTTGCGAATACAGGCTTTGAGACATAATAATAATAATAATAATAATAATAATAATAATAATAATTAAAGTTTTCCGAAAAAATGCCGATAAAGATAGAGTTGGAAACATAAATACTGAATTACTTAGAAAGGAGTTTTTTATGTCAAGCTTTGGTAAGTACAATAATCCATATGGTTGTACATTTAACAACGATAGTTGGAAATCTGGTTATTCATCAGGTACGACAGGTTCTTCTGGAAGTCTTGATGCTTGGCGTGAAGCAAGGGGCTATTCTACAGGTAGCGCTAGTAGTGCTAGTAGTGCATCAGCAGGCGGTGCTGGAAGTGCCAGTTCATTAACAGGAATGATGGGTGATAGAGTTTATGGCGGTGCGTCTTCTCGTGGTTCGCTGTCATCGGAGTATGGTTATGAGGATGAATATTCTGATTATGATTCTCTTCAAAAACAAAATGATTATTATCGTCAACAAGCAGAAAATTGTGGAGCGTATGTTCCCGGAAATCCTTACTCAAATGATCCAAGTAAACCAAACGATCCTTCTGTTACACCTTCTTCTACAATGCCATCTGGGAATGAACAAAATACGTATACAGTCAAATCAGGAGATTCTTTGTGGAAAATAGCAAAGAAGCTGCATCCAGGTGCTTCTAATTCAGAACTTCAACAGTTTGTCAATGATTTGGTACAAAAAAATAATATTAAAGACCCAAATAAAATTTATCCAGGACGGAAAATTAAATATTAACAATTGTAGGTTGGGGTTTTACCCCAACAAAAACTTAAAAAGTAGGGTGCGCTATCATGCGCACCTATTATTAAAATAGTTTAAAAGGAAGCGTAATGACTGAATTAAACAAATATAGCTTTTATGGTTTGAATTACATGAATGCAAAAAAAGTGGATGAGCTGGACTCGTTTGTAAATAATATTGTGCATATAAAAGAATATGCACAAGTTAAAGATTTTCTTGAAAATAAGTGGCGTGGTATTGAAGGCAAAAAAAGAATAAAATATCCGGACTTAGAAAAAACTGTTTATGTTGATATTGCGGATGATAGAATTGAAGTGCGTGTATTCAAAAATGGTAAACAGGATTTCGGGCAATATTGGCAAATTATTTCAAGCAATGAAGAATAACACCTTCTCCTGACGCATCTCACATCATCCCCTCCCTCGGGGGAGGGTAGAATTTCAAGCTGAAAGCCATGCTTGAAGCTTAGAAATTCGGGTGGGGGCTTGTTAAATTAAATAAAATAATACCCTCTCCCGCCTTCGGCACCCTCTCCATGTAGAATTGAAGAAGGAGAGGGGAGTGAGACTTGCTTGCTTGGATGTCTTTAGCATATCCCCTCCCCACAGACGCATCTCACATCATCCCCTCCCCTGGGGGAGTTTTCTGCTTCACTTTTAAACTAGTAGTTGTGCTTACCAGTTTGGAAGTGTGGTGTAAAAGGGAGAGGGTATTATAAACTATAAAAAAACAATTTCACAAACCTACATTGCCACGAAAATCTAGCGATTTTCTCGCAATGACATGGCGTCGGACTTTCCAACGTGCCGTCATTCTGAAGCCGATTAGGCTGATTAATTAAATGAATATAATACCCTCTCCCGCCTTCGGCACCCTCTCCATGTAGAATTGAAGAAGGAGAGGGGAGTG
>CAKVND010000047.1 GCA_934777245.1 uncultured Candidatus Melainabacteria bacterium | reverse complement strand
ACTTAGAAGTTATTGCTTATAAACTTCCTTGTCCATACAAAGCAGAATGCATTGTTGCAACCGGTACAAAAGAAGAACTTATGCAAAAATTACAAGAACCTAAAACTTTAAAAACAATTAACAAAACCGCAAAAAGTCTCTCTAAAGATTTAGAAGAATTTTAATTTACATATCTAAACCTAAATCCAATGTTGGAGCTTTTGCAACAATCGCGCTTGATGAAATAATATCCACTCCTGTTGAAGCGATATCGTGCACTGTATTTAAATTTACATTTCCGCTTGCTTCTACAATTGCTTTGCCATTAATTAGCTTTACGCATTCTCTCATTGTATCCAATGACATATTATCAAGCATAATAATATCAGCGCCACAATTAACCGCTTCTTTAACCTGTTCAATTGTATCGCACTCAACTTCAATTTTATGCGCGTGTGAAATATGTTGGCGTAACTTTTCAACAGCCTTTGTTAGAGAACCTGCATACTTAATATGATTATCTTTAATCATTGCACAGTCTGAAAGATTAAATCTGTGTAAACTTCCACCACCTGTTTTTACGGAATATTTTTCAAATGCTCTAAAACCTGGAGTTGTTTTTCTTGTATCAACAATTCTTGCTTTAAATTCACCCACAGCGTTTTGGTATTTGTTTGTTTCTGTTGCAATACCACTCATTCTTTGAATGTAATTTAAAGCTGTTCTTTCACCCATTAAAATATATCTTGCAGGGCCTTCTAAGTCAGCAATTTTATCGCCTTTTTTAATTACATCACCATCGTTGAAATAAAATTTTATATTTATAGAAGGTGAAAGAATTTTAAATACCATCTCAAAAACATTCTTACCGCAAAAAATACCGTCTACTCTTGTATTAAGTACACAAGACATTCTATCATCTTCATTTGTAAGATAATCGGTTGTAATATCACCAAAACCGATATCTTCTTGTAATGCATTTTTAACGTGTTCTTCTATAAAAAAATTATTTAACATAAACTAACTCTCTTTCTTCGCTTTTCATTATATTTGAATGCTTAGCAACACTATCAGTTTGTCTGTAATCAGCTCTTGAATGTGCGCCTCTTGATTCTTTTCTTGAAATAGCACCTTCAACAATTAAACCGGCTACTGTAAGCATGTTTCTATATTCATATTCATCTTGGTTCAAGCATTTTCTTGTACGCTTAAATTCTGATTTCATTCTATCTATTTCAGCTTTTGCTTCCAATAAATCTTTTTCATTTCTGACAATTCCAACTTTGTTCCACATCAAATTTTTCAAATTTTGTTTTAAAGTTGGGATATCATAATCAATTTCACTTAATGGTGAAGAATATGTTTCAATTATTTCGCGAATTGAATCATCAATTTTTTTAGGTGTATTTAAGTTTGCAAATGACAAATAGTCTGCAAGTTCATAAGCACAAACAACACATTCTAATAACGAATTACTTGCAAGTCGGTTTGCGCCATGCAAGCCTGTTGAAGCTGCTTCACCAATTGCGTACAAACCTTTTAATGATGTTCTGCCTTCAACTGTCGCTTTAATTCCGCCCATTGTGTAATGCGCAGCAGGCGCAACAGGAATTGGGTTATGTGAAATATCGATACCCTTTTCATCACAACGTTTAGAAATTGTAGGAAAACGCTTAAATAGTTTTGCATGGTCAATCATAGAAGCGTTCAAAAATACATTAAAAGAATGTTCTTTTGCCATTTCAGAATAAATTGCACGAGTAACTATATCACGAGGTGCAAGTTCGCGCTTATCGTGATATTGAGCCATGAATTCTTTGCCTTCTTTATTAATAAGTTTCGCGCCTTCTCCACGTACGGCTTCTGAAATCAAAAATCTTTCTTTGCTAGTAGGGCTAAGCGCCAAAGCTGTTGGGTGGAATTGGATAAATTCCATATCCTGAATAATAGCACCTGCATTATATGCAATGTCTACGCCATCGCCGGTCGCACCGTCCGGGTTTGTAGTGAATTTGTAAACCTGACCGACACCGCCTGTTGCAAGAACTAAAGCTGAAGTGTAAACAATTTCATGTTCGCCTGTTAATTCGTTATAAACAATTATTCCTTTGCATTCTTTATCTGAATCAACAAGGAGTTCAACTGCCATAGCGTTTTCCATTACAGTAATATTGCTATCATTTAAAACATCTTGGGCTAAAGCTTCCGTAATGCCTTTACCTGTAGCATCACCGCCTGAATGTAAAATTCTTCTTATGCTATGCGCCGCTTCCAGTGTAAAAGTAAGCTTTCCATCTGAATTCTTATCGAATTTTACCCCATTTTCAATTAAATCATTAATTACTTCATCTGAAGCTTCTGAAATATATTCAACAGTTTTTTCTTCACTTAAACCTGCACCGGCCTTTAATGTATCTTGAACATGTGATTGAACATTGTCTTCCGGATTTTGATGAATTACTCCAACAATACCTCCTTGAGCGTATTTTGAATTACTTTCACCAAGGGTTGATTTTGTTAGAAGTAAAACTCCATCAGGTAATTTTATTTGCTGGGATATTTTTAAAGCCGCATATAAACCGGCCGCGCCGCTTCCTACTATAACTACGGAAAATTCCGAATATTTCATTTTATAATATTTCACCTCAAGTCATTTGTTTCAATATTTATTGTAACCCAAAAACAAGAGTAGCGCATAAATTTAATATTAAGATTTTATTTATCTGATAGGTAAATTTAAAATTTTAGGATGTAACGTATCTTCAATTATAGAATCATCTATATTTAATGTTGGTGAATATTCTTTAGCCTTTGCAATATCTGCATCATATCCAACTAAATCGCCCATTTGTTTTTTTGCTTTTGCTCTATCAACATAAGCTCTGTAATTATTAGGTTTTCTATCAATCGCCAAATTCCAAATATTTACTGCAACATCATAACGTCCCAAAGAAGAATACAATTCTGATAAACAAGCATAGCCTGCATAAGCAGTATTATCAGCTTCTAAAATATTATTACAATATTTCATTGCTTCTCGATAATTTCCGGCTTCTTTAAATAGCATTGCAACTTTCAAATAATCATTAAATTGAATATCTTCAGAATTAACATAATCATTTAATGCTCCTCTATAATCTCCGGCCATTAAACGAATCATGCCTCTTTCTTTATAAAGTGTTTTTAACTCTGATTCCGGTGCAAACGTTGGAAGAGTCTTAACGGCCTTATCCATTTCTCGTAAAGCACGTTTTTTATCCGGATACATTTTTGCTAAATAAACAGCATTATTTCTATGAAATATATATTCAGTATCATCAGAATTATGCATAATTTTAGAAACTAACATTTGCGTATTATTACCCCAGAAACACACTTGCAAAAATTTGTTTCCCGGTGGAGTACAAAGCCAAGCCACAAATAAAAAACCTATAACTATACCTGCTAATAGTTTGGCATCATCTTTTCTAGATGTTTTATTAAAATTTGTAATCATTAATACGCTCTCTTCCAAATCCATTATACACAATAAATCCTAAAAAATAAAGTTAATTTTCATTAAGCTATTATAAAATTGTAGAATTAAAACAGAATATAAAATAACCAGCACGTTAATTATCACGCACTGGTATTAAGAAAAAAGTTACAATTGAGAATTAAATCACCCCAAAATATATTTAGTCGATAAAAACATGCCAATCATCACCATGCCTGCAATCAAAAAATTCACACCGGCAAGTATTCCAACTACCCATAAAGCCGTCGAAGGTAAACCTAATATAATGATTAGCGCCAATAAGAATTGCATTATAGCTACAAAAATTTCAACCCACCAAAAATAAAGCGTATTTTTATTCTGCACTGCAAATGCAGTTGTAGCAACACTCTCCAATAAAAAATATACACCTATCGCACTGGTAATTAGAATAAGATTAAACATAGGTGCCATAAATAAAAAAATCCCAACTGCAAATAACAGAAGTCCCGCTACTATATTTAATACAAAGTGCCTTGAATAATTTTTTGTTAATATAGCATTTATAATCTTGTAACCGCCATAAATAACAAATGTTAAACATAACATCAACCCCAAAGATATAGTTGTAATTTTGGGCAGCATTAACATTCCCAACCCCAATACAGATAACAAAATTCCTTCTATAAGCACAAAGCTTAAAAATCTTTTTTCTGTCATAATTATTTCTCCTATTAAAAGTTAATCGTAGAGTAATTATTTATTACTTTTAATAGAATAACTATTTACATTTTTTTGTGCACCCACAACTGGAGAATTTATAAAAAGAAAGTTTTTTAGTCTTTAAATGTAAATATTTGTAACTAAATATGTGTTCAAGTGTTATTTTATCTATACATGTGGAATATAATATATATAAGGATATGTGATAATGAGCAAAGGCATGCGTTCACTTATACGGAGTATATTGTGGTTAAAACGCCCTTCTGATAGCTATTTCGTGGGGGAGGTAGGTCTATTAGCCTGCTATAACGTACCTTTTACCCCATTTTTAATAATTAATAACACCCTCTCCCTAACCCTGTCTTGGATTATTCGGGGTGTCGGCGGAGTAACGTCCGACCTCCACCTTACGGGCTTACGCCCTACCGAAAATCCGCTCCCCCAAGGGAGGGGATACGCTCACGACGTCAATGCAAGCAAGTCTTGCTTCCCTCTCCTTCTTCAATTTGACATGGAGAGGGTGCAATCACCATGCGCAATCGCATCCCACGCTAAAGAATCTAAAACAATTATCCATTTCCCACTTTCCATTTTCCATTTACAAAGGAGGTGCGCATGATATCCATCAATACGAACCTCTCATCACTCATCATCCAATCCAACCTCAAGACCTCCACAAATGGTCTTAATAACGCTATCGAACGCATGACAACGGGCTTCAAACTCAATCATGCCAAAGACAATGCTGCAAATTTTTCTATCTCGACTTCAATCACGACCAAACTTGGCGCATATAATACCGCCGAAGAAAACGCACTTATGGGCTTGGACATGGTTCAAACGGCATCTTCAAGCCTTGAAACAATCTCTGACAAACTCAGCCGTATGCGCGCACTAGCTGTACAAACGCAGAATGGAACTTACGGCGGAACTTCGCTCAGCGCAATAAATTCCGAAGCCAAGGCGCTCGCAAAAGAAATAAACCGCATTATCTCAAACACAGAATACAACGGTATTAGCCTGTTTAAAGGCTCTGCAAAAGTCAACACGCCTACAACACAGAGTGCAGACGCTTCTTCTCCTACTGATTTGGTTGAAAAACTAAAACCAAACGCTGACGGCTTTATTAAAGACGTCCAAAAACGCGATACTTCTAACATGATTTCAGTATCTACGCTCGCTGACGACGCTAAAATCACAAGCGGAACATACAAAATCGAAACAAAAGAAGACCTAATAAAACTATCTACGATATCGAATAATGGTGGAAGTATAAATGGTGGAGAATTCGTCCTCGCCAATGATATCGACATGTCGGGTGTGGATTTTGAAGCAATATCATACTTAGGTAACGAAAATTCAACCGCAACCTTTGACGGAAACGGATACAAAATATCTAATTTGAATACTGGATTGTTTGAATATGTTTATGGTGATGTAAAGAATTTGGGCTTGGTGAATAGTAACTTGAACCAGGAATACAATGCAGACTCTCCACTAGCATGTGAAGTCTCTGATAACGTAACAAATTGCTACTCATCCGGTGGTAGTGTGAGTGGTACTTCTTATTTTTTCGGTGGTTTAGTGGGAGCTTTGAGTGGTAAACTTGATTCTTGCTGGAGCAGTACGAATATCAACGGCGACTCATTCACTAATGGAGGTTTGGTAGGTTGTGCTGCGCAAGAAGCACACATATCAAACTCATTTTCTACAGGAACTGTTATCAATCCTGGAAAGAATGAGAATAATCCTGATAATCGGTATTCAGCTTCCGGTTTAGTGGGAATGTTTTATGCAGACAAAGACCAGCCGTTGTCTTTCTCTATAGAAAACTGTTACACGACATCTGCAGTTTATTCTGAATCAGGAGCTGCCGGTATCATAGCAAGCAATCTTGGTCTTGATGGCGACTATTTCCCTGTAACCGTCAAAAATGTCTACTATGACTCCTCTGCCAATCCAAATGTACCTTTGTTCTTTGGCGATGCAAGCTTAATTACATCATCCGGACTTGTAGACATTTCGTCCGGCAATCAAACTCGACTTCAAGTCGGCATCAATAGCGACACTTCTTCAATGCTTGATTTCAACACGTATTTCAATGTTGGCGCAATAGAAGGATTGGACATGTCATCCACCGGCAGTTTGAGCACTATTGATGATGCGATAAAGCGCTTGAACTCAAAGCAAGTAGAATTCGGTGCGGTTCAAAACCGTTTGGAATCTGTGCTTGAGTCGATTGGGGTAAGTATCGACAATTTGACATCAACTCAATCAACGATTCGTGACGCGGATATTGCAAATCTTTCGAGCGAATACATCCGCAACCAAATCCTGCAACAAGTCGCCGCAACATTGCTTTCAACTGCCAACCAAACTCCTGCCGTAGCATTGCAGTTGCTGTAATACATTTGATAAAACCCTCTCCCTAACCCTCCCCCAGGGGAGGGGACGATGTGGAATACCATCAAGGAATGATGTGAAATACGTACAAGGGAGGGGATGCGCTAAAGATGTCCATGTAAACAAGTCTCGCTCCCCTCTCCTTTTTCAATTTGACATGGAGAGGGTGCCGAAGGCGGGAGAGGGTTTTATTAACTTTTACAACTTACTTCAATTTCGAATAAACTTTCACAAAATACTCAATCGAGCGGTCATGTTTTAACTCTGCACTTTTTGGGAAAAAGCATCCCGGAATTTGACCATTTTCTCTATGATGTCTCACACATTCGCAACAGATTCCTCTATTTTTGCATTTAGTTGCAGAACAAGTGCATTCCTGCAAATTATCTTCTCTTTTACATTCCATATTTCTAATCCTTCTTCAAATGTCCTTTTGCGAATTCACATCCGCAATAATTCTGTCTATAAATTCCCAGCTCTTTAGAAAGCTTATTAGTTTTTAAAAATCCGTCTTTTTTCTTGAAATCAATCGCAACAAACTCTAAATCCCCTGCTAGTTCATTACCTAATTCTGAAATCATTTCAAAATTCTTGTGCGGGCTAATAGGAAGTGATGTTGTAAATTGCTTTATTCCAAGCTCTCTAGCTTTCTGTGCTGTTTTTTGTAATCTTAACCTTATACACTCTACGCATCTTGCACCACGCTCCGGAGCATTCTCCAATCCTTTAATTTTCTGCAAATATTCTTCATGGTTATAATCATCTACAACCAAATCAACCCAATGATACATACAAACAATTTTCTGAGCCTCAAGGCGTTTATTGAATTCATCCTCCGTATCAATATTGGGATTGCAAAAATAAACCACAGGCGAATATCCCATCTCCTTTAATAAAGAAATAGGATACCCTGAACAAATTCCGCAACATGCGTGAATAAGTATTTTATTTTCTTGGTTTTGCTCCATGCTCAACTAATATATCCTTTAGCTCATAATAAGGCTTAATGCCCACAATTTCATCACCGTTAATAAAAATCGTAGGAGTGCTATCAATCTGCAAATCGTCAGATTTTTTCAATTCAACTTCAATTTCATTAGCAGTTGCTTCTGATTCTAAATCGTTAATGAATTTATCTTTATCAAAACCCAACTGGTCTGCCAGTTTCAACATTTGTTCAATATTTTTAGGCTGATTTTCGTACAATAGAGAACTCATTTCCCAATAATTACCTTGTTTACCTGCTGCAATCGCTCCTTTTGCCATAAAGCAAGCGTTTGGATGCATATTTATTGAAATATAAGGATTGCACTCTTTATCGAACGGAACATTATGATGCACAATTTTGATATTAGAAAAATCTTTAACCGCTTCATGCAACATTATATTTTCCATGTAGCAAATTGGGCAAACATAGTCCGAATATAGTTCAATTACAACATCTCCGTCTTCTGCACCCAAAACATTTCCTTTAACTCTATAAGGGTTAAATTTGATGTCACGGTATTTTAAAATAGCTTTCTGTTTCTTTACGTGTGGTACAAAATTGTATGTAGTTCCACTATAAACAAGGAATGCTGCCGCCATAATAACAAGTACGACAAATGTTTTTGTATACTGTTTTGCTCCGGCTATAAAATCTACAAAAGTAGTTTTAAAAGCTTCAACAAGTTTTTTAAATTCTCCGGAAGAAGCTACAAGCGCTATGAATAAATCTATAAAATATGTAATAAAACATAAAATACATAATTTATGTATTTTAAATACACTCAATCCTGCTAATACCATTGAACACGCAAATGCAACAGTTCCAAGTGTAGAAACATAAGACATAGGATTTTTAAAAACTTCTAAAAATTTTAATAAGCGAATTTTTTTAAACCAATCAACAACCGTTAAGAAAAGAACCGTTAAGTAAAAGAAAATTCCCCAATAAGCAAGCGGAATTCCCCAAAACTGAGAAACTGTTGATCTTGCGGCTCCGTCGCAATCTACAAATTCATTTATTGAACAAAAACTTGATAATGCATATTTCTCGTAATTTGCTACATAATAAATGCATGCCAGTTTTATAGAAAGTAACAATCCCACGATAGCAAGAATTTGTACTGTTAATTTCTTTTTATCAATTTTCATAAAACCCAACTCCCGTCTAGTCTATATATCTAATTCTAATATATCATAATCTTTTTTCAATGATACTAATACCGAATAAGTCTAGTTAAAAGGTTTTAACCATATTGGCTATAATTATCATTACTAAAATTTTTGTTAAGATTTGTTAAGAAAATCATACGTTTTGATGATTTTATTTAAAAAAAGTACTGCTAATATATATCTATACTCCTTAAAAAACGACGATACACATATCCCTAATCAACAGCTATGCACGATAAAAAGTTCATAGCTTTTTTTTGCGGATTTTGGCAAGTGCGACGCCCGAGCCTTGCGAGGGCTAGACACGTCCCTGTGAAGAACTTAATGGAGCGCTATTTCACGTAAGTGAAATAATAGCGGAATGATGAAGTTCTGAACAGCCAAAATCCAAGACAGTGCTACGCACGTAGGAGACTGGGCGGATGACAAAGGTTAGACTACTAGCTTAATTTAAACCTACGGGTCATCCTTTAGGCAAAAATATGAGTTGAACATATTTTGCAAAGCTACACACGTAAACATTGGGGCGGATGACAAAAGCTAAACGATAGCTTAATTTAGACCTACGAGTCATCCTTTAGGTAAAGACTACAAGTTGGGCGTGTTTTACAAAGCTACGCACGTAAACATTGGGGCGGATGACAAAAGCTAAACGACTAGCTTAATTTAGACCGACAGGTCATCCTTTAGGTAAAGACTACAAATTGAACATATTTTGCAAAGCTACGCACGTAGGAGACTGGGCGGATGACAAAAGCTAAACTACTAGCTTAATTTAGACCTACAGGTCATCCTTTAGGCAAAAACTACAAGTTGAACATATTTTACAAAGTTACGCACGTAGATATTGGGACAGATTAGAAACATTAAACAACGAAACAACGTTTTTGTCATATAATAATTTGTAGGTCGTGTTTGACATTTGTCATCAAACACGACAAATACAGAAAGGACAATAAAATGTTATCAAAACAAGAACTATTAAACTTATATAATATGGATTTAACTGAACTTTTAGATGAATCAAAAAAATATTTAAAAGATGAAGTTGAGTTTTGTTCTATAATTAATGCTCGTTCAGGCAAGTGTTCACAAAACTGCCGTTATTGTGCACAAAGTTCACACTACAATACTAATATTGAATCATTCCCGCTTATTGATGTTGAAACTGTTGTGAAGGCCGCGCACGATAGCGTTAATAACGGCGCAAACAGAGTTGCAATAGTAACTTCCGGTAAAACTCCGGATGAAAGCGACTTTGATACAATGCTTGAAATGATTAAAGCTTTGAACAAAGAAGGTATTAAAAGTTGTGCCAGTATTGGAATTTTAAACGATGAGCAGGCTGAAAAACTAGCAGAAGCTGGTCTTGTTCGTTTTCACCACAATATAAATACTTGCAAATCTTATCACCCTCAAATTTGCACAACTCATACTTATGAAGATAGATTAAATACTGTAAAACTTGTGAAAAAATATGGTATGGAACTTTGTTGCGGTGTTATTTTAGGTATGGGTGAAACTGTTGAACAGAGAATTGAAATGGCTATGGAGCTTGCAAATATTAATCCTGACAGCATTCCTGTTAATATTTTAACGCCAATTAAAAATACTCCGTTTGAAAACTACGGTGATAAAATCGATGAAGAAAATGTTTTGAGAACTTTAGCAATCTTCAAGATTGCTTGTCCAAACGCTTCAATTAGAATAGCTGGCGGTAAAAAAGCAAGACTTTCTGAAGAAACAATAGAAAAAGCGTTCAGATATTGCGTAGATTCGACTATTGTCGGAAATTATTTAACAACAACAGGTTTTTCTCCGGAAGATGATGAAAAATTAATAGCAAAAATAGGCAGAAAAAGATGTCGCTCTTTAATTTGTTCTTAGTTTTTGTAAAAATAGGTGCAATTCTGCTTGGCGGCGGATATGTAATTTTGCCAATTATGACAAGCGAATTTGTTGATAAAAGAAACCTTGTGAGCCATGACGATATAATTGATTATTTTGCACTCGCGCAATCACTTCCGGGAATCATCGCAGCTAACATGTCTATGTTTATCGGCTATAAGTTGCGCGGTAAATGGGGTGCTATTTTAGCTATGATTGGCGTAACTTTTATTCCGTTTTGGAGTATCGTACTGTTGGCTTCCATTTTAGGTGCTTTAGTTAATAATTCTTATGTTCAAGGTGCACTTTGGGGTGTAGGAGTTGCAGTAATTGCTTTAATAGTTTTAACTGTGCGTGAAATGTGGCAAAAATCGAACAGAAATGCGTTTTTCTACATAATTTTTGCTTTAACCTTATTCGCACTGTTGATTTTAAAAATCACTCCAATTCAAAGCATTGTAATTTTTACTTTAATCGGCGTAGCTTACAAACGATTAACTCTAAAGAAGAAGGAGATTAAATGATTTATCTTCAACTTTTTTTAGAATTTTTTAAAATCGGTTTGTTTTCGTTTGGTGGCGGATACGCGACGATTCCGTTTTTATATCATATTTCACAAGTTTATAATTGGTATTCTTTGGATGAATTAACTCAAATGGTGGCAGTAGCTTCTATTACTCCTGGGCCCGTCGGGATTAATGTTGCGACTTATGCCGGATTGAAAAGCGCCGGAATTTTGGGTTCAGCTCTTGCTACTACTGCAGAAATGTTACCGTCATTATTTTTGGTAATTATTGTATCAAAACTTCTAAAAAAATTTAGCGACAATTTTTATGTAAAATCAACAATTGAAACATTAAAGCCTGTAAGTTGCGCGCTTTTAACTTCAGTTGCGATTGGGTTATTAAAGCCGGAAATCAAAGATATTAAAGCAATGATTTTACTGGGAGTTTTACTTTTATTGAGTTGGAAATCAAAACGCGATCCATTGTATTATATAATAATTTCCGCAATTGTTGGTTTGTTATTTGCTTATTTTAAATTATTATAAATAGAACATTCAATAAACTTAACAGCATCCTCTTTTGTCGAAACATCACCATTAAGCTGTGCTTCTTTTAGCGCATCAATAATTTCGCCGAGTTTTGATGAAGGTTTTATATCCAAAATTTTCATTATTTCTTGTCCATCAAGAAGTTTTGGAAGCGGTCTTAGTGTATCTTTTTTATCCAAATAAAATTGTAAAAGTTTATTTAAGCCATTCAAATTCGCATTCACAATTTCTTCTGTGATATCAACTCCTCTAGCTGAAAGTCTGTCTGCTTTAGCTAAAATTATATTATCAACTACATTTTCGCCCATTTTTCTTAGATAACGCATCATAACTTTTTCATTCAAAACCGGCGCAGCAATGACGTTTGAAGGATAGATATGATTTTTTATCATACAAGAAATATATTCAATTTGTTTTTTAGAAAATTTTAACTCGCGCAAAAGTGGTACGACCATTTTTGCCCCTACATCATCGTGTTTTATAAACCTATGACGTCCTGAATCCTCTATTGTCCACGTAGAGAATTTACCGATATCGTGTAAAAAGCCTGCCAATTTTAAATGATTTATCCGTGGAAAACCGCCAAAATCGACGGCATCCATATGCTCTTTTTCAAACCCCGAAAGATTTGCGTAAAGATTTTCTATTTGTGCGACAGTTTCAACCACGTGATGAAACAAATCCAAATGATGATGAGTATTTGGTGGAACTTTTTTCATATCTTTTACACAATGAAAAATCTCTTCCAGCAATCCGAAATCATCCATTTTCAAAAGTGATTTTGAAGCAAAATCCCCGCCAAAAAGTTTCATGATTTCATAATTTATGCGCTCTTTTGCAGGCTTTAAAGCTAATGGCATATATTTTTTTAACGCGATTTGAAGTTCGTCTGTCATTTCAAAACCTGTTACAGCATAAAATCTAAATGCTCTAAGAATTCGAAGCGGGTCTTCTTCAAAATTTTTGTCATCAATGTGACGCAAAATTCCGTTTTGCAAATCTTGCAGTCCGCCTGTAACATCAATGAATTTATCTTGCGCCAAATCATAAGCAACAGCATTTATCGTAAAATCACGCCTTTTAAGATCATCTTCGATTGTTTCTCCCTGCAATTCAGAAATATCAAGATAATTAACTTTATCCTTTAATACAACTCGAAAAATTTGATTTTCGCTATCAAGCGTAATAAATGTCGCGTCGAACTGATTTGCAATTTTTTTCGCAAATTTTTCTGCACCTTTAATACTGATATCTCTATCGCAAAACTCACATTTTTTTGTGTACAAGTCACGAATTGAACCGCCAACAAGATAACCTTCGTTGATTTCTTTTAAAATAAAATCATCCTTGATATTCATAAATAATATCTCCAAGTGCCACGATTACAGCCGTTTCAGCTTTCAGAATCAAGTCACCCAAACTAATTAGCGGTAAATTCTTACTTCTGAAATAATCAAATTCTTTTTGAGAGAATCCGCCTTCCGGCCCAATTATTACAAGAATTTTATCACCCTTTTTTGTTGGGTTTTCACTTAAATATTGTTTCAAAGACTTTTCAGTTGAGCGCTCTGCAAAAACGATAACTTTATCAAAATCTTTTTTTTGTAATTCTTCAAAGGTTGTAGACTCAAAACAAGTCGGAATTTTTGCTCTTTCGCATTGTTTAGAAGCTTCGTTCATAACCTTTTGCCATTTTTCCTGTTTATTGACTTTTAGTGCGCAATTATCAGTAAAAACAGGATACACAGCTCTTACGCCTAACTCGGTAGCTTTTTCCATAACTGTTATTTGCGCATCACTTCTTAAAGGAGATTGCGCTAAAAATAAATCAAATTCTAAATCTCTTTTTGAAGGGTAAGATTTTTGAACTTCACAAAAAATTTCTTTTGAATTAATTTCCGAAATCAGAGTTTCATATTGAATTTGATTTTCATCTATTAACAATAAATTTTCACCAACTCTAGCTCTAAGCGAACGTGCAATATGGCGATAGTTATCTACATCAGAAATAATAATTTGATTATCTTTTTTCTCTTTCGAATTTATAAAAAAATGTGGCATAATTTTCTCCTTAAATTATTATATCACCATATTTTATTCTGCGTTAGGGTTGCACAACTTAGAAAAAGAGTTATACTGAGTATAGAGGTTTTATATATGAGTTCAATTTCTTCAATTAACACATCCGATTATTCATATTTATTGGATAGTATTGCAACGCTAAACGGTTACACGAGTAAAACAGCATCACCGAGCGCAATACCTGCAGTAGAAGAAACAAATCAAGGAGTCAATCTGAATGATTATTACAAAAATTTGGCATCCGGCGATTTACTGCAAACTGTTGCTGAAAACATCGTTCAATCTTCAAATGATTTAAATAACGCTATGGTAAATGCGCTTGAAAATGGCTATACAGTTCAAGATGCAGTTAATATTCAAGAAGCAAAAGCAGCTTACGAAGCTAATTGCCGCGTTGCAAAATCAACTTTTGAAATAGCTATTTAACTTACTTTTTAACGAATCAAAAAATAAACTTCTGTATAAAATCTTAGAATAAACAAAATTATCAGAAGTAAGATGATTAACAAGATTGCTTGCGGAGATTTCCAATCAAAGTATTCATGAGTATGGAATACTCTATCGGAATATGTTTCAGCGACGTGTACAAGATAAAATACATTAAATAAAACCATGTAATATGGATTAAATCTCAATTCTACATTGTAAGTATTTTGTGTATATTTTTGTACAATTCTTAGAACTCTATAAGATAATGCTATATAAAGCAAACATTGTAAAACTGAGAATATAAGCAGATATGCTGGACATTTGTAAAACATAAACAAATAAAATCCGCCATTCAAAGCTAAAAGCAAAACCAACCAATTTAATTTTATACCATCTTTTGGTTTAGAAACTAAGTTATTAATAGCTTTTCCGTTTATAAAAAACCAAATGGTCGAAAAGAAGCCGATTGTTAAAACATCAATCGCTAAAAAAGGAGCAAGCTCTTTAAACTTTAAATTAGGAAGCTCCGGCTCTTTGAATAAAGCATCACATTTTTCGCATTTTAATGCGTCTTTTGATATTAAGTTTCCACAAAACGGACAACTGATTTCTTCTGTCATAAAAAACCTCTCTGCTTTTTAATTATACCATACTATATATTTTTTGCACAGTATGCAGAAATCGGGCATTCTGCGCACTTTGGTTTTATTGGCTTACATACGTTTTGACCATGCGTTACAAGAAGTGTATTTATATCTATCCAATATTTTTCAGGAAGCTTATTGCGCAAGGCAAATTCAGTTTCTTCAGGAGTTTTTGTCTTAATATAACCTAAACGATTAAATATTCTATGAACATGAACATCAACACAGATTGCAGGTTTGTTAAACCCCAGCGATAAAACCAAGTTTGCAGTTTTTCTGCCAACTCCTCTAAATTTCACCAATTCATCTATTTCATCAGGAACTTTGCCGTCTAATTCTTCATCAATCGTTTTAGATAGTTCAATAATTTGTTTTGCTTTGTTTTCATAAAACCCTACAGGATAAATTGCTTGCGCTAAATCTTCGATTTTCACCTGCTTCATCTCTTTAGGAGTTTTTGCAAGTTCAAGCATTCTGAGAGTCGCGGGATAAGTCGTTTTATCATTTGTTCGAAGGCTTAAAATACACGCAATTAAAACCAAATACGGATTTTTAAAATTATCCATTAATACAACAAAATCACTCTTTGGTTGTTTCGCATTTTTTAAAATATTTACAATTTCATCTATCATTCAAAATCTCTTTTATTGCTAAATGTATGTATTTTGGTAAATCTGAAGCCAAAACTGAATATTCTGTAAGTTCGTTTGACGCAATTTCACCGGTTCTTGAATGTAAATAGACACCCAGTTTAGCGGCTTCAAACAAATCCATTTTTTGTGCAACAAGTCCTGCAATTATTCCGGCTAAAACATCTCCGGAACCTGCTTTTGCAAGCGCAGAATTTCCATGTTGATTTTTATAAATTTTATCTTTTTGGCAAACAATAGTTCTATGCGTTTTTAAAATCGCAGTACAGTTGTATTTTTCTGATAATTTTTTAGCACTACTCTCTATATCAGATAAAACATCCTCTAAATCTATATTTAAAAGTCTGGAGGCTTCTAAAGGATGTGGAGTTATAATTGTATTTGGCGGTAATTCAATTTTATTTTTTGCAAGAATATTTAGCCCGTCAGCGTCTACGATTAAAGGGGTGTGTTTATTCTGAATTTTTACTATAACATTTTCAAACAAATCAAACGATTTTTTATCTAAACCTAAACCGCAACCAACTAGAATAACCGAAAATTCATCCATGTTTTCCAGTCCTTCTTCTCTAGTCAAATAAACAGCTTCCGGCAAGAGTGTAGAAACAGAATGAATAATATCAGACTCTGAAGCAAGTGCTACAAAGCCTGCACCAACTTTCAAAGGAGCTATTGTCGATAAATATGATGCTCCGATATAATTCTTAGAACCTGCGAAATTCAAAACTTTGCCAAAAGTTCCTTTGTTAGAATTTTGTTCTCTTTTTGGCATACTAAATTCTTGCACAATAATCACTCCTATTAGAAATGCATTACTAAAATATAGTAACAAAAAAATATTATAATCAAAAACTATTAACTCAAAAACACATTTGTGCTATCATCTTAGTATGACTAAGTTTTTGTTGGTTAGTGAGGATAGTGAGAAAGAAAATCTTTTGAAAGAAGTTTTTCCGATGGATGAAATTGCAACAACATCGGACGAAATTCTTATCTTTGATATTCTAAAAGTTGAAGAACCTGATATTGTTATCGTAGATGGTGATATTGAAACACTTGATTTGAAACACTTATGCAGAAAAATTAAGCAGTATCCGGTTGTAATCCTTATGATTCTTGGCGAAAAAGATTTAAACAAAGATGTTATGCATAATGCAAATCTTTTCATCAAAACTCCTATCGATAAAAAGCTACTTTCTGCAACTGTCGATTCAAGTTTAAAGACGCGGCTTTCTTTATTAAAGATGACAAAATCTAACCAAGAATTAGCCCGAAGTCTTTACCAATTAAATGTTTTGTATAACACAAGTTCGCAACTCGCCGGCTCTTTAGACAAAGACAAATTAATCAAAATTATGATTGAAGGTATCGAAAAATCATTGAATTTTGAACTTGCTTGTACTCTGATGTTTCGCTCAGAACGCGAACCGGTTTTAATAATTAATTCGATTTATAAAGTTTCTGACAGGTTATTGGAAGCTTTAAAACTTCGTGCAATATTGAGTTACAAATCCTTGCTTGCAGATCCTCCCATTGATATCAAAATAGGTAATTTAAAGATTGAAAAAAACATCAAGCATAATATTCAAGAATACGATTTTTCAATCTTGAGATATGACAATATGTTTGCGCCGATAGCTTTAAATGACGAGTTTTTCGGATTTACGGAAATCTACAGAGAAAAACCTTTCTCAACAGAAGACGCAACTTGTTTTCAAACTCTTGTTCAACAAGTTACAATTCCTTTGCAGAGTGCATCTTTTACACAAGAATTAAAAGCAACAAACAGAAAATTACAAAAACTTGAACGCTTGAAATCAGAATTTATTTCAATTGTTTCGCATGAATTAAGAACGCCGCTAACAGCAATTAAAAACGCTATGGATATTATTCTTAGCGGAAAAGCCGGTGAGATGACCGAAAATATAGAAAAATTTGTGTCTATGGGCAAACGGAATGCAATAAGGCTTTCCGGTATTATCAACGACCTTCTTGATATTTCAAAAATCGAAGCAGGGAAAATGGATTTCAAATTTGAACTTATTCATGTTGAGCCTGTAATTGAATATGTAAAAACAAATTTGTCAGAAGTTGCTAAAGAAAAGAATTTGACTATAAAATATATTCCTTCAGATGACGATGTAGAGGTTTACGCGGATTCAAACAGATTAGAACAGGTTTTAACTAATCTTGTATCAAACGCGATTAAATTTACGCCTGACGCCGGTGAAATTGAAATAACTTCAAAAGTTGTGAATGCTCGTGAACTTCAGTATGACAATTGTTTTGAAGATGATATCAAAAAACTACAAGGCAATTATTTGCAAGTTTGCGTAGAAGATCATGGTATCGGTATTGAGCGCAAGGATTTAAACCATGTTTTTGATAAATTTGCACAAATAGAAAATTCACTCTCAAGAAAAGTCGGTGGTTCAGGTTTAGGTTTGCCGATTGCAAGGCAGTTGATGGAGTCGCATAACGGCGCAATTTGGTGTGATAGCGAAATTAACAAAGGTTCAAAATTCTATTTTGTAATTCCTGTTGCAAATGACAAGAGTAATTTTACAATGATAAGAAAACAACTTTCTCAAAAAGCGCGTTCAAACGGTTCAACAATTGCGGTTATTAAAATTAAATCAACTAATGCCGTAATTGAAAACTTGCTTAAAGAAAATAATTTGTTAAACAAAACATATATGACAAATTCTCTAATTGAAAAAGAAGGCGCTATGACAACTTTGTCGCTAATTTTAATGGACGGCGACAAGCCTTCTGCCGAATTTTTAAAGAAAAAAATCGATTCGGTAATTGAGCAGAATAAAAACTTATACGGAGAATGTGATATAATGTATTCATACGAGATTGAAGGAGATACACATGAAAA
>CAKVND010000046.1 GCA_934777245.1 uncultured Candidatus Melainabacteria bacterium | reverse complement strand
GGGAATAAGGTAATAGGGTAATAAGGGAATAAGTGATATTAAATATATTAAATTAACAAAAAGTTTTTTTATGGAAAGTTTATAACCTCTTATTCCCTTATTACCCTATTACCTTAATCCCCTCAATTTATGAAAACCGAACTTTTATCACCTGCAAAAGATAAACAAACCGCAATTGAAGCTATTAATTGTGGTGCGGATGCTGTTTATATGGGCGCATCTTGTTTTGGTGCGAGAAGAAATGCACCGAATAGTTTGGATGATATTCAAGAAGTTGTCAATCACGCGCACAAATTCTGGGCAAAAGTTTTTATTACCGTAAATACGATTTTAAATGATAAAGAATTAGATGAAGCTGTTGAATTGGTTAAAAAGCTTGATGAAATCGGTGTGGATGCGGTTATCGTTCAAGATATGGGATTACTGAATAAGTTGATGGAATTGCAAATAAAATCCTCTTCCCAGCCCTCTCCCGCGGAGATGGAGTTTGTAAAACCCTTTAATTTAGCCATACATATGAGCACTCAATGTGATAATAGAGATGTTGAAAAAGTTTCTTTTTTCAATAAACTTGGAGTTTCTAGGGTAGTTTTAGCAAGAGAACTTTCTTTAGAGAAAATTAAAGAAATTCATGAAGCTAATCCGAATTTGGAACTGGAAGCATTTGTACATGGCGCACTTTGTGTGTCTTATAGCGGTCAATGTTATCTGAGCCAGTTTATTGGCGGGCGTTCTGCAAACAGGGGAGAATGCGCTCAACCTTGCAGAAAAAAATACACAGTTAAAAATACTGATGGGAAAATTTTGGCAAAAGACATTCATTCGCTTTGCCTAAAGGATTTTAACGCATCAAAACACTTGAAAGAAATGGCAGAAGCCGGTGTTTTCTCGTTTAAAATTGAAGGCAGATTAAAAGAAACAAACTATGTAAAAAACGTTACAGCCTATTATAGACAAGAATTAGATAAATACTCTACAAAAATAAGTTCCGGCAAATGTATTTATCCGTTTACGCCTAATCCTGAAAAAAGTTTTAACCGCGGTTTTACGGATTATTTCTTAGAAAAACGTAAGGATTGTTTTAATTTTGTTTCACCTAAATCTAAGGGCGAATATTTGGGCAAGGTTGTTGAAATTAAAAAAGATTGCTTTGCGATTAAAACAAATAAAAAAAATCATGCGCAAGATGGACTTGTTGTGGGAAGTGATGGATGCTTGGTGAATAAAGTTATTCCAACAGGAAAAGCTTCTACCCCAGCCCTCACCCTAGGAGAGGGAGCTAGGCTTGTGATTTATCCAAACAAGAAAATAAAATTAAAAGTTGGTGATGAGGTTTACAGAAACCTTGATGTTGAGTTTGAAAAATTACTCTCTCTACCTGTTAAGCGACAAATCGGTGTACAAGTTGAGGTCATCCCCTCTCCTACGGAGAGGGCTAGGGAGAGGGTTTTATTAATCCTTACTGACAAAGACAATATCACAATCACTCTACCACTAGAGGGTGAATGCGCAAACAATCATGACAAAATGCGAGAAACTTTCATAAAACAGTTTTCTAAAACAGGAGAAAGCGATTTTTATATCGAAGATATAAAAATCGCCACAGAACTTCCATTTATGCCTGTTAGCGCGATTAATCAACTACGACGTGAAGCGTTTGAATTACTTATGCAAGAGCGCCTTAAAAATTATAAACGCGATATTCAAAAACCGCTTAGTTATGCACATTACTATAAAAAAGAAGTTGATTATAGAGCCAATGTGTTCAACAAAGAGGCCGAAAAGTTTTATAACAAATGCGATTGTACGGTTCTTGAACCTGCAATGGAAGTCAAACTTCCAAAGCATCAGATTGAACTTATGCGCACAAAACATTGTGTAAAATACGCACTTGGTATTTGCAAATCTCCACAAAAACTTTTGCTAGAAGACGAACACGGACAAACTTATCCATTGATTTTTGATTGCAAAAACTGTGAAATGGTTGTCTGCTCGCCACTAAAATAATCGGCTTTCAGTCAAAATGTTTTTTTGTTAATATAAGTTTATGAATTACATATTTTTCGGATTAGTTACAATTTCAATTATTGTCGGAATTTTTAATCATACGATTTCAGATGTTGTAAATGCAATGCTTTCTGCTTGTAATTTGGCTGTAAAAATTTCGTTTTCTTTAATTGGTATTATGGCATTTTGGCTTGGCATAATGCGAATTGCAGAAAAATCAGGTTTGGTTCAAATTCTTTCAAAATTTTTAAATCCGATTGCAAAAGTTTTATTTTCGGATGTAAAAAAAGACAGTCCTGCGATTGGTGATATTACAATGAGTGTAGCTGCAAATGCATTAGGTTTAACGAATGCTGCGACACCTATTGGTTTAAAAGTTATGAAAGAACTTCAAGAAGACAATCCGAAAAAAGACGTTGCAACTGATAGCATGTGTATGTTTTTAGGTATGAATACTGCAGGTTTTCAAATTATTCCGGCTACTGTGATTGCAGTTTTGGTTGGAGTTGGCGCGACAAATCCATCTGAAGTGATTTTGCCAACACTAATTGTTACAACACTTTCATTTTTAACAGCAATAGTAATAGCATTAATTTTGAAAAAACTTTGGAGGAATAATGATTGAGAAAATTTCTTTATACATTCTTCCATTAATGATTTTAGTAATTCTATGTGCAGGAATAATAAAAAAAGTTCCTGTTTATGAAGAATTTGTAGAAGGTGCAAAGGACGGATTTAAGGTATCTGTATCTATAATTCCCTATCTTGTTGCAATTATGGTTGGCGTTTCTATGTTTAAAGCCTGCGGAGCAATGGATTTAATTAAAAATCTTGTAGGGAATTATATTCCGGCTGATATTGTTCCAATAATTCTAACACGCTCTTTATCCGGTTCTGCTACATTGGGCTTATTTTCCGATATAGCAAATAATTTTGGACCTGATGCTTATATTACAAAACTTGCGGCTGTTATGGTCGGAAGCTCAGAAACAACCTTCTATGTTTTGGCGGTTTATTTTGGCTCAATTGGAATTAAAAAATTTCGTTATGCATTACTGACGGGAATTATTGCCGATATTACAGGTATTGTACTAGCAATTTTGGTTGCACGTCTGTTCTTTCTTGCCAGCATCTAGTTGTTGAACAAATATGTTCTTTGTTTTCTACCTCGTGTTTTACTAGTGCTGCAAAACGGATGTCTACAAAGTTAATTTCGTCCAATTTTTCAACTTTGAATTCGTTGCTTCCACAGTTATAGCAATAATTAAGTTGTGGTACGATTTCTCCTTTTTTAGCCATGGCTTTCAATTTAACTCCACAGCAAGCGCAACGTGTAATATACCATTCGTTTTTGATTAATTTCCCGCAATCAGGACAATACGCGCAATCTTTATCTGGAGTAACATGTTCATGTGAGCATTTGTGTGTAAATAAATTTGTTAAAAACATTTTGATACCTCAATTAAGATTTAATGATTTAAAACCTTAAGTCAATTTATTTATTTTTTTGTATTAATTATTTCTCCCATTTACAATCAAATCTTTATTTGATACGATTTAAAGGGGGATTTTTTATGAAAAAGAAAGTTCTGACTTTAGCTTTATTACTTTTAAGTTCTTGCGCTTATGCAGGTGAAAACAATGATTTAAGAACATTGTTTACTAATAACAAAGCAAATATTTGTGGAATAAATCTTAGAACTTTTAACGCTCAAGATTTAAACGGTAACGAAATTATTGACGAAAATGAAGTCAGTGGAAATTTTTTAAATGCGATTGCGCGATTAGATGAAATAAAAAATCTCGGCATAAATACGCTTCACGTTCTACCTATAACTCCTGTTGGAAGGCTTAAAGCGCTTGGAACTGCAGGTTCAGTTTATGCAGCTGAAAACTTCTGGGATATAAATCCTCAGTTGGTTGATAAAACTTCAAAACTTACGGATGTAGAACAGGCAAAAAAGTTTATTGAAGAATGTCATAAACGTGGAATAAGAGTAATTATTGACCTTCCAAGCTGTGGCGCTTATGACTTATTTTTAACTCATCCTGAATTATTTATTAAAGATGATAGGCAATGTTCAATTGTTCCTACGGATTGGACTGATGTAAGATTACTTAAAACAGGTAACAACAAAAAACTTAACCAAGACGTAATTGATGCGCACAAAAAGTTTGTTGATTTAGTTCTATCAATCGGTGCAGACGGAATTAGAGCGGATGTTGCAACAATAAAACCTTCTGCTTTTTGGGAAGAAATTATTAAATACACCAGAAGTAAAGACCCTGAATTTATGTTCTTAGCTGAAGCGTCAGACTCTTGGAGAGAACCACCAAGTCAATACGCAGAATTTACACCTTATGACAAATTGTTGCAAGCTGGATTTGACGGATATTATGGTAGCTTTTTCAACTTAAAAGAGTGGAATGCACCTGAATTTATGGAACATATTAAGTTCAATTTGAAATTGCTTGATTCATACAAAGCTCCAAAAAGTGTAATCATGAGTTTTACGACTCATGATGAAGTAAGTCCTGTTGTTTTGCATGGCGAAAACTTCTCAATTATGATTTCTTGGTTGGAAGCAACTTTACCATTCAATCCTTATTGTATTGACGGTTTCTTTACCGGTGATGAGTATCTGTATTCTTGGGCAAATACTAAGGCTCAAAAAACTGAAACAGACGATGATACTTACTTTGTGCATCGTGGGAAATTAGATATCTTCAATTTTTCTCGCAGACCTGACGGTAAAAACGAAAGAATCTTGAACAACTTTAAAGAAGCTTTGGCTTTCAGAAACAATAATTTGGATTTGATTACAAAAGGTGATTTTACAGAACTAAAAACCGGCAATGATAAAGTTTTTGCTTTTACAAGAAAATTGAATAAAGAACAAATAATTGTTGTTGGTAACTTGGATTTTAAAAATCCTCAGAATAAAATTACGATAAAAGATAAAAGTATAAACAAAAAGAATGTGTTAGACGTTATAACAGGTAACGATAACATAAGAGCCGGACATAAGCGTTTGTTTACGGATTTAGACGCCGGTGAAATTAAAGTTTTGATGATTAAGGAAAGGAAATAATATATGCAAGATAAAATTGTAGTAACAGGCATGCGCCCAACAGGGAAACTTCATTTGGGGCATTATTTAGGCGTAATTGAAAATATGTTGAAACTCCAAGATGAGTACAGATGTTTTTATTTTATTGCAGACTGGCATGCTTTGACTACAAAATACGAGAAGACAGAGAATTTAAGGCAAGATGTGATTGATGTTGCGGTGGATTGGCTTGCAAGCGGAATTAATCCTGAAAAAGCTACAATCTATGTTCAATCTTTGATTCCTGAAATCGCAGAACTTCATATTTATTTAAGTATGATTACTCCTCAAAACTGGGTAGAAAGAGATCCTAACTTAAAAGATATGGCAAAAATTTTACACTCAAAAGAAGGTTTTGCATCTCAAATCAATTATGGTTTGATGGGTTATCCTGTTCTTATGACGGCTGATATTTTGGCGTTTAATACTGATTTTGTTCCTGTTGGAATTGATCAAGTAGCGCACGTTGAACTGACAAGAGATATCGCAAGAAGATTTAATAATATCTATAAAACAGATTTCTTTAAAGAAACTCAACCATTGTTGAATAATTGCTCTTTGATTTGCGGTTTAGACGGTAATAAAATGGGTAAATCTTTCAACAATGATATTAAAATCGCTGATACAGAAGAAGTTACAGCTAAGAAAATTATGTCTGCAATTACTGATAGAAGCAGGATGAGAAAAGATGATTTGGGTCATCCTGATGATTGTGAAGTAGCTTTCAAATATTGGAAAATTTTCGGAAGCGAAGATGAAGTTAACACAATCAGATGTGAATGTGAAAAAGGTCAACGCGGATGTGCAGATTGTAAACGTCAATTAGGCGCAAAGGTTAACGAACGCTTCAAAGAAATCAGAGAAAGAAGAAGATATTATGAAGCTCATCCTGAAATTGTTGAAAAGATTTTGAACGAAGGTTCAGCTAGAGCAAGGGAAGAAGCTCAAAAAGTTCTTAAAGAAGTTAGAAAATTGGTTAGAATGTACTAAGATTAAGGGTGCAGAAATTGCACCTTTAATTTTTATGATTGATATTATAAATTGTTACGAGAATCAAAAATTCTCTCACAATGATTACACGGAGCATATATAATGAAAAAAATATTTGTATTCTTTTTACTGCTTTTTGTATTACCTTGTTTTGCGGAAGAAGGTAACATTTTACCGTCAGAAGTTGGCGTTGTTCAAAATGTTAAATATGTTGATTTGACTGATACGAATGTTACTCAAACAAAACAAGCAATTGAGGTAAAACTTGTTACTGGAGAATTTAAAGGTGAAACCGTTGAGTTAGATAATATGCTTACCGGAAATCCTTATTATGATATAAAGTTAAAAAAGAATACAAAAGTAATTCTTCATGCTGAAGATAACGGAAATGGTGTTGAGTATAGCATAGAAGATATAAAACGTTCAGGAACATTGGGATGGCTTGCGCTTATTTTTTGCGGATTATTGATTTATGTAGGTAGAAAAAAAGGTGTGTTTAGCTTAATTTCTATTGGTGTAACAATACTTTTGATAACAAATCTTTTAGTGCCGATGGTTTTAAATGGAATAAATCCAATTTTTGCAGCAATTTTAGTGTGCTTACTTTCAACTGCTGCAACGATGTATTCAGTAGGTGGATTTAACTCAAAAAGTTCTTCTGCGGTTATAGGTACAATCTTAAGCTTGGCTTTTGCTAGTATTTTATCATTTATAGCAATGATAACAGCACATCTGACCGGTTTTGCAGATGAAACATCTATGTATTTGTATACATCACATCCTGAACTAAATTTTATAAATATAACAATTGCAACGATGGTTTTGGCAACTCTTGGTGCTGTTATGGATGTTGCTATGTCTATTGCAAGTACAATTAATGAAATCTATGAAATTGATAAGACAAAAGGTGTCAAAGACTTATTTAAATCTGGCATGAACGTAGGGCGCGATATTATAGGTACAATGGCAAATACTTTGATTCTTGTTTATATGGGCGGTTCTTTGCCTTTGTTATTACTTGCGAATAATATTGATTTACAAAAATTTATTAACTTGAATCAAGTTGTGACGGAAGTTGCGTCAGCATTGATTGGAAGTATTGCAATTGTTGTTTGTGTGCCAATTACGGCGATTATAGCCTCAGAGATGATTAAACACACAAAAAAGAAAGAAGATTTTAAGATTAATGTGTAAATAAAACCTGGTAGTCTTACTTCCGGTCATTGCGAGGGAGCAAAAAGCACTGAGTTTTAACACTCTTTCCCGCCTTCGCACTACTGTCCATGATAATTTTTATAAAATAAAAATAGTTATTAAAAGGCTGGATTGTTTCGGTTCTAACGAACCTCACAATGACGCCCAACAAGTAGTTGCACGCCATGTCTTTATCTCGGACAGTAGTGCGTAGGCGGGAGAGGGTATTATTAACAATGAATGACAATCCCTCATGTGGTAGCTACTAATAAATCCTACTTCATGTTAAAATCCGTTTATGGATAGAATTAATGAACTTGCAAAAAATGAATTAGCCCTTATTGATAAAGAACTATCTAATCTTTTTACAAATTCAAACAATATTTATATAGAATTAAAGCATTTTCTTGAAAGTCCAACAAAGCGTATTCGTTCGCTAATTACAATTCTTTATTTAAAGGCTCATGGAATTAATCCGAATATAGATTTATTAGCGGCAGGAGAACTTATACATAATGCTTCTTTGTTACACGACGATGTTTTAGACAATGCAAGCGCGAGAAGAAATCACCCCGCTTTTTGGACTAAATTTAATCCGCACATATCAATCTTATCGGGCGATTTTCTATTATCATTGGCGACAGAAAGATTGATTAAGATTGGGAATTGGAATGTATTAACGAACTTTCAAAATTGCATAAAAAAAATGAGCGAAGCAGAAATTTTGCAATATACCTTAAGAAATAAAGTTCCAACAAAAGAACAATATTTAGAAATAATCGAAGGCAAGACAGCAGAATTATTTGTTGCGATTTTGGAGAGTTCTTGTTTGATGTCGAAATTACCGCAAGCTCAAGCGGCAAGTTTTGCAAGTAATTTTGGCATATTATTTCAACTAAAAAATGACTTAGAAAAACAATCGGCAAGTGCGGATTTAGAAAATAAAATTTATACTCTGAAAGATATTATAGGTATTGAAAAAACTAAGGTTTTAATGGATAATTGTCAAAGAGAGTTATTAAAAGAAATTAAGGAGTTTCCTCGAAATATTTATTCTAAAGGGTTAGAGGATTTATTGGGTAAATTATGATAGATAAAGATAAATTAAAAGCAAATCTAAAAGAAACTGTTGATACAATTGTTTTTGTAGTAATTGCTGTGATTTTAATAAGGTTTTTTATTGCAGAATTAAGATGGATTCCGTCAGGCTCTATGAAACCTACTCTTGTTGAAGGAGATAGGATTGTAGTTGAAAAACTTACAAAATTTCCAAATCTAATTAAAACTCATCGTTTTGAGAATACGCCTAAACGTGGTGATGTTATGATTTTTTATCCGCCTTTTATAAAGTTACAAACAACTCCTTGGGCTGTATTCAGTCGTTTAACAGGATTTTTTTGTAAGGATATTGCATATATTAAACGTGTTGTTGGGCTTCCCGGTGAAAAATTAGAAATTAAGCAAAGCTCAAATGGTGCATACAAAGTTTATATCAATGATGAGCCATTACAAGAAGATTATATTATGAGCGAATACGATTTTCACAAATGTAAAACAGACATGTTTTGTGGCCCACTTGTAATTCCGGAAGGTCAATATTTTATGATGGGCGATAATAGGGGTAATTCAATGGATAGCCGTTTTTGGGGTACATTACCAAAAGAAAGATTTATAGGTCGTGCTGTATTCTTGTTTTGGCCTTTAACACATATTAAAGGTTTATAATATTAAAAAAGATTACAACCTTGCCTTATTTGCACAAAAGATGCTAAGATATTATTGGCGGAGAGGTATGCCTCTTTTAGAGAAAGAGACAAATGGAACTTGGAAAATTATCAAAATTATTAAGCAATAATGATATCGTCCTTGCGATTGGCTTGGTCGTTATTGTGTGCATGATGGTAATTCCACTTCCACCTGTACTTTTGGATTTACTACTGACTGTAAACATCTCTTTAGCTGTTGTTATCATGCTTGTTTGTTTATATACCCAAGAACCCCTTGATTATTCATCATTCCCAACTGTTCTTTTAATTGCAACTCTCTTTAGATTAGGTCTTAACGTAAGCTCTACGCGTTTGATTCTATTAAATGGCGAAGCCGGAAACGTAATTAATTCGTTCGGAGAATTCGTTGTCGGTGGTAACTACGTTGTCGGTGCCGTTATATTTTGTATCTTGGTTTTAATTAACTTTATGGTAATTACAGGTGGTGCAACTCGTGTTGCTGAAGTTTCTGCCAGATTTACTTTGGATAAAATGCCCGGCAAGCAATTGAGTATTGATGCTGATTTAAACTCAGGATTAATCAACGAAGAGCAGGCAAAAGAAAGACGTAAAAAATTAGAACGAGAAACAGATTTCTACGGTACTATGGATGGTGCTTCTAAGTTCGTTAAAGGAGATGCGACAGCAGGTATCGTAATTACTGTTATAAATATCGTTGGCGGTTTGATTATCGGCATAATTCAGTTGCACATGAATGTTCAACAAGCACTCTCTACATATACTATTTTAACAGTTGGTGATGGTCTTGTTTCTCAAATTCCAGCTCTTTTGATTTCTACAGCAACAGGTTTGATTGTATCTCGTGCGACAGGTAAAGACGAATCTTTATCTCAAGATATCAAAAATGAAATGTTTTCTGACCCTAGAGTTTTAGGTGTTGTATCCGGTCTTTTAGGATTTATGGGGATAATCCCAGGCATGCCGACAGTTCCGTTTTTGGCAATTGCAGGCATAGCAGGTGGAATGGCTTATTTTAAAGCTAAAAATAAAAAAGAAGTTCAGCAAACACAAGAAGCTCAACAGGCTCAACAAGCTCAACAAGAAAAGCTTGGTAAAAAAGAAAAACGCGCAAAAGCAACTAGAGAAAGTGTTATGGAATTGCTTAACGTGGATACTATTGAAATTGAAGTTGGTTATAGACTCGTTCAATTGCTTAACGTTGAAATGGGCGGTGATTTGTTGGAACGTATCGCACAAATCAGACGCCAAACAGCGCTTGATTTAGGCATTGTGCTTCCATCTATAAGAGTGCGTGATAATTTGCAACTTTCTCCAAATTCTTATCAAATAAAATTAAAAGGTGTTGCACTGGAATCCGGAGAAGTTTATCCTGAACGATATCTTGCAATGTGTGCCGGTGATCCTGTCGGAAATCTTGCAATAAACGGTATTCATGCAATAGAACCGGCGTTTGGCTTACCTGCTCTTTGGATAGAACCTAAAGACAAAGACATGGCAGAAATGTCTGGTTATACTGTAGTTTCAGCTTCTGCTGTAATTTCAACACACATAACTGAAGTTATCAAAAAGTGCGCATCTGAAATCATTTCAAGATTTGACGTTCAACAACTTATTGATAATCTTAAGAAAGAAGTTTCAGAAGATTATGTTAACGACATAATGAAAGATATTACAGTTGGTGATGTTCAAATTGTTATGCAAAACTTGCTCAAAGAAGGTGTTGCAGTGCGCGATTTGAAAACTATTTTAGAAACAATCAGTTTGCAAGCTAAGATTAATAAAAATCCTAATTTCTTGACTGAACATGTGCGCCAAGCGCTTTCAAGAAATATTTGCAAACAAAATCTTGCTGATACAGGCGAATTATATGTAATAACACTTGCACCCGATGTTGAAAATACAATTGCAAAAGGTGCTAGTCCTGACGGTCAAAGCGTTACACTTGATCCAAGCTTTACGAAAAATATGTTTGACAAGATGAATTTGGAACTGGAAAAAGCAATTACAGCAACAGGAAATCAGCCTGTAATTCTATGTTCTTCTCCAATCAGATTGTTATTTAGGAAACTGGTTGAAAGAACTTATCCACAAATTTCTATTATGTCATATAATGAAATTAGTCCAAATGTGAAGGTTAAGTCGGTAGGTATGGTGAAGGCGTAAGCCTCCTCACCCCCACCCTCTCTCCCACAAGGGGCGAGGGGAGAATGATAAAAATTAGAAAGGTCATATATGAGAGAACTAGTAAAAGAAGAACAAATAGTAACAATCGTTCCACAAGATTTTAAACTTACTAATAAAGGTAAAGTTTTGGATGTTTCAATGGACGGTTTTAGAATGGAATTGAAATACAAACCTGACGGACTTATCGTTAATCATATTTGCGATTTTTATTCTTTTACAGACAATGGTTATCTTTATTTTGAATCTTATATTCAGAAGCTTGAAAACAATGTGATCACAATTGCAAATCCTGTTAAACACAGATTCTTACAAAGACGTAAATTTACACGTATTAAATTTTTAGAAGATTTAGAATTAACTTGTGATGGCATTTCTCATAAGGTTAGAACGTTAGACCTTTCTGCCGGTGGTATGAAATTAACAACCGCCGATAACATTGATATTGAAAAAATTTATGATGTTTCTATCAAATTAAGTGACGAGCAAGAAATCAAATGTAAATATCAATTAATTCGTGTTGAAAAAGGCGATAACGGCCGTTACACTATTTCAGGCAGATTTACATGTTTGAGTAATATTGATAAAATGACTTTAGTTCAATTCTGTATGAAAAAAGATATGGAAAATCTTAATAAACGCGGGGAATAGGTAGAAGTTAAAATGGGGTATACAGAAAATTTAAGACTTTTTTTTGTCGTAATAACAATTATTGTGCTTGGTACTGTTAGTATTATCAGAGTAGGCGCAATAGATATGCATGCTATTTTGACTACAGCTGCTATTTTAGTTCCAGCAACAGTTATAATGGGTTATTTGGGACAAAGAATGGGAGAAATTATTGACAACCCTAAAAATAGAGCTGATGCAGATTATAAACTTGCGGTATTAAATGCTTTGAAGAAAATGGATAAATCTATTACTTTGCAAGAATTAAATGAAAAACTTACAAAGCAAGTTGCTGAACCGGATTTACCTGATACTAATGATGATGATTTAGATGTTTAATTCTATTTACTCATTGCTTTTGAAACGATAATATACAAATTAACCAACAAGAATCCTAAGAATAATCCTGCTACAACATCGGTCAAGAAATGAACACCGAGCCACAATCTTGACAAACAAACCAAGAAAATAAAGATTCCGAACAGAGAAGTTAGGAAATATTTCCAGAAATCAGATTTAGCGTAATGTAGAACTAAATAAATTAAAATTCCGTAAAAACACATTGTTGTAGAAGAATGACCAGAAGGAAAGCTAAATCCTGAATAGCACATAATTCCTGGGCGTTCTCTGCATACAAAATCTTTAAAGAAATCTGTTACAACAAATGAAGCTTGAGTAAAGAATATCAAAAGAAAACACTTCATATATCTTTTTTCTGATATTAAAACGCTACCTGCCGCAATTTGAGGCCACAACATATGATTTGCGCGTCCGAATTCTGATATAACTTGCGCATAAGAAATCGGATAAGGCGAAAGCGCCAAACGAATTGAATGAAGAATATTCATATCAATTTCGCGCAAATTTGGCATATACAAAACCATAAGCGTTAATATTACAAGCACTACAAGCGAAACTATAACATAGTTCCAATTAAGTGCCATTCCGTATTCTTTGTTTTTACTCATAATTAATTTCCTTTTGAGTCAATAAGTGAATAGGTGAATAAGTTCGTATTAGTTATTGTTGATTAAAAATTGCGTTAAACTTTGAATATTATTGTTGGGCTGAAAGCCCAACCTACTATTTTATATTAGCGCATTTTATAAAAAGAAAATTAATACGAACTTATTCACTCATTCACCTATTCACTTATTGACTTTTAAACTATATTCCACAACTCTTAAACTTCACAACCGCATCAACTAATTTTGCAAACAACTTAATTACAATTGGCGTAATTTCGCTTACGCATACTGCAAAAAAGAACAAAGCTGCGACTGCGGCGATTAATTTTTGAATATCAGAAAACATAAATACTTTATTGTTTCTGAACTCTTCAATTCCTTTATATTCATCAGTAAAAGGTTTTACTGGAAATTTTTCTTCGATTTTTTCAATAACGTTAGCGTACTTAACCTTAATCAAAGTGTTGTATGAATCAACGTTCATCCACCATAAAGCGCTTACAGAAATTCCGAACAAAGCGAACACCAAAGTTGCGCTAATCTTGTTCAAGAAAACAACATTGCCCGTATAAATCATTGCAAAAATCAAAACAACAACCGCTGTCATATAAAACTTATTCGTTCTAAAGTTTCTATCAATAAAATTCTCTTTTTGTTCGCAATATGTTTTATATTCGTTGAATATTAGCTCATCTCTGTCCATTTATTTATCCTTTCATTTTTGAGGTATTGGAGAAAGTGAATAAGTGAATGAGTGAATAGGTGAATAAGTTCGTATTAAATATATTCAAGAAAAAACGCGTTAAACATTGAAAATATCTTAAATGAACTTATTCACTCATTCACCTATTCACTTATTGACCTAATTCTCTTTTCTCTTTAACTTCATTCATTAACGCTTCAAATTCTTTTTCGTCCAAAGTTTCTTTTTCAAGCAAATTGTGAGCGATGTATTCCAACATATCTCTGTTTTCGCTCAAAAGATTTTTTGCGTGTTCGTATTGAGCATCAACAATTTTCTTAACTTCTTTGTCAATATCAGCAGCAATTTCTTCTGAAAAATCTCTTGTATTGCCAAAGTTTCTGCCCATAAAAATATGTTCTTGGTCTTTTCCGTAAGCTAAATTACCCATTTTTTCACTCATACCGTAAGTGGTAACCATACTTCTGGCTAAATTTGAAACTTTTTCTAAATCGTTTGATGCGCCTGTTGTAATATTATCTTTGCCATAAATCAATTCTTCTGCAACACGTCCGCCAAGAATCATTGCAATTCTATCCAACAGTTGGTTTTTACGCATAGTCAAATGATCTTTTTCAGGTAAAGTCAACGTAATGCCCAAAGCCATTCCACGCGGAATAATAGATACCTTATGCAACGGATCGCAATCTTTAAGCAATTTTGCAAGAAGTGCGTGTCCAACTTCGTGGTAAGCCGTATTTTCTTTTTCTTCGTCAGAGATAATTCTACTTTTCTTTTCAGGGCCTGCCATAACTTTATCAATAGCTTCCTCTAAATCAGGCATTTCAATTTCTGACTTATCATGACGTGCTGCAAGAAGTGCTGCTTCGTTCAACAAGTTTGAAAGGTCTGCCCCCGTAAACCCCGGAGTACGCTTCGCAAGCGTTTTTAAATCTACTTCTTTTGACAAAGGTTTGTTTTTCGCGTGAACGTTTAAAATTTGTTCTCTACCTAAAACGTCCGGTTTGTTAATAACAATTTGTCTATCAAATCTACCGGGTCTAAGTAGTGCGTTATCCAAAATATCAGGTCTGTTCGTCGCAGCTAAAATAATTATATTAGTATTTTCGTCAAAACCGTCCATCTCAACAAGTAATTGGTTAAGAGTTTGTTCTCTTTCATCGTGTCCGCCACCCATGCCGGCACCTCTTTGGCGACCAACAGCATCAATTTCATCAATAAACACGATACAAGGTTGATGTTTTTTTGCTTGTTCAAACAAATCTCTAACACGAGAAGCACCAACACCAACGAACATTTCAACGAAGTCAGAACCGCTGATTGAAAAGAACGGAACGCCAGCTTCACCGGCTACAGCTTTTGCCATAAGTGTTTTACCTGTACCTGGAGAACCTACAAGAAGAACACCTTTAGGAATTTTTGCGCCTAATTTAACGTACTTATCTGAATGCTTTAAGAAATCAACAATTTCTTCAAGTTCTTTTCTTTCTTCATCAATACCCGCAACATCCTTGAATGTTGTCTTAACTTTACTATCCATAAGCATTTTGGCTCTGCTTTTTCCAAAAGACATCGCTTGCGCTCCGCCAGCTTGAATAGATTTAATAATTAGCATAATAAAACCTAGAACAAGCAAAATAGTTATTAAAGAAGAACCTAAACCGAAAGCAGAACCTGAATCAGCCTTCTTTGCGCTGATTTCAACATTATTATTTTCTAATTTATTTAATACATCTGAATTTTCCGGAAGAACAACTTTATATTGTAATTTTGGAGGTCTTACATCACCATAAATCGGATTTGATGCGCTTTTCTTAGCCTCAGGTTGTTTTACAGGTAAAGCAATTAACATGTCTTTTCCCATATCAACACTTTTTATTTCGTTGTTTTCAACTTTCTGTAAAAAGTTTGTATAAGAAAGTTCTTCCGTGCTAGAAGTTGGCCCTGAAAACAGCATTGAAATAAATGCTAAGATCATAATCCCCAGAATAACGTACATACCAACTGATTGATTTTTATTCATATTTCTCCCTCATAATCTAATTATTGGTATTATAACATAAATTCAACTTTTTTTAAAATTACAAATGAGAATTTTTAAGATTTGTTCATATACACACTATAATTAATGTTTACTTTACAGAAACCTTTTTTGTGTTATTATATATATTATATAGGGGATGTATCAGGCTAAATTCAGCTTGTTATTTTTAAAAGATTCACCTTGGGAAAATGGATAGAGGAGAAGGATTTTGGCTCAACAAAATATGTTTTCGGACGGTAAAATCGTACCGGTTAATATCAGAGAAGAAATGAAGAAGTGCTATATTGATTATGCGATGAGTGTAATTGTTGGTCGTGCGCTTCCGGATGTAAGGGACGGTTTAAAGCCTGTTCATAGACGTATTTTATATGCAATGAACGAATTAGGCATGACTCCGGATAAGCCGTTTAAGAAATGTGCTCGTATCGTAGGTGAAGTTCTTGGTAAATACCACCCTCATGGTGATAGTTCGGTTTATGAAGCTCTTGTACGTTTAGCACAAGACTTTAACACAAGATATTTAGTGGTAGACGGTCATGGTAACTTTGGTTCAGTCGATGGTGATAGTGCAGCTGCAATGCGTTATACAGAAGCACGTATGCACAAAATTACTCAATCAATGCTTGCTGATATTGATTGCGAAACAGTAGATTTTGTACCAAACTTCGATGGTTCGTTAGAAGAGCCATCTGTACTGCCTGTTAGACTTCCAATGCTTTTATTGAATGGTGTTTCAGGTATCGCGGTTGGTATGGCTACAAACATTCCTCCACACAATTTGAGAGAAGTTGTCGACGGTACTATTGCGTTAATTGATAATCCGCAAATTACTGTTCAAGGTTTAATGGAATATATTAAAGGGCCTGACTTTCCAACAGCTGCGACAATTGTTGGTTTAAATGATATTAAACAAGCTTACGAAACTGGTCGTGGTTCTATTAAAATGTCTGCGGTTGCGACAATCGAAGAAATTCCTGGTGGCGGTGGTCGTCAAACAAGAACAGCGATTATCGTAACAGAAATTCCATATCAAGTTAACAAAGCGCAATTAATTGAAAAAATTGCAGATTTGGTTAAGGAACAAAGAATTACAGGTATTTCTGATTTAAGAGATGAATCAGACAGAGAAGGCATGCGTATTGTTATTGAACTTAAACGTGATGCAAAGCCTGAAGTTGTTAAGAATAACTTGTTTAAATTTACTCAACTTGCTACGACATTCGGTGTAAATATGGTTACACTTTGCGGTAAACAACCTAGATTGTTGAATTTGTATGAAGTTCTAAACGAATTCGTTGAACACAGAGTTGAAATTGTTACAAGAAGAACTATTTACTTCTTGAAGAAAGCAAAAATCAGAGCGCACATTTTAGCTGGTTTATTAATTGCTTTGGGTTCTTTGGATGAAGTTATTGAACTTATCAAAAAATCTAAAACAACCGAAGATGCTCGTGTAGGCTTGATGAGTAGATTTGGTTTAGATATTGACCAAGCTAATGCAATCTTGGAAATGCAATTGAGAAGATTGACAGGTTTGGAACAAGATAAAATTAAAAACGAATACGATGAATTGTTGAAGAAAATTCAAGAATACGAAGGAATTTTAGCTGACAGACAAAAAGTTCTTGATATTATCAAAGGCGAACTTCTTGAAGATAGAGAAAAATACGGAGATGATAGAAAGACTCAAATCGTTCCAGAACAAGGTGAAGTTACGATTGAAGATTTGACTCCAAACACTCCAATGGCTGTGTTTATTACTCACCAAGGATATTTGAAGAGAATTTCTTTAGATACATTTGAACGTCAAAACCGCGCAACTCGTGGTAAAGCCGGTATCAAGACAAAAGAAGATGATGATATTCAACACTTCTTTACAGCTATGATGCACGACAAAGTATTGTTCTTCTCTTCTAAGGGTATTGTTTACAGCTTGAATGTTTACGACTTCCCAGAAGGCGGTAGACAATCTAAAGGGCTTCCAATCGTTAACGTTCTTCCAATTGAGCAAGGTGAAAGAATTACTGCTGTAGTTCCTGTAAGCAGTTTCTCACACGAATTGAACCTAATCATGTTAACTCAAAAAGGTTATATTAAGAGAATCGAACTTGATAACTTTGTAAATATCAGAAGAAGCGGTATTATTGCGATTTCTCTAGAAGAAGGCGATAAATTGAATTGGGTTAAGCTTGCTAATCCGAATGACGAAATCATTATTGGTACATCTTGCGGTATGGCAATCAGGTTCCCAATTGAAGATTTAAGACCTTTGGGTAGAAGCGCAAGAGGTGTAAACTCAATGAAGCTTAGAAGCGCTGATACAATTATAGGTTGTGATATTGTTCCTAGAAATTATGACGCAGATTTGTTAGTTGTAACTTCTGACGGTTTCGGTAAACGTACAAAGCTTTCAGAATTCCGTTCGCAAAACAGAGGTGGTATCGGCTTAATCGCAACGAAATTCAAGTCTAATATGTCAAGATTAGTAGCTTTGACTATTGTTGAAGAAAAAGACGAAATCATGATGGTTACAGCAAACGGTATTGTAACAAGAATCAAAGCCGGTGATATTTCTTGTCAAGGACGTCCTGCAACCGGTGTTAGAGCTCAAAACTTGACAGATAATGATACAGTTGTTTCTGTTAACAAGATTGTAAGTACGGACAGTTCTTCAAAAGAAGAAATAGATGATGGTTGTTTAGTTGAGTCTACCCAAGGTGAACAAACGACTCTAACAGAATAGATGAAATTAAGTATCAAAACAAATAAATAGGTGTGCAATATAAAGTACATCTATTTTTTGTTCAAAAAATAAAAAAAAGCTTGAGTACAAAGTATCAAGCGGAAAAGGGAAAAAGGGATTAAAAAGGGAAAAATTAAAGTTAAGAGAAGATACCGAAAGTACGTTCAATGTTATCACTAACCACTTTTTTAACAGAATCGTATTCAGTTTTTAACGCGTT
>CAKVND010000045.1 GCA_934777245.1 uncultured Candidatus Melainabacteria bacterium | reverse complement strand
ATGTCAAAAGCAGAAATCGCGGTTAACGTTGCAACAACTGCGACAGGAAAAATCATCCAAGCGTATGATAAAATAATGCAAATTCAGATTTAGGCTTCTCATATTTGATATATATGTGTATAATAATATAGGGTAGGAATATGGATTTCAAAAAATTATTAGAGAATAAAGTGCTTTTAGCCTCCATTGCCGGTGGCATTGTTCTTTTGTTGGTAATTTTTATTATCTGCGGTTCACTCGCAATGTCTAACAAAGCCAAAGATGAACAAATTGATGTAAGTAAAGAACCTTTGAAAGAAGACGTTGATTTACTTACAACCGACAATTTGGGTAAAGCTCTTGAAATTCAAGCCCTATTAGCAAGAAATAATATTGTAGCGGCCCGCGCGGTTGACGGTACAAAGTCTGTTTTAAGACTAAAAAAAGGCGACTGCACTCCGGGGATGAAAAAATGTACAACCGAACAACGTGATAGAGCGATTATGGTAATCGTTGAAAGCGGTTTGTATGACCAAAACGTTGGTTTGGAAATCTTTGATAAAGGTGATTTTACTTCGACTAAAGAAGATAAAAGAATTAGATTAGTTCGTGCAATGGATGGCGAACTTGCTCGTTTAATCAGAAGAATTGACGGAATTGAAAACGCTTCTGTATTTATTTCTATCCCGGAACAAACAATGTTTTCTTCTATGCAAAAACCCATTACTGCAACCGTTCAACTTCAAGTTGCAGTTGGACAAACTCTTAATATGGGTACAATTAAAGCTGTTTCTAACTTGTTGTTAGGCAGTGTTTCAGGTTTGAAAGCTGAAAATATTTCAATTACAGATACAAACGGTCATGTTTATAACAGTATGATTGACGCTCAATCAGAAATGCTTGCAAAACTTCAAGAAAATGATAAATACATGCAAGAAAAAGTTCAAACTCAATTGAACAGATTAATCGGTCAAGGTAAATACGTTGCAACGGTTAGTACCTTCTTAAAGCAAGCACCTGTTGAAAAATTTACAATTGCTTATGATCCTGAAAAGAAAGCTGCTGTTAATGAACAAACTTTCTCAGAAGGATTGGGCGATCAAACACAAGACGTTAACAAGAATACAAATGCTGTAAGTGTTTATCTTCCAAACGGTTTACCTGCAGGAAGTTCAGATTCAACTCAGAATAGAAGCTATTCAAGAACAGCGCGTGAAACTCAATATGGCGTAACTAAAGTTCAAACAAATGAATATATGTCTCCGGGAACTTTGGAAGAAATTTCAATTGCGGTAACTTTGGAAAAAGACGCGTTGCCTGTAGAATTAACATTGGAAGAATTGAAAGAATTAGTTGCACACGCCGCAAGCCCTAAGGCAGATCCTGAAAACGTAACTATCGCTTTTGCAGATTCTTTAGATCCGTTTATGGCTGGTGATAAGAACGTTAAAGCACCAATTAAGGCTGAACACGGTAATCCTTGGTGGTTAGCAATTGCCCTCCTTGCATTTGGTCTGTTCTTTGGTCACAAGGCTTTAACTCAAAAAATTAACGCTGCTAAAGCTGCTCAAGAAGAAGAATTGGTGCGCTTAAGAGAAATGAATGAAGCGCAAGAAAAACAAATTAAAGATTTGAGTATGAATGCGGCTGATATGATAGAAAAACAATCACAACTTCAACAAGGATTGTTGGAACAACAAAATAAACCTGTTGCAATTCCGACTTCAGGAGCAGAGATTCGCGATGCTTTAAGAGAACTTAAACGCGAATTTGACGGCGTGGATGAAAGCGAAGCCGGTGAAAAAATCAGAAGCTGGATTGAGCAAGGATAAATTATAAATTATAGATAAATTTATCTCAGACAGTAATGCCCCTGAGAGATAGAGTTTTTAATAAAAAAACAAATTAAACCCATGACTTTTTAAAATTTATCATTAAATAAATATCATCCAAACGTATGAATTTCTATAAAATCGGTAAAGAATTATCCTATTTTTCCGATATTATTGAAGGAAGGACGGTTTATATTGTTTAATGCAATGAATACAATTCGCCCACGCCCTTATCCACAGAGGGAAGGCAACTATAACGCAGGCAACGAAGGGGCTGATAAAGACGGTCATAACGGCAACGCCCAAGACCAGCAACAGCAACGTCGTCAACAAGTTATTGCGCGCGGAAGAGCTCAAGATATGCAACCACAAGCAGGTGCTCCACGCCAAGCGATATATTCTCCTGCACAAAATGCCTACAGCGGAACACCAAACCGTCAAGTTTATCAAGTTCAAACCCCACCTCCGATGAGAATTAACAACCAACCTCATCAGATGAATGCTATGCAATATCAGGCTGCTCAAGCAGGTTATCAACCGATGAATCAGCAAGTTCAAGAACAAGCTCCTCGTCCGCAACAACCTGCAAGAAGCAACAAGGTTAATATTGCACAAATATTAAAAGATTTTAGAAACACAATAAAAGCAATTGCAACTCCTGCTGAAATTGAAGAACAAGTTAATCGCTATCTTCAAACAGTTGAACAACTTGTAAGAGAGCCTCAACCACAAGTAAACATGATTCAAAGCAATTTAAAAATTGCTGCATCTTTATTAGATAAATACATTTCAGAAACTCTTAATAAAGATTCTAAAGTTGTGCAAAATTGGCTTGATGCTTTGTTCTTGCAAAGAATTAATTACAGCTACAATGAAGAAGAAGTAAATCCGAATTTCTTGGTTAAATTTCCTGACCAACAAGAAAAACCAAAAGCTCAAGAAGTTCAACAGCCTCAACAAGCTGTTCCACAAGAGCCTGTTCAACAAAATGTTGAACCTGTTCAAGCTGCTCCAATTCAAGAACCTCCACAAAATGAAGTTCTTGAAATAGAGCCGGAAGAATTAAGCTTAGAAGAAGAGTTTACGCAAGCAAAAGCAACAATTTCTAAAAAACCAAATATAACCATCATTCCACAAGATACCAGACTAAAATCTTTGTTTGTAGAAGCTAAAAAACAAGCCTTCTCAAACAATCCGCAAAAGGCTATGCAAATTTTTAAAGAAGCTTTTAACCGAGCAAGCGAGCTTAAAGACACAGAAACTCAATCAAGAATTTGTTTAGAAATCGGGAAAATCTACGATGACAACGATCACTTTGTGCAAGCCTTAAACAGCTACAATAAATCTTTGCAGTACACTACAGACGTTAACGTAAAATCTAGAGCACATTTTTCAATGGCACAAATTTATGATGACGTAAACGAAGTTGGCCCTGCTTTAGACCATTATTTGACATCAATTTCTTATGCCGGCAAATCTGACGACTTAATCGGCCAATCAGATTCTCTAACAAGAATGGCAAATATTTTTACTGACAAGTATGACGAAAACGCGTTCGATTATTACGACGTAGCTAGAAAATTAGTTGAACAAACAACTGATTCATCAATGAAAGGTTATGTTTTAAGCAACACAGCTGACGCATGTGTTCAGTTTAAAAAGAACGATAAGGCGCTAAAATACTACGCCGAAGCAGTTAAGAATTATGAAAAATCAAATTCTGTTGAAGAAATTGCTCAGAATTACAAATCAGCAGCGCAAATTATGATTGATTTTAACAGTCCAAACAAAGCTAAATCTTTGTTGAAAAAGGCTTTGGTAAATGCTGTTAGAACGAAAAATGACGATTTAATCGCCGAAGTTAATGCTATGTTAGCTTCTGTTGAGTAATAAATATTAATATTTGCTTCGTTAACTCCCATTGAATAAGCGAGTAAACTGCAAAGTTTTTTATCTCCACTATACAAATCATCATTAAATGCTAATGTTTTATCTGTATTAAACAAAGGAAAATTTTTACAATTGATGTTGTTTTCATCACTATTTGCATCTTTACAAGTAGGATAAATTTTAGAGTTAAAAGCTAAATTTTGAATAGTATTGCTGACTGTATCAAACGCTTTGAGGCATAAAACTTTGTTTTTGTCCGGTATTAACTTAGTTGCAATAGAAATAGTTAAAGCCGAAATTACTCCAATAACACCAAGTGTGACTATTAATTCTGCTAACGTAAATCCTTGTTTTTTCATCAAAGCTCTCCTAATGCCAAATATATTCGTCGATAATGTAACACAATATACATTGTGTTACATGTCTGATTAATTTATTTTGCAATTCTAGAGAGGGTGTTATTTTTTTAAGTCAATAAACCCCTCTCCCCTTTTACACCACACTTCCCCATTTGCAAGTTTAACTACTGGCTTGGAAGTAGAGCAGAAAACTCCCCCGAGGGAGGGGATGCACAAAAGATGTTCATTTTAAATTCATTCAAACAAACAAGTCTTGCTCCCCTCTCCTTTTTTAATTCGACATGGAGAGGGTGCCGGAGGCGGGAGAGGGTATTATTAATTTGTATAATTTTTGTTGGGCTGAAAGCCCAACCTACTCCTTACTTTTCTGTTTTTAATTTTCTATCAATCTTTTTGTCGCTTTTTGTAATAACCAAACGGTCTTTTTCAACTGTGTATTGCACCATATCTTCTTCGGGGTTAACGTCTAATAAACCGAGTATTGTTGAATTTAAACACAACACCCAACCATTACCATTCCTCATCAATTTTCTATCTATTGTCATACATTTAACCTTACAAAATACTTGACAATATCATACTTATATTTTAAGATTATTTCTAACGTTACTATAACCAGTACGTTAACCAAGACAAATAGATTAGAGTTTGATAATAAAATTTTCTTGTATCCCTCTTAATTCCTAAAAATCGATAAGAGTTCGGTTAAATCTTGTAGGGATACGCGTGTGCTTAATAGCACACTTTTTTTATCTTAATTTTTAAACTCAAACGCGATATAAACCCATCTTCCATCTCTTTACAAAATTTTTATTATACAAATAAAAATTTTTGTTTTAGAATATAAGTGTAAAATCAACACTAGAAGAAATAGGGATTAAGAAAATGGCAAATAAGAATATTAGAAACATCGCTATTATCGCTCACGTTGACCACGGCAAAACAACTATGGTTGATTGTATGCTTAAACAAAGCGGTGCATTTAGAGAAAATCAACAAGTTCAAGAACGTGTACTTGATAATAACGATTTGGAAAGAGAAAGAGGAATTACAATTCTTTCTAAAAATATTGCGATTGACTATAAAGGTATAAAAATCAACGTAGTTGACACTCCTGGTCACGCAGATTTCGGTGGTGAAGTTGAACGTGTATTGGGTATGGTAGACGGTGCTTTATTAATCGTTGACGCAGCAGAAGGCCCAATGCCTCAAACAAGATTCGTTTTATCAAAAGCATTAGAACTTGGAATTAAAATTATTGTTGTTATCAATAAAATCGACAAACCGGCGGCTGACCCTGACGGAACATTGGATAAAGTTTTTGATTTATTCACAGAATTGACTGACAGAGAAGATTTAATTGATTTCCCTTATATTTACGCAAGCAGCTTGAACGGTTTTGCAATCAAACATCTTGATGACGAAAGAAAAGACATGATTCCGCTTTTGGATTGTATTATCGAAAACATTCAAGAACCTGCAGGTGATTCAACAAAGCCTTTCCAATTCAGAGCAACAACTCTTGATTATAATGAATACGTAGGAAGAATTGTAATCGGTCGTGTTGCAAATGGTATAATTCATTCACAAGACCAAGTTGCTTGGATTAACCACGAAGGAAAAGTTACAAAAGGGAAAGTTACAAAATTGTTTGGCTTCCATGATTTAGGACGTATAGAAATTGAAGAAGCAGAAGCCGGTGATATTGTTGGTATTGCAGGTTTTTCTGATATCCAAATCGGTGAAACTCTTTGCGACCCTAATAACATTGAAGCTTTGCCTTTAATTAAGGTTGACGAACCTACTTTGCAAATGAATTTCTCTGTTAACGACAGCCCGTTTGCAGGTCAAGAAGGTAAGTTTGTAACATCTAGACAACTTAGAAAAAGACTTTATGACGAATTAGAAAAGAACGTAAGTTTGAAAGTCGAAGATACTGATTCAACAGACTGCTTCAAGGTTAGCGGTAGAGGCGAACTTCACTTGGGTATTCTAATTGAAACAATGCGTAGAGAAGGTTACGAATTCCAAGTTTCTAAACCGGAAGTTATTTTTAAAGGTGAAGGCGAAAACTTGCAAGAACCGTTTGAAGATTTGTTGGTTGACGTTCCTGAAGAATATGCCGGTTCTTGTATTGACAGACTTTCAGGCAGAAAAGCTACTATGATTGAAATGCAAAACGCTAACGGTAGAACAAACATGAAATTTTCAATTCCAGCAAGAGGGTTGATTGGTTTCCGTTCAGAATTTATTCGTATGACTCGTGGTGAAGGTATTATGTATCACACATTTGACGAATACAAACCTTATGCCGGTGATATTCCGAAACAAAGAAGCGGTTCAATCTTAGCACACGAACAAGGAGAAGCTATTCCTTACGCTTTGGCTCAATTTGAAGATAGAGGAGTGTTCTTTGTTACACCAAAAACTAAGGTTTACAGAGGTATGATTATCGGTGAAGGCAACAGACCTCAAGATATCGTAGTAAATATTTGTAAGACTAAAAAATTAACCAATATGAGAAGTGCGACAGCCGATGTAATGGTAACTTTACAGGCTCATAAAGAACTTTCTTTGGAAGATTGTTTGGAATACATTGGCGATGACGAACTTGTTGAAATTACTCCTGAAAATATCAGAATGAGAAAACAAGATTTGGTTAAATTTAAAAGTATTTAAATTTAGATATTAATTTCAATTTATACAACACAGAAAAACATATGAGTTTTTCTGTGTTGTTTTTTTGTTAACTTTTTATACCATCTATTAAATAATTTCTTTAGACTTGTTTAAATCTTAAAAAACATATAATATACTAATATAACAAGGAGTTCAAAATGAATAAAAAAACAATAACAACAATTATTTCTGCAACAATTTTAGCACTTATTTCAGCATTTATAATTTTACATCTTTCATATAAACCACAACTTTTGAATAGTGATAAAGAAAAATCACAATCGCAAGAAGTTCTAAATATTCAAGAAAAAACAATTCAAAAACAAGAAATGCCGATAAAAAAACAAACAACAAAAAAAACAAATACCGATAAAACAGCAAAAATCCAGACTAATAAGATTAAACAAAAACCACAATGCAACATTCAATCTTCCAGTGTTACAGAAAATAAAGATGGTGAAAATACTATTCAAGAAGCACAAGTTGAAATTACTACAGAGCAAAACACAGAACCTGGAGTTGAGATTCACACCAACTATACATCAAAAAACACTTATAAATATGTTTATACTCCTGCAAAATTCCATAAAAAGAAATATTAGTTAAATTACCTAAGTCAAACCTCCAATTTCTTTTCCAAAAGAATAAGTAATAATTAATAATGTACATGATAAAAGGAGGTATGTTATGAAATATATTAAATACTTAGCGTATGCATTAACAATTATTGGCGCACTTAACTGGGGCTTAATCGGCTTATTAGGCTTTAACCTTGTTGCACAAATTTTTGGAGACATGACAGTAATATCCCGTATAATTTATTCACTTGTCGGTTTAAGTGCTGTCGCTTCAGTGTATTTCATGTACAACTGCGACAAACACGCTTCTGAAAGTTGTAAATACGGACATTGTAATTTTTAATTTTAATTAAGGGCGGACTTTCCGCCCTTTACATCGCAAATACATCTACCATCTTGCGAAAGCTATTTTAATTTGTTATTATGAGAGTAAGAATTATAAATCAAAAAGGCTCATTATGCCAAAAAAGAAACTTAAAAAGATTACTCTCGAAAATTACCTCAATTATTATTATGATATCCCATACGAGGGTAAAACATCCGCGGGTAAGCCTTTAAGAAGGCTAAAAAACATTACTTGTCCTTATCGCGGGGTAAAAATCATTCCAACGGAAACAATTAAGCCGTTCGAAAAAGGCTTGACCAAATGTCATACTGCCGAAGATACAATTCTGTTATTAAATAATTATCAAGATTTTATGTTACCTATAGAAAAAGCTATGTTTGCAATTTTTAAGGATTTTTCTCTATTAAATCCGGATGATAATTTGCAAAATTGCTTGCAGATGATTAAAACAAATTGTCTTACGAAATTAAAATTAGAAGAAATGGAAGTGCTGGACGACGTAGATTATTTAACAAGAAAGCTTTCTCCGCAAACGGCTTTAAAAATCCGCTCTAAAACAACAAAATGCAGACAGATTATTCTGGCAAACTCAAAACACGATACATTCAAGCGAAAAACTTTTTTGAGCTCCTTAGAAGAAATTATTCCTAATCAAAACGAACGAGAAATTTTTAATGATATAAAAAATAAAGCGCTTTTTCTTCCGACATCTGAAAGCAGCAGAAACGCATTTGTCGTAAAGTATTCCAAACGCCAACAGACAGAAATTGTAAGACGTATTTTTATTGCATCTACCGGCTCTATTGAACATATCACGCCAGCTTCAGCAGGTGGATTAAATACCATGGGAAATTTTCTTTTAACTTCAGCTAGTGGGAATCGTTATCGCGAGAATATGCCGCTTTGTGAATATATAAAAAGGTTTCCTAAAATTCCTCAATACACACAAATTTACATTGATGATATAGTAAAAGCAATCCACGAAGGCAAACTTCAAGGCAACGAAACATATCCTTATAAAATTAAGAAAAAGTTGTTTGAGGAATCAGCAGGACGCATCATGCTTAGCCTTTCGGGATACAAATATTCGGAAGAAGAGGCTGCGCAAGCAGTAGAAGAGTATGAAAACCGTTGGAAATAAATAGAGGAAAAGAGTTTGTACCAAACAATCGGAGAATATTTAGAATATTTGGAGCTGGAAAAAGGACTTTCGCAAAATACGATTGATGCCTACAGGCGCGATTTATCTGATTTTGCGCAAGGCATTGAAGATATTAAATCAATAAGCCGAATAACAATTAATTCTTATGTTAGAACTCTTAGAGAAAAAAAACTCGCTCCGACTAGCGTTATTCGAAAGGTTGCGTCTTTGAGAGGATTTTTTAAATGGGCAACCTCATCAGGAATTCTAGATAAAAACCCTGCTGCGACTTTAGAACAGCCGAAAACTCCTCAAAGATTGCCAAAAGTAGTTTCTGTTAAAGAAATTGATGAGATGTTGCATAATAATTTAACTCCGCTTGAACATGTTATTATGGAGTTACTTTATAGCTGCGGATTAAGAGTCTCTGAGCTTGTTAATCTTAAAATAAACGATATAGATTTATCATCAAAATACGTTCGTTGTTTTGGTAAAGGTTCAAAAGAACGCATAATTCCAATCGGCGAACAAGCAAAATTTGTTATCAAAGAATTTTTACCTACAAGAGATTTTTTGATTAAGAAGTTTGGTTTGACAACTAAAAATCTTTTGATTAAAGATAACGGGAAATTTGTTACACGCCAAGATATTTATAGTTTTATCCATAATCAAGGCAAATTGATTCATAAAAATATTTCTCCACACACTCTAAGACACAGCTTTGCAACACATTTGCTTGAAAACGGTGCAGACTTGAGAGTTGTGCAAGAACTCCTAGGGCATAGCGATGTTTCAACAACCCAATTGTATACTCATATCAGCAAAAAACGTCTGAAAGAAGTATACTTTGCAATTAATAAATAAACAATCGATTACCCACCAATTACACACAGAATTTACGCATTAAAAAAGAGGTCTTAAAGACCTCTTAAATGGTGGGCGTTAGAAGACTCGAACTTCTGACCCTCTCCTTGTAAGGGAGACGCTCTACCAACTGAGCTAAACGCCCGTCTCATGGACTCACTGCTTTCACTTTAGGAAGGCTTCTTTCTCCCCTTCCCTTTGTTTCTCGCCCGCTTGTCCTCACCGGCTGTCAACAAGATAATCATATTATAAACATTTTTAAATGTCAAACGTTTTGTTTATTTTTTTTTATAATCTAATTAACGTATTTAATTTTTCTTGAAACTTGCTTAAAATAGGAATAAATAAGAAAGGAGTTTTGAACTATGGAAATCAAAGTTGTTCAAGATGTTAAAACTATTGATGCCGACATCCTTGTCGTAAACATGTTCGAAGGCGAAAAAACAGTTAGCGAGCTTGCTAACAAATACGCGATTGAACAAGACGGCTTCAAGGGTAAATTCGGCGAAACATATCTTCTTCCGACTTACGGTAAAGAAGTTTACAGAAAAGTGCTTGTTTTAGGTTTAGGTAAAAAAGAAGATTTTACACCTAACAAAACAAGAGAAGCTATCTACAAAGCTGTAAAAAAATGCATGCAAATGGAAGCTAAAAAAGTTGCATTCTCTCTGGAAGGAATTGAATTCGATTATTCAGAACAATTCACAATGGGCGCATTTATTGCAGATTATGCTTTCGATAAATATAAATCTGAAAAGAAAGATAACAAAGTTAAAGAAATTTACGTTCAAGCTAATGAAGGCATTGTAAGAAAAACAGAAAAAATTGCAGCAGCTATGAGTTTTGCAAGAAATCTAGCAAATGAGCCTGCACAACTTGCGACTCCGACTGAACTTGCAAATATCGCATGTGATTTTGGTTTGGAAACAAAAATCTACAACAGAGAAGAGTGCGAAAAAATGGGCATGGGTGCATTTTTAGCTGTTGCAAAAGGTAGTGCTCAAGAACCTAAATTCATTCACATGAAATACTCTGTTGATAACCCTAAAAAACGTATTGCGATTATCGGAAAAGGTATCACATTTGATAGTGGCGGGTTGGATATCAAACCTGCATCCTCAATGCTTACAATGAAAGATGATATGTCTGCAGCTGCTTGCGTTTTGGGCATTATGAGCATAATAAGAGAATTTCATCCGCAAGTAGAAGTTCACGGAATTATTGCAGCATGCGAAAATATGCCGGGATGTAGTGCTTACAAACCTGGTGATATTCTAACTGCTAAAAACGGTAAGACAATTGAAGTTGATAATACTGACGCAGAAGGTAGACTGACTCTTGCAGACGCTCTATGTTACGCTTGCGAACTTGGTGTTGATGAAGTTATTGACCTTGCAACACTTACAGGTGCTTGCGTTGTAGCATTGGGTACAAATGCAGCAGGTATTATGGGGAATGATGAAACTTTGGTTAAAAATTTAATATCAACAGCAGATAGAAGCGGAGAAAGATATTGGGAACTTCCTCTTTGGGATGAATATTTTGACAGCTTAAAGAGTGATATCGCTGATATGAAAAATACCGGATCTCGTTGGGGCGGTGCTTCTACAGCCGGTGTGTTCTTACAAAAATTCGTAAAAGATGTTAAGTGGGCTCACATTGACATTGCAGGTGTTGCTTATCTTGAGAAACCTCAACAAGAGTTTATCAAAGGCGCAACCGGTGCCGGTGTTAGAACTTTGTTGAATTATATTTTAGAACAATAGTTTTTGAGGGGCTGGCTTAAATAAGCCAGCCCCTCTTTTTTAAGAGAAAAAGCGCTTGAGGATTAAATAATCTTCAAGCGCTTTGGTGTAGAGAGCTTAACCCTATTATTTTGGATGAAATAGGTATTAGTTACACCAAAAATTTATTATACTTTCTGTGCAAATATAAGGTTGTCGTATTTATTCTAATTACAAAATTTACCAATATTACATTAATAATAACATACAACACATATAGCATACTAGATTAAACCTATTCTGTCAATATATATAAACTATAGTGTTATATGTGTAGTCTATTTGTTTTTGCTAAAAATAAAATTTATACTACTTAGTAGTTATGAAATCTGAGATAAATATTAAACTTGGAAATAGAATAAAATATTTGCGTTTGCAGAGAGGTCTAAGTCAAGAGAAATTAGCAGAAGCGATTGATATTGCGACAACCTCTTTGAGCTACGTAGAAACCGGACGTGGTTTCATGACACTTGGAACTTTAGAGAAACTTGCAAAAGTTTTAGATGTTGAATTATATGAAATATTTAAGTTTTCAACTGCTCAATCGAACCAAGAAATGTATGAATACATTATTTCTAAATTAAATTTAATAAAAAATGACGATGATAAAATTAAGATAGCCTATAATTTTCTTAAAAATATATTTTAATTTTTTTTAATCTTTTGTTTAAAATTGAACAAAACTTTTATTCAAATCGTTATACCAATAAGAATGGGGTAAAGCATTTTACACATCAAAAGAAAGAGGTGTTAGTATGAAAAAAGTTTTATCAGTTTTGAGTTTAGTTGCACTATTAGGATTGGCAACTCCTGCAAACGCAGTACCTCCTCCTCCTCATGCAGGCGGTCCTATGGGTAGAGGAGAAATAGTTCATGCCGGTTCGGGATTTCATGGTCACGGTAATCCGCGAAGATATGATTGGGGAGCACCACCTCCTCCAAGAGCATATTATGGAAGGGGAAGCGTCGTAGTCGGCGGGGTGTTAGCCAGGCGCAGCTATTGGGGCTATCCTTACGGCTATGATTGTAGACTAGGCTGGTGTGAAGGATATTATCCGCCGCCTTGTCCGCCCGTTAGCTATAGACCTAATGTGTATATTGATTTTGGAATACCAATAAGATTTTAAACCGGCATGTGGTCAGAATAAATCACACTCGACCAATCACCTTCAAAATAGCTAATTTGAGTTAAAGTGCCGGTCTTGATTAGGTTTTTAAATTGATTTACCGCGGTTAATTCTAATGTTTTTGCAATCGCTGATTGAATTACGTCCGGAGAAGTTACAACAATAATACGATTACCGCGGTTTTCTTCAACTAATCTGTCAATTATATCTGAAACTCGCTTGTTAAAGACTTCTAATGATTCACCATTGTTAGGTTGTTGTAAAATTACTTCCGGCCCGTATTGGTCAAACAAATCCTCATAAGAACGACCATTCCAATCGCCATGGTTTCTTGCCGGTAAATCTATAATTGTAATTTTTTTCTTAAATAGTTTTGCTATAATTTCCGCAGATTGTGTACATCTGGCAGAAGCACTTGTGTAGATTTTATCATAAGCAACAGCCCTATTTTCAAGGTAACCACACACTTTTTCCATCTCTTCTTCCCCAAATTCGTTTAATTTTGGGTATTTTTCTGTGTCGCAAATTATTCCGTCCAAAGTATGAACTGTTGCGCCGTGGGATACGAAAGTTATTTTACATTTACGTTTAAACATATTAGTTACCTCTGCTGATGTCATTATAGCATAAAACTCGGATTTTCAACAAACCCGAGTTTTATAGTGTATTCATTTAATTTCTGACTATGCCAAAGCTTTTGATTTTTCAATACAATCAATCAAAGTTGAAGCAACAGTTTTTTGTTCTTCTAATGTCAATTCTGGGAACATTGGAAGCGAAATAACCATTTCTGTATCTTTTTCAGTATTTGGAAGCATTCCTTTAGTCCAACCAAGATGAGCGTGTACTTTTTGTAAATGCAATGGTACAGGATAATAAAGCATTGCACCGATTCCAGCTTCTTGCAACATTTTGTGAATATTATCTCTGTTAGGAATTTTAACTGTGTATTGGTGATATACACAATAGGTATCTGCCAATTCAGTAGGAGTTTTAATATCAGGACATCCTGCAAACAATTCGTTGTAAGTTTTTGCATGACTTCTTCTATCTTTATTCCATTCGTCAATATAGTTTAATTTAATTCTTAAAATTGCAGCTTGGATTTCATCTAAACGAGAGTTTACACCGATTTCATCATGATAATATCTAACAGCACCACCATGGTTACGTAGAGCGATAATTCTGTTTCTCAAGTTTTCACTGTTTACGGTAATCAAACCACCATCACCCATACCACCTAAGTTCTTAGTTGGATAGAAGCTGTAGCATCCGATATCTCCGAATGTACCAACTTTTTGTCCTTTGTATTCTGCGCCGATTGCTTGACAGCAATCTTCAATTACGTATAAATTATGACGTTTAGCAATATCCATAATTGCATCCATATCGCATGGCTGACCATACAAGTGAACCGGAATAATTGCTTTTGTTTTTGGTGTAATTCTTTCTTCAATTTTTTTAGGGTCTATATTGAATGTATCAGGATCGATATCTGCAAATACCGGAGTTGCACCTACAATACCAATTGCTTCAGTTGTAGCAACGAATGTAAAAGCTGTAGTAATAACTTCATCACCGGCACCTATATCTAAAGCTCTTAAACCTAAATGTAGAGCGTCAGTACCTGAATTCAATGCAACTGTATAATTACATCCGATATATTTTGCTAATTCAGCTTCTAATGCCTTACAGTTTGGGCCTAAGATGTAAGAGCCTGAGCGTAATACTTCACAAACTGCTTTTTCAACTTCTGCGCCTATTTTAGCGTATTGTCTTTTTGAATCTAAAATTGGTATCATATAATATCCTCCTGTTTTTCTCTCTATATAATTATAGTAGCACACATAAATCAGGTCTTTATATAATCTTAACTCCAACAACGATAAAAAAAGATATAAGAGCTAAACTGTGTATTCTGTGAACATTTTTTAAGAAGAACATCGAAAGGACTCGACATTTAATCTTTTTTCGAGTAACATAGGTTTATACTAGCCCAATAATAGTTAAAGGAGAAAAAGAAATGCAAGTAATATTGAAAAAAGAAGTTCAAAACATTGGCGAAGCAGGCGATTTAGTAAACGTTAAAGACGGTTACGCTAGAAATTTCCTAATTCCAAAAAACTATGCAGAAGTAGCTACTGAAGGTGCTTTAAAGAACAGAGAACAAAACTTAGCAAGACTTCAAGCTAAACAAGAAAAATTACATCAAGAAGCTTTAGCAAAAGCTGAACAAATTGAAAAACTTGGTTCTATCGAATTATCAGCAAAAGCTGGTGAAAGCGGTAAATTATTCGGTACAATTACAACTAAGAAATTATGCGAAGAATTAAAAGAAAAAGCTGGTATTGAAGTTGATAGAAAGACTGTTTCATTAAACGCTCCTATCAATAGAATCGGCGAATTCACAATGTTGATCAAGTTAACTTCAAAAGTTAAAACTGAATTAAAAGTTGTTGTAACAGCATCTGAAGTTGTTAAAGAATCTGTTGAAGAAACAGAAGAAGCTGAAGCATAATTATTTTAAAAATTTTGAAAATAAAACGTGCTGATAGCTTGCTGTTAGCACGTTTTATTATATAAGAGAGAAGTAAAATTATGGCAAATATACAATTAAAAACCCTACCGGTTGGCAGTTTACCTTATGAAGATGATAAAACCGCAACAAGAATGATGGTAAAGCTTTTTGAGACAACGCCATACTTAGCAATGCTTCCGGTTGCTAACACAAATGAAAATATAAAATATCGTACTTTATCGAATTTAAATGGGGTGTTAGCTAAAGATAAAAAATATTACTTATGCAGTAATATGGATCAATTTCGCCAAATAAGCGTAAAATTAGATACCATTTTTAACAATCCGACCGCCGAAAACCTTGAACCATATAAATTTGATTCTTATTTCTTTCCTAAATATTTACAAATTTTAAATCGAATTAAACCAAAAGAAACAGTTGTCAATATTCTTGGGCCATTTACTATGTCTCAGATTTTGATAAACAAATCAGATATTCAAATTTTGTCTGACAAAATGTATCGCAAATTTGTAATTCAATCAATTGCTGCCAAAGCTCTTTGGGCAATTCACCAAATAAAATCTGCATCTCCTGACACAACTCCTTTAATTATACTTGAAGAACCATTGCTGCATAAAATTGGCGACGTCAAAAGAGAAAACGAAGATGTTACAAAAGATGTTATAGTTAACTTGTTTGCCAAAGTTATACAAAAAATAAAAGAATACCACGGATTTGTCGGCATTCAATGTTTTGAAAAATGCGATTGGCAAATTCCTTTGGAAGCCGGTGTTGATGTAATTTCGTTTGACGCTTACAACAATCCTAATAATTTAACTATTATCGCAGAAAAGATTAATGATTTCCTAGTTGGCGGTGGACGTATTAACTGGGGAATTGTACCGGTTCCAAATGAAGCCATGGTCAAATCTTTAACAATTGACAAAGTTTTTAACAGATTTATTAAAACGATTGATAATCTTGTTATAGCAGGAACTAGCGAACGTTTGACTTATAACCGTGCAATGGTTTCAATTAACGGAAATATTGATAAACTACCATTAATTTTTGCAGAAAAAGCGTTAATGCTTTCAACGCAGTTAGCAAAGAGAATTCCATTCAAGAATTAAGTTAACATATCAAAAATACACCGTAAAGATTTCTTTAGGTTTAATTCTTGCGTGACCGCCTCTTATAAACATCAACCAAATCCCTGTTCCAAAGAGGGGAGTTGCAATAACCGCCAACGGATGCAACCAGATAGCGCGATTTGCACCGGTTTTTGTAACTTCGCCATATAAAGGTCTTTCATCAATCGAAAAATTACCGATTATAAAATCTGCAGGTGCGCCCCACATTGAATTCATAGAAATATTTTCAATTCTAGCCTTTACAACAGTTCCAGCGGGATAAATCTTATTCTTAAATTTCACCTCGTCAAGAGTTTCAAACTCTATAATCTGACCTTCTTCGCGTTTTTGTTTCGTGGAAAACTTTTCTCTAATACAAATTCGAACAGGAATATCATTTTCTGAAATCATGTGATATGGTCTTTGAACAATCTTGCTATCCGCATTAGGCAATATCTCGATTATTCTGACATTTTGTTTTTTAACAGAGGTGTAATTTCTGTTTTCTACAAAATCGTCTTCGATTTTAGGCGGCTGATACTTTCTAATTTTCAAATCCTTGCTCAAAGTCGCTTCTACAAACTCATCCTCAATCATGCCGGAACTCGGCAGAATTAATAGACTTAATACAAGAAATAAAACAAAGAATCTTATCATAAATAGTGAACTTTTTTGTTGGAATTTGTTTTGACTTTTTCTTGGAACTTAGCGCGATTTTTCTGTGAAGTTAGCAAGAAGTTTTGGTAATAAATATTGTCCTTATAAGCATTATTAGCAAGGTATTCCGGATACTTTTTGTAGATGTATTCATAAACTTCCATCATTCTTCTTGTTGATAAAGGATGGGTTGAAAAGACTTCATAATGACCTTGCGGGGAGTTTTTACTCATCATTACAAGCATTGCAACAGGATTGTAGCCGGCATTAACAAGATAATCTATCGCGCGTTTATCAGCTTTTAGTTCATATTTTCTCGGAGAATAGCTCATAGCAATACAAGTTCCTATACCTCTAAACGGACCGACATAAGTATCTACGCTATGTCCGATTTCGTGAGCAAGAACTGCTGCAAGCTCATCTTCGGTTTCACATCTTTCGTAAAGCGAGCGATAAATTACAATCATACGACTTCTAGTATCACAATAGGCATTGATTTTTCTGGTTGTCGCCAATGCAAACATAGCTCTGGTTTGAATTCCATTTGCATTCAGAAGTCTAAAACCAACTTCGCTAACTTTGCGCTGTTCTTTAGCACTCTCTTTTGCTGAAATAAGAATACCATCAACAGCAAATGCCGGTGCTAAACAAAGTGCAAATGTTAGAATTAAGCCGAAAATTTTATTCATCAATTATCTCTTAAAATTGTTCCAAGAATCTCTTATCGTTGTTGAAGAATAATCTGATATCATCAATTGCGTATTTAAGCATAGCAAGTCTTTCTACGCCCATACCAAATGCGAAACCGGAATAAACATCAGGATCGATTCCAACACCTCTAAGAACATTTGCGTCAACCATACCGCAACCAAGAACTTCTAACCAGCCTGTTCCACTACAAGTGCGACAGCCTTTGCCTTGGCACATAATACATTGAACGTCAACTTCTGCAGAAGGTTCTGTAAATGGGAAGAAACTGCTTCTAAAACGAGTTGGACGAGCTGCGCCGAAATACAATCTGATAAATTCGTTCAAAACACCTTTTAAATCACCGAATGTAATGTCTTTATCAACATACAAACCTTCGATTTGGTGGAAGAAATTATTCTTACGAGCGTTTATGTTTTCGTTTCTGTAAACTCTACCCGGAGAAATTACCTTGATAGGTGGTTTTTGATTTTCCATAACGTGAATTTGAGCGCCTGAAGTTTGACTTCTCAAAACAACGCCTTCCATACCTTTTACATAGAATGTATCTTGTACATCTCTTGCAGGGTGGTCTTTTGGAACATTTAACATATCAAAGTTATAGTATTCTGTTTCAACTTCAGGAGATAAATTCGGTGCTACAACTGAAAATCCAAGATTTTGAAAAATTGTTACGATTTCGTTTGTTGTAGAAGTTAGCGGATGAACTTTACCTTGTGGAATATATTTACCGCTCAAAGTAATATCAATTCTATCTTTTTGCAATTTTTCATTAAGCTCTTTTTGATAGAAAATATCATGCTTATCTTTCAATAAACCTTCAAGATCTTGTGTAATTTTGTTAGCTAATGCGCCAACAACACGTTTGTCTTCGTCAGACAAATCTTTTAAACCTTTTTTGATTGAATTAAATTCACCTTTACGGCTTAAATATTTCAATCTAATTTCATCTATATCACTAATTGATTGAGCTTGCTCAATATCTGCTTTTGCTGAGTTATAAATATTTTCCAACTGTTCTTTCATACTATTTCTCCTTAC
>CAKVND010000044.1 GCA_934777245.1 uncultured Candidatus Melainabacteria bacterium | reverse complement strand
AAATCTTTAAAAGAATTTTTTGCACTATCTCCTGAAGTTGGTAAAATTTGTTGGATGCAATTCTTTACTTGGATTGGAAATATGTGTATGATGATTTATTTCACTCAATATGCAATCCACACGGTGTATGGTGTTCCTGATTTATCAAATGTATCAGAAGTTGTTAAAGCAAGCTACGATTCAGCTGTTCTAGCGGGTACAAACTTCTCTTCAATTTGTTTTGCAATCTTTAACTTAGTTTGTTTTGTTGTTGCAATTCCAATCGGAGTTTTATCTGTTAAATTTGGTAACAAAAAAGTTCACATTATTTCAATGTTATCAATGGCGTTAGCATTCTTAGGAATGGCATTTATTAAAGACGTTAAAGTTGTTGCAGCTTTGATGGCTTTATCAGGTATCGGTTGGGCAAGTATTTGCGCTCTACCTTTTGCAATGCTTTCTCAATATATTAAACCTGGAACAGAAGGTTCTGTAATGGGTATCTTTAATATCTTTATAGCAGGCCCACAAGTATTTGTTTGTACGCTTGTTTCTTGGATTATTAACAGATGTTCATTCAACGTAATTGGCGGAGTTAATTATCACTGGGAATACACTTTCTTAATTGGTGCATTCTGCTTGATTACAGCATCAATCATTGCTTCAAGAGTAAAACAAAAAGAAGTTAAGGTTTCATAAATGGTTTTAGAAAATCAAAATAAGAAGGGGCGGGTTTTATTAATATACCCGCCTTCTCCTGTAATAAACAGAGAGGATAGATGCCAACAGCCAACAAAAGAATTGTTGGTTATACCACCTCTGCCTCCGACAGATTTAATGTATTTGGCTTCGATTGCAGAATCTTGCGGATTTGAAGCAATTATTCGAGACTACAGTCAAGGCGGAAATTTTGAAGCAGATTTAAAAGAATTTCAACCGAATTATTTAGTTGCAAACATTGCAACACCTACTTTTCAATCTGATATGATGGCTGTGAAACTAGCTAAAGAAATAGTTCCAAGTATTTGTACAATTGTTAAAGGCGCGCCGTTTTTGACATACAATACTAATACAATTTATGAAAATCCGTTTATTGATTATGTAATTATGGGTGAAGCCGAATTAACTCTGAAAGATATTTTGGATGGTGTTCCGAATTGTGATATTCTTGGAATTTGCTATAGAGAGAATTTTCAACCCGTTAAAAATGATAAGCGCCCATTTATAGAGGATTTGGATATTTTACCATTTCCTGCAAGACATTTGGTTGATAATTCAATTTATAAACGTCCTGATAATGGAAAAATACAAGCGGTTATAAAAGTTGCTCGCGGATGTCCGTTTCATTGTTTTTTCTGCTTGGCAACTCCTGTTTCCGGCGCTAAAGTGAGAACGCGTTCTCCTGAAAACATTGTAGCTGAACTAAAAGAGTGTGTTGAAAAATACAATATCAAAAATTTTCTTTTTTGGTCAGATATTTTTAATTTTAATAGAGAATGGACACTTGAACTCTGTCAAAAAATTATTGAAAGCGGATTGAAAATCACGTGGTCATCAAATACGAGAGCCGATACGATGGATGATGAGATGGCAAAAATGATGTACAAATCAGGCTGTCGCCTTGTAAGTATAGGCGTTGAAAGCGGTTCACAAAAGATGCTTGACAATATTGGAAAGAAAATTACGCTTGATGATATTCGAAATACGGTGAAAATTCTTAAAAAAAATAAGATTAAAATTTATAATTATTTTGTAATCGGACTTCCTTGGGAAACCGAAGAAACGGTTGAAGAAACAATTAAATTTGCGATTGAACTCGATAGCAATTTTATCAGTTTTTATACTGCGACTCCGCTTCCGGGAACAAAATATTTTGCTTACGCAATGCTAAACAAACTTGTAGAAGGTAATTTAGATTTTAGAAGTGCTTACTATGAGCCGGTAGTGCGTTCAGAACATTTGAGCAAGGAAAGAATTTTTGAACTACACAAGCAAGCTATTAAACGTTTTTACTTACGTCCAAAATTCATCTTAAAAACACTTTTGTCTTTAAGAAGTTTTGCTGAATTCAAAAATTATTTTATAGCCGGCATGAACTTATTACTAAAAAAATAATATTAATTCATTGCCATCAATAATTCTCGTATAACCTTTGTTGCTACAGCAGTTGAAGCTCCGCTAGCATCATAATCCGGAGCAAGTTCTACAACATCCGCACCAATAATATTAAAGTTTGACAAATACTTAAACCAACCAACAAGCTCATTGAAGTTTAAACCTCCAACTTCAGGAGTTCCTGTTCCAGGCATGATTGAAGTATCTAGAACATCCAAATCAACTGTTACAAAAATATTTTTATCCTTTAAACAATCGAGTTCTGAATATTCATGAATCAATGTATTATGTTTTTTCATTAACTCAAATTCTTCTTTCATACCGGATCTGATACCGATTTGTTTAAGGTTCTCAAAACCCACTATGTCAGCAGAATGTCTTATTACGGCAGAATGAGAAAGTGCTTCTCCTAAATATTCTTCTCTTAAATCCGTATGTGCATCAAAATGAACTATTGCCAAATTGTCATAAAATTTAGAAACAGCTTTTATTTCCGGCAAAGTAACTAAATGCTCTCCGCCAATTCCAAAAACTTTTTTGCCGTCTTTATAGATTTCTTCTACGTTTTTTTCAATAACTTCAAGCGATTTCTCAGTATTACCCAATGGAAATTCCAAATCGCCAGCGTCATGGAAATTACAATCTTCTAAATGTTTATCAAAATAAGGAGAATATTCTTCCAAACCCCAGCTTGCAAGTCTAATTTGTTCCGGTGCAAATCTTGACCCCGGACGATATGATACAGTTCCGTCAAACGGCATTCCAAGCATTACAATATCAGATTTATTATAATCTTTGTTTTCTGCCATCCAATTTCTGTCTAAAAATGGTCCTGTTAACATAGTTTCTCCTTTTATATTCACTTTACCCGAAACATTAGCCGTGTTTCAAGAGATTGCTTCGTCGTCAATTTTGATAGTTGCTTTTTGCAATGGCGCAATATCAGAAAATCTGACATTGCGCCATTATAAAATTCAATGGAATTATTCGCCTCTGAATGACAATTCAGGCATGTTCTTTTTCAAAACTGCTCTTACATTTGCCATTTGAGTTTCAATCATTTCATCCGTCATTGTAGAATTAGCATCTTGCATTCTAATTCTAAACGCAACGGACTTGAATCCTTCTTGAACATGTTCGCCTTGATATACGTCAAAAACTTCGCAACCAGCAAAGATTTTATTATCAACGCCTTTTTTAACAACTTTTTCCAATTCTTCCCAAGTCGTTTTAGCAGGAATTATAACCGCTAAATCTCTTTGAACTTCAGGGAATTGAGAAAGCTTTTTATATCTTACAACAGATTCATTTACACCCGAAATTAACATATCTAAATCCAACTTAAACAAAAATGCGTTTTGATTTAATTTCAATTTGTTTTTAAGTTCAGGATGAAGTTCACCATAATATCCAATAATTTCCGGTTTCTTGCCCAACATAGTTAAAACTGCAGTTTTGTATGGGTGCAAGCATTTATGAGAATCAGCCAATGGAGAATCTGCTAACAATGAGAATTTAATACGTCTTGTCAAACCGAATTCTTCCAAAACCTTGTCCACAATACCTTTAACAGTATAGAAATCAACTTCGCCGGTTGTTTGCCATAAAGAGTTTTGAACATTACCCGTAATAATACCTGCTAATGTTTGAGTTTCCTTAATACCTGTTTCTTTTTCGGTTGTTTCACCAACTTTCAAATAACTGCGGCCGATTTCATAACCCCAAAAGTCTTTTTGTCCGTTATCGTAATTGTATTTCATACAATTCAAAAGACTTGCTATAAGAGTTTGTCTAAGCATTGCAAAATCTTCTGACGCAGGATTTTCAACAAAAATAGCATTTTCTTTGTCATAAGACATATTGAATTGTTTAAGTAAAGGCTCACCGATTAGTGATGAAGTTTGCATTTCATTAAGTCCTGCAGCTCTCATTAAATCGTGAACTTTATTGATAACTCTTTCGGCAAGGCTGATTTCCGGAGTTCCTGCTCTGTTTGGAAGAGTCGGTGTAATTTTGTCATAACCGTTAATTCTTGCGATTTCTTCAATTAAATCACATTCTCTTGTTACGTCGCCTGCGCGGAAAGAAGGAACTTGAACTTTGCAAGCCATTTCATTTTTACCTAAAACTGTAAAACCAAGTTTTTCTAAAATTGCTAAGCATTTAGAAGCTTCGATTTCACAACCCAACATTCTTTTAATTTGCGGATATCTTAAAGTAATTTCAATTGGTTCAAGCTTATTTTCACCGGCTTCTGCAATACCTTCAAACTTAGCATCAGCGTATTTTTCTAATAACTCAACTGCTCTTAATAAACCTGACTTAACAGCCTCAATATCAACTCCTCTTTCAAATCTTGAGCAAGCATCTGATTTATATCCTACACTACGAGAACTTTTTCTGTTAGCTTGAGGTGTAAAGTAAGCCGCTTCTAAAGCTAAGTTCTTAGAATTATCATCAATTTCAGAATTAGCGCCGCCAAATACGCCACCTAAGCATACAGGTTGTTCTTTTGTTGCGATAACTACTGTATCGTGGTGAAGTTGTCTTTCAACTTCATCAAGAGTTACAAGTTTTTCGCCTTCTTCAGCGCGTCTTACGCACAAATAACCGTTCAATTTATCGAAATCAAAAGCGTGAAGCGGTGTTCCGTATTCTAACATAACGTAGTTTGTAATGTCGACAACGTTATTAATCGCTCTAATACCAGAAGATAAAAGTCTTTTTTGCATCCAATCCGGAGAAGGTTTTATTGTAATATCTTTTAAAACACCGACTGAATAATATTTACAAACATCGTTATCTTTAATTTCGACTTCAAAATCCGCAGTTTTTGCATTTCTTGCGGTATATTCAAAATTCAAAGGTCTATCAAATAGAGCAGAAAGTTCTCTTGCAATACCGATTACAGACATTTGATCGCCTCTGTTAGCTGTTGGCGCAGTATGTAAAACATAATCTTTTTCAAAACCTAAAACATTTTCTACATCCAAACCTAAACCAACGTTAGGGAAAATTCTATTTAATACAAGAATACCATCTTCTTCTTGATAATTTCTGTCAGAAACGCCTAATTCATCGTCAGAACATAACATACCTTGAGATTCGACACCTCTGATTGTTGCAGGAGTAAGTTCAAATTGTTCGCCAGACTTGCGGTCTAGAACTTTACTTCCAACTGATGCGTAAGGAATTACTTGCCCAACTTGTATGTTTTGCGCACCGCAAACAACTGTTTTTAATCCTGAACCTGTATTAACGGTTACAAGGTGTAAATGATCAGAATTTGGGTGATTATCTATTTTTTCAATTTTTGCAGTAATTATATTTGTAAATTTTGGTCTTAATTCTTCAATTTCTTCAACTTCTAAACCGCTCATAGTAAGTTCATGAGCAATTTGTTTAACATCAATATCTTTAAGATCAACTAATTCATTTAACCAATTTAGTGAAACTTCCATACTTTCCTACCTCTCTATTTTACTTAATTATACAACAAAAATTTGTAATTACAGTAAGGAAATCTAATATGTTAATAAATTGGTCATTAAAAAAACTTAAGCTATGAAATTTAAAATTTTACCGACTTTTGGATCAGAGTTTATAGCTTGCAAGTTCCCGAATTGTTGCAAATTATTTCCTTGTTGTTTTGCTAGTATTTTTTCTTCTTCTTGACCTGCAACGTTTGATAATTTTGATACTCGAGATTTCCAATAATCAAAATCCGCTTTAAGTTGGTGATACAAAACACTGGAACGATCTTTTGAACGTTGTTCAAATTGCAATAAATTCGTTCTACTATTTTGAAATTTACTAAACGCGGCATAATAACCATTAGCTTGAATATTATTTGGCGAAAATAGTATTTTTCGTATTTGTAACATACGCACCACCCTTTATATATAAATAAAGAATTTTTGTAAAATTAAATTTCATTAAACAAAATTATTGCAACAAAAGTTTACATAGAGAACTTCTTAATTTTTATTATTTCCCAAAAACAGGAGGTGGTTGGATATAAAGCGGTTTGAGTTTGCGCCAATTTGTATCTTCGACATTATTGTTAGCTTTTTCATAAGCCAATTTTGCCAAGATTTCCCCAATCGGATAGTCTGAAACCTGATAAGAAACAGCTTTATCAGTGTATTGACTAAATCTTTCAAGCAAACTATTATCAGTAATTAAAGTGCGCCCCTTAACTAGCTCATCTACTTGTTCCAATTCAATTGCACCTTTAATATCACCGTCATAAATATAAGCTTTATTTTTTCTTGCATCAAGTGCAACCAAATCGTTTCCACCTAAAATTTTAGAAAGAATTTCAAGAGAAGAAACACCGATAGCCTTAATATTAAGCTGTTGCGCAAGCACTCTTGCAACAGTTGTGCATGCTCTAATCCCCGTAAAACTTCCTGGACCGATGTCTGTTGCTATCATATCAATATCTTTTGGCGTCAAATTCAATTCTTTCAACACTTTAACAATAGTTGATATCAAATACGCAGAGTGATAGTTTTGTCCGTCAGAAACAATTGTTTCGCTTTTCAAAACCTTATCATCCTCTGCTAAAGTTATGTATGTCTTATCCAAGCAAGTGTCAAACGCTAATATTTTCAATCTTTTAATCCTTCTAAAATTTTATCTTTCCCAATAGATTTAAACTCGTAAATTCTGCTATCATCAGAATCATCATAAGTTACGTTTATTTCAAGTCTTTCAAACGGTAATTCGCCTTGAGAAAATTCTGCCCATTCTACAAAAGTAATTTTTTTACCGGTAGAATATTCTCTGAGTTCATCCGTAATAGTTTTAATGCCGGCATGCTCAAGTCTATATAAATCAAAATGATAAACAGGAATAGATGCGCTATAGTATTCATTCAGAATTACAAAACTTGGACTTGTAACTTTTTCTTTGATACCCAAAGCTTCAGCTACAAGTTTTACAAACGCTGTTTTTCCGGCCCCGATTTCACCAAAAAGGTTTACAAAACAGCCATCATTTTCAACAAGCTTTGCAAATTTATAAGCCAATTTTTTTGTATCGTCTAGTGATTTACACTTAAATCTACACATACTCTGTTCCTTCCACCTTCTTTAGCTTCATATAACGCACTGTCAGCGCGTTTGAATAATTCTTCACCGGTTTCATTTACATTAAATTCGGCTAAACCCATACTTATTGTTACATTTATATTTTTTTTGTCAATAGGAATAGGAGTTTCTTCAACCGCCTTTCTTAGACGCTCTCCAACAATTTTTGCTTCCTCGATATGAGTATATGGAAGAAGAACCGCAAATTCTTCTCCGCCATATCTTGAAGGAATATCGGATTCTCTCAAGTGTTCTTTAATAATTGATGCAACGGTTCTTAAAACTGCATCACCACTTGCATGACCGTATGTATCGTTTACTTTTTTGAAGAAATCGATATCAATCATCATTGCACAAAGCGGATTTTTTTGACGTTTTGTAATTGCGATTTCTTGCTTTAAACGTACTTCAAATTGGCGTCTGTTATTCAAGTTTGTTAAAGCGTCCAAAGTTGCATATTGCAAAACTTTTGAATAAGTATTGGCACGATTTATTGTAATCGCTGACTGTCTTGTCAGTTGCTCTAAATAACTTATATCACGTTTAGAAAGCTTGTCTAAAGTGCTTCTTGCAACAATACAGCCTGTAATTTCACCGTCCGATGTTAGAGGAAATGCACCGATTTTATCATCAGAAGTTAAAATATAATTCGTTTCCGGCGTCAGTTGCTTAAGAGTTTCATATATTCTTTCGTCCTTACAAGCCTTTGGCCAAACAAGTTTAAACTCATTACCTTGTTTTAAAAACACATAAATTAAATGGTCTGAAATAAATCTATCAAGCATTTCACCTATCAAAGGTACAATATAGTTTAATTCATATTGCGTTTCAATAATTTTTGCAATATTTTTCATTGAATCATGGAATTCCACGTTGATTTTTGATTGTTCATTCAAAACAATATTTTGAAGTTTTAATGAAACTTGTGATGCAAAAATCCTCATCAGGAATAAAAATTCCATATCAATAGAAGCGTCGTCATTAAATTCCAATTCTATAAGCCCGAACACATTACCTTCTTTAAGCATTGGCATAACTAACGAACTCACTTTAAGCGAAACTTCTCCGATTGAAGGCGGGAGTTTGTATGCTTTAGAATTTATAACAAAATCATGCTCTTTTATGTTTTCAAACGCAGAATATATTTCGGAAGTGTCTTCAATAACATTCCAACTATCAGCGCAATCGCGCATTGTAGAAGTTACGTTATCAAAAACAAAAACCTTAAGATTGTTGATTTTTACATAAGTTTCTAAAACAGTTTTTAGCTCCGATACTAATTCTGCAGTATCTACTTCTTTTACTAAAATATCCGAAATTTTTGTTAAAAAATGAAGTTCTTTATTTTCCATTAAAAATCACTATCCTCATCAATTTCTTCATCTTTAAAATACTCAAAACCACCGCAAGTTCTAAAATTCTTTAAAATCGCCTTGTCAAATTCTTCATCCGGAACGATTTTACCGTTCACATAAGTATAACTTATACCGGCAGTTGGCTCATCAGTAACTTTTTGTGCGTAATATTCATCGCTGGAAATTAGTTTTCTTGATACTTCGTTCAATAAGTTAAAAATATATGCAGATTGTAATGTCGAAGAATCAGGCTCTTCTACAATAAGCATTGCGGCTTTTTGAAGCTCGCTTAATGAATCATTATAACGATTTAACTGTCTTAAAAGCACGGCTAAATTATAGTGAGAATCAAATCTCATCGGCTCAATATCTATAGCTTTGCAATAATCTAATCCGGCTTCTTTATATTCACCGCGCAAATGATGTGCTACTGCTCTATTATAATAAACATCATAGTTCTTTTTAAGAAATTTCAAAGATTTTGTATAAGCTTCTATAGCATCACCTAAAAACTGATATGCCAAATATTTTTTTTCAAGAGGAAGATATACCGCTTTTTGTTTGTACGCTACACCTTTGTTATAATAAGCAATCCCGCGATTTGCTCTAACGCTTTTTACATTAGAATAAACAAACGGAATCCAGAGTTTCCATATTTTTAGTTGAGTTATTGTATCAAATTGGTCAATTGCTTCATCAAAAAATCCTAAATCCTCAGAGTATACAATTCCCAAATTCATTCTTGCCATAACAAACTTTGGATTATATTTTATCGCTTGTTCATACGCATCTACAGCTGCAAAATAATCTTCATAAACGGCATAAATATTTCCGAGGTTAAACCAGGCTTCGTAATGCTCAGGATAAAGTTTTAAACCCTCTTGGTAAAATTCAAGAGTTTTTGCCATGTTATCTTGACTATAAGCCTGATCGCCTTTATAAATCAGGTATGTGCCTTTAACTTTAAGCGCTTGTTTTTCTATCCAACCCCAAAAGAAAAAAGTCAGAATTGCTAAAATGCAAATCAGAATTACGAGCGTAACTTTTGAAAATAATTTTCGGATAAAACGTTTCATACCTTGTTAATTATAGCATGAAATTTAATTAAGGGTAATATTAGATATACTTACATTTTATTAAAAAAGAGTTTATGTTAAAATCATTATATGTTAAATAAACTATCAACTATCTTTGAATGTTCTAGAATTTTCGCACTTCCAATGACAATAATGTCTTGGTTTGTAATTTTTAGTTACTCTGCATTAATTTCAGGCAATATAAAATATGGAATTATTGCTTTAATTGGAGTTTCATTAGTACATTTGGCAACAAACGTACTAGATGACTATTTTGACTACAAATCTTTAATTAAACAAGTAGGATTTGACAAAAAAGAATATCTTAAAAATTCACAAAAAACAAAATGCAGATATTTAATTTCAGGAAGAATTCACGAACGAGATATATTAATCTTGGCATCAATTTATCTTTCAGTCGCAGCTTTCATTGGTTTATTCTTCTATTTAAAATGCGGAATAGGGGTTATTTATTACGCACTCACAGGAGAAGTAATAGCGATTCTATATTCTTTTTTATCAAAAATCAGACTTTCTGAAATTGTAATAGCATTAGCATACGGACCGGCACTTTTCGGTGGAATATATTATGTAATGACAAAAACTTATTCTTGGGAAGTTTTTATTTTATCGATTCCTACAGCAATCGTTACTGTTATTTTATTATACATTCATTCTGTTATGGATTACGAATATGACATTAATGAAGGACATGACACTATTGCAAACTCCTTTGATTCACCACTAAATTCGCTTATAGTTTTAAAATATCTTCTTATTTCTGCATATATTGCACCAATATTATTATGCTTATTAGATATTGCAGATTGGCAAGTTATGTTTACATGGATAACAATTCCACTTGCAATTGATTTGTATCAATCAATGATAGAATATACTCTGAATCCGGATTCAATTCCAAAACATAAATGGTTTCATTTTCCTATGGAAAATATGCACGGAGCTCCAAGTTTTATGACAAGAATGCTTCAATCAAGAAATTTAACTATTTATTATACTATGTTGTTGGTAGCCGGTTTATTTTTTTCAATAAATTAACTAAAAAAAAGATTTTCATAATATTATGAAAATCTTTTTTTAATTTTTTATTTTTATTATTTTATTGTTTTGCAGGATTTACGTTTATAAACGGAACAGAATTTCCTAACATATATTGAGGCATTTTACCATCCCATTTTTGTACAGCTTCATACTGAACCAAAGATTTGTTTTGGCTCAAAGCCTTTGCTCTAATTGCCATTGATTTAGCTTCTGCTTCTGCTGCAATAACTTTTTGTTTAGCTTCTTCTTGAACTTGAACGGTTTTATTTTTAGCTTTTAAAGCTTCTTGCTCTGCTGTTACTTTACTTTCGATAGCTCTTTCAAATACGTCAGAATAGTTAATTTCAGTCATTTGGAAATCTGTAACATTGATATAATTATCTTTTAATTGATTATGTAATTTAAAAAGAATATCACCTGTTGCTTTTTCTCTGTTTGCAATCAAATCTTGCGCATTCCATTTCCCGATAATATCTTTAATAGTACCTTCAACAACAGGAGTTAAAATTGTACTTACGTAATCCATACCAACTTCTTGAAAAAGCTTGTTAACCTTATCCGGCTGAACATTATAGTTGATTACATAAGTAATACGGGCTTGTTGAATGTCTTTTGTATAAACAGAGGTAGTTAGTGTATTTCTTTGAGTCTTTACGTCCATTGTTCTGAATTTTTGAATAAATGGGAAGATTAAATGCAATCCTTCTCCATAACTTTCAGCTTGAACTTCACCCAACGTAATTTTAATACCTCTTTCTCCCGGACCTACCATTACAAACGGATTACACATCACAAGAAAACAAACTAAAAGGCAAAGCACCAAAATTGGCATGCCAAAAAACTTTTTGTCCATCATTTTCCTTTCTTTTTAACAACGTAACACTATTTTAAAGCAATTAGAGCTAAAGCTACATAAAGTGCTGAGACTACAAAAACAAAACTACCAAAAATTATTAGCATTTGTTTGCCGTATTTTTGGTAAAGATTTTCTCCTGTAATATAACAGCATGTAATAATACATAAATTTACTAAAATCACTAACGATAGTAGTAACATCAAAACTCTAATGACCATTACGCCTCTCTTTCGTTTACTATTATAATTGAGAGTTTAATTCTTGGTATCGTATATTTTATGTATTTTGAAATAAATATCTTATTAACCTCAGACATTCCCTTTCCTATGGCACTACTGTCTAAGATAATTTTCATAAAATTAGAATAGTTATTAAAAAGCCGAATTGTTTCGGTACTAACGAACCTCACATTGACGCTCAACAAGTAGTTTCACGCCATGTTCATTGCGAAGGCAATTTTACACTTCACTTCCTTATTAGTAGTGATACCTACAAGTTTATTGTAAAATGAAGTAATCTAGCTTTTTATTAACTATTATTTTGAGCCCGTACTAGGTAAAGTAATTCTTTTCCATGCTAAAATAATAAAACTATGAAAAGACTTTGCGTGTTTGCACATTGGGATAGAGATAGTATAATTGACGATTATGTTATATATTATTTAAAAGCTCTAAAAGAAGTTTGTGAAACAATAATTTTTGTTTCAGACTGCAATCTCGACTCAAACGAAACAAATAAACTTAATAATATCGCAGATTTTGTCTTAGCACAAACGCATGGTGAATATGATTTTGGCTCATACAAAAGAGGTTTTTTGTTAGCTAAAGAAAAAAGTTTACAGTTTGAAGAACTTTTGTTTGTTAACGATTCATGTTATGGTCCATTTTATCCGCTCAAACCTATTTTTGAAGAAATGGAAAATAAAAAGTGTGATTTCTGGGGAATGACACAAAATCGATATGGTATAACCAATTTTGAAGAATCGCCTACTAAACCATCAATCGCTCCGCATATACAAAGTTATTTCATTCTTTTTAAACAAAGTGTATTTAATAGTGATATTTTTAAAAATTTTATCAATAGTATAAAAGCTGAGAATGCTAAAAACGATGTCGTTACGAACAATGAAGTCGGATTAAGTCAATTATTGTATAAAAACGGCTTTAAGATTGCTGTTTTTATAAATAAATATAGATTTATTCATAATTGCTTAATTGAAAAATGGGATAAATTGATAGCACAAGATAATTTTCCATTTCTGAAAACTGCAATAATTAAAAACGGACTTTATTTTACGGGAGAAGTTAATGGCTGGGAAAAAGTTATAACTCAGACTAATTATCCGATAAAACTCATTAAACAACATTCTGAACGTGTTAAAAATTTGTTTGAGAATAAATATTCAAATATGAATGCTTATAGAAAAATCCGATTTAATCTACTAAAAAATGCTCCTCTAGAAATCCGTTTTTTTGTGATTAACATAGAAAGAAGTTTATATAAAATTTTAAACACTCTTTGTTGCAATAAACTCAAGAAGTTCTGAAGCACATTTTTCCCAACTAAAGTTTTTGGCTCTTATTAAACCTCTTTCAACGCAAAGCTCTCTAAAGAAGTTATCATAATACATTTTTTCGTAAGCTTCAATCAATTCTTCATCATTAGTCGGATTAATTTGAATTCCGGCTTGTCCTATAACTTCCGGTAACGATGATACGTTAGATGTAATAACCGGACATCCACATTTCATAGCTTCTAATACAGGAAGCCCAAAGCCTTCGTACAAAGAAGGATAAATAAACATGAGTGCATTTGAATAAAGCCTTGGTAACTCGTCATCTTTAACATAACCTAAAACTTCAATTTTTGATTGATCGAAGTCGCCAATAGTGTTAGTTAATTCTTTTTTGAATTTTTCCCAAACTCCGCCTGCTAAAACAAGTTTAAGGTCATTAATCTTATTCTTTTCTATAAATTTGAAAAAATTTTTGATAGCAAAAATTAAATTTTTACGTTTGCCTAAAGTGCATAATGAAAATACATATTTAGTGGGTTTCCCCGCCCCTTGAGACTCTGCCGAAGGAAACAATTGAGTATTGTTTTCTGAGAGGTTAGAATTAAGGGGTGGGGTGAAAGTAGCATCAGCACCCAAAAGTGTAGTTTTTATATTTTCTTCTTTAATATCAAAATACTTTAAAACATCTTTTCTTGTGCATTCTGAATTCGTAACATAAAAATCGTTTTGATTAATCGTATTATAAATTCTATAACACCAAAGCCTTTTATTCGTAGGAATTTTGCCCGCTTCTAAAATAGGAATAATGTCATGAATCATCCTAAATCGTTTCAAATGTTTAGAATGTAAGATTTCTTCTGACGGCGCTTGAAACGGGCTAAAGTAGATTTCAAAATCTTTTAGCTGTTCAATGTTTTTTTTGTTTTGTTTGTAAAAAATATTCTCGTAGTATCTGGATAGACTGAGAATTGCGTATTTAAGTTTGGAACTACCCGCCCCTTGAGGGAGGGTCGAAATCTTTGATTTCGGGGTGGGGTTATTTGCTGAGTGACCCCACCCCTGCATTTCTAGTTTTTGCTCACGCTCAAACAGAACTGCTTCCCCTCCCTCAAGGGGCGGGGATTGCTTTGTTTGCTTACATTTAGCTAAGTAATTCAATTTTGCGAACGCCAAATTTATTAAAGAATTTTCTTTAAGAAGTTCTATACCTTGGAATTCTTTAACTTTTTCAATAACTTCTTTCAAAAAATAATATCTCTTAAAATTGCAGCAAAAAACAAGCTCTACATCTTTTCTTTTTTTTAATTTTCTAAAAAGATTAAGTGCAACAAAAAACACTCCGGCCCTATGCCCGGATTCTTCCAGAAAATATGAAAGCTCTGTTGCATCAAAAAGAATTTTCAATTTTTAATTCCTTTAATTATTTTTTTTAGTCTATTTTTAACTTTTCTAACAAATATAAATCCTGAATACACAATATTCATAGGGAATTTGTTCATATCTTCTACGATGCGTTTATAAACATCTCTATCATGAGCTGCAACAGATAAATACTCCGCAAATGGATATTTTGAATAATAATACTTTCTATTTTTTTCTAGATTAAAATCATGTGCCTTTGATGTAACTGAGCCAAAGTGATAAAAACACACAGTATTAACTACATAAATTCCATATCCGGCTAAAATTGCACGATATTTAAAATCGTTATCTTCAAAGAATGCTGGAGAATAATTTTCATCAAAATTGCCAATTTTATTTAGTACCTCACGTTTTGTAATTACGCAAGAAAATATACACGCATCAAAATTCTTTTCATAATCTTCTTTATAACTATAATTTTTCTTAAAATATTTAATATAGTTCTTTTCATTCGTATTGTCAAAATGTGGATCAATATCTCTAGGTCCAACAAAAGCAACATTTTGTTGTTCAAAAACTTTTTCACATTCTTCAAACCAATTTGGATAAAGCAGAATGTCATTGTTTAAAAATCCAATATATTCACCTTCGGCAATTTCTAATCCTTGATTATTGCCTTTAGAAAAACCTAGATTTTCATCATTAAAAATTACTTTTACGTTATTTAATGATTTTAAATATTCTCTGGTTCCATCGGTAGAACCATTGTCTACAATGATTAGTTCAAAGTCTCTTGTATATTTATAAAGACTCTCAATATACTTTTTAGTATACTTAAGTTTGTTATAAGTAAGAGTAATAATACTTAATTTCATTATATTTGAATTCCTAATTTATATTTTTTGAGAAATACCAATTGCCCATTACGCTTGTCATACCAGATAATATTTTGCCTTGTCTGCTTTAATGCTTTTAAAAACGCATCAAAAAAAGTTATTATAATTTGCGGATAGTATTTGATTAATTTATATTCAAATCCTAAAAGCTTAATTGTACCATGATATTCATGCTTGAATGGTGATTTATTGCCATAATTCCAAGGCTTCATTACGCCTATAAAATGAATAATTTTTGCGGTTTTCCCGATATCATTAAAACCACTTGCATAACAACATTCATATTCACCAACTTGTGCATTCCAAGTTTTATCAAGGTATTTAATTCCACTCTGCAAAATAACATTTAAAACATCTTGATCTTGCCAAAATATTTTGTTCTTATTGTTTTTAGTATAATCAAACAATTTATTTTGAATATCATTCTGACGCCATTTATTTAAATTAATCAATAAAACTCCAGCATTTACATATTGTGATAAATTTAGCCGAACAATTGACTCATTTGACAAAATATCTTCTACTCCGCCTATATAATATTCATTGATATCAGTATTATAAAGATTGTATAAACTACTTTTTATATTCACATCACAATCTAAATATAAAACTTTATTATACATAGGTAACAATTGTGGTAAAAGGAAACGATAATACGTTTCTATTGTAATATGGCTTCCGCAGCCGGTAATTGGCATGTCATTAAACATTTTCTCATCTATTGCTAGAAACTGTATTTTGCAATTTTTGTCTTTCATTCTTGATATCAGTTTTTTATTCAGATAATTCAAATTCTTGTTAGTATTAATTATGTAAACAAAGAAAAAGTCTTCTTTATCTGCATTATTTTTTAAAGTCGAAATAGCGCTACATAAAGGCAAAGTGTAATTATTATTACAAGAAAATACAATTGGAATATATCTTTTTAAGTCTGTCTCTTGAACAATAATTTGTTGCAATTCTTTGATTTTTAAGCCTTTTTGTTTCAAATAAGTTATATAAACTCCAAATAATCTTTCTGCAATAAATCCCATTACTCTATTATCAAAAGTATCTTTGTAGTTTTTTATAAATTTATCGGCTTCAAAAAGAATTGAAAATAACCATTCAGAATACTTATTAAACAAATCTTTTGACATTATAAAACTGTTTGTAAAATAAGCATATTTAGAATTATTATATTCTTTTACAGCTTTATTAAATTCAGGAAATTTCTCTAATAAAATTTTTAGCGCGATTTTATAATCTTTGATATGGTGATATTTTTTATAATGGGTAAAAACATTACTTTCTCCACCTATATAAGTAGGTTTTACAGTTATGATATCAAATTGTTCCGCTAATTTGAGAATATCAGCTTCGTTGTATCCAAAAAGAGCTTCAAAATTATCTTGAAAAAATGGATATTCAATTTGACCATAAATATTCTCTTTATATTGATGTTCAGAAAAATTAAAAAATCTTCTATAATGCATTAATCCAATAAAATCCAGATTATCAAACTTTTCAGAATTTTTCCACGCATAATACTGAGCAGTTAATTCACAATAGCGATTATTTTTCTCTGAAATATTATCTCCAATATTATCGCCTATCATGTTTTCTTCGAGCCACTTATTAGAATTTAAAGCTCTTCCAACGTGAATTGGCACTATATAATCATTTTTTATTAAATGTGCTTGTTTATGATATGCAACAAATAATTTTAATCTACTCATAATAACTCTATTTTATTTTACTATACACATTCTGCCCGTACAACTTCAACAATTCATCAAGCTGTTTGTCATTTTGTCCTTTGGAATTGATTCTATAAAGTGTGCGTTTGTTTTGCAGAATTTGTCTGTAAATATCCGTACAATAAAGAACTGAATTATGATTTTTTACAACTCTTATTTTGCGATTGTGCACTAACGCCATAACCCAAAACCAAATATCATCAGCATATGGGCATTTATTCAAAAAAACATCTTCTCTTAAAACTTCTTTAGAAAAACAATTCGGAGGATACAAAACACCGCCGACACCAGTTAAAAAGTTATCAAACCTTGCACTTTCATTTTCTACATGTTTTTCCCAAGTTTCATAAGGAGCAATTTTATTATCTTCCAGCCTTATTCTGTGTGCGCGATGAACACTAATATCACTTGGATTTGTAATATATGAATAATAAAGCTTTGAAAGCCAATCATTAGGATAATAAATATCGTCATCCGCTGTTACGATTATTGATTCGGAAAACTCTTTAAAAGCATAAATAGCCTTGGTATAAGAGCCGATATCTTTGACAAATCTTATTTCAAGTCCGTTTTTAATAAATCTTGTAATATCATAGGGTAAATCATTCAACGTAAGTTCATCACTCAGCCAAAGAATTATTCTATCAGGTTTTACAGTTTGAGTTAACAAAGAGTAAAGTGATATTGTTAAATCATCGAAGCGTTCTTCATAAGAAGTAAGCGAAATAACAAGCGGAACATCACGCTTAATTTCGTTGAGTCCTAAATATTCCCCAAAATTGTCAGCTTTATAACGAATATAAGGATTTATCACAAACCTTAAATGAAATTTGCAATTCAAAAGCTTTTTAAGCATCTCACTCCTTTTCTAAGCATTAATTATAGCATAAAAAGCAACATGATTTATAGTATTTCATTTAATTTTTGATAAATTCCAAGAGATAGAATGAACAATAAATCTTTATTTAATTCTATTTGAGATATGTCTAAATCAAATCCGGCATTATAAAGTTTGTTATCTTTATAAATCAATCTTGAGTTAAAAAAACCGATAAAATTTGCTTTCTTACACAACAAAATTTCTTGAAGAGCATTTGAATATTCAATTATATTTCTATCATCAGAAAATGTTTTTAATGTTTTGCCGTCAAAAAACGAAACAATATTCAAAACCTCACCTTCCAGTAACTCTTCAAGGAAAGTAGTTTGCGCTATTTCTAGCGGGAAAGCCGAATTAATATTTGTTTTTAATGCGATAACTTCATTTAAAGTTTTTGCTACAAATTTAAAACCTTTACCGCGAACTAAAAGCGGAAACTCTTTTGGGTATTGAAATTTTCGCGGAATATTAATTAATGTTCCGACCAAAAGTTCTCTTGATTTAATACTGTCTCTAAGAGTTTCTGCCCAATAAGCCGTCGGAGCAATACAATTAACGAAATTCTTTCTTAAGACATCTGCAATTCCTTGCAAAATCCACTTTTCATTTTCAACAAGCACAACATCAATTTGCAAAGATTTACACTTGATAGCAAGTTCTTTAAACGTATTAAATTTAATGTTTATAGCACCATTTATTTCATTATCAGATGTAACATAAAGTTTTTTTAAATATTTAGAATCCTGAATAATCGGTAAAAGTTTTCCTTCTCCGGCTATAAGAACATTTAGTGTTTGCAAGAATCACATCCTCCACAGTTACCGGAACATCCTTTAGATAAAAGATTGCGGATTTCAAACGGCTTGTTTTCTAAAAGCCTTTGAAGAATCAGAGGATAAATTGTTTGCTCTAAGTATTCTAACTCTTTTGCAACATTATCATAATGAGAAGCGTTTGATATAAAAATAGGGTATTGTGTAATAATTTTTTTAGGATTGGTATAATAAAAAGTTATACCTGTTACTTTTACACCTGCTAAAATTGCATCTTTCACAGGTTCTTCAGATTCAAAAGCCGGAAGTAGAGAATGATGAACTGCAACGTGATTTTGTTCTACCTCACCTTTATAATTTATATTTGTAACTAAATCATAAGTATCTAAGTTGTCCGGTGCGGTTAAACAAGTTACATCAAAATCTTTAAGATGAGCTATAATACTATCTATTGTTGGAGTGTATGTAGAATATAGCAATGCAAGTTTTTTCATACCAATATTTTAGCATGAATTTAATTTACAACAGTTAGAAGAATTGTAACAAAATGCAAAAAAATTTTTCTTTTTTTAAAAAGCATTTTGTTTGTTTTATAATAATTGTATTGGAATTTAAATAGCTTTATTTTTGATTAATAAGGAGGTCAAATGGGCAAAATTGAAATTACACACGAAATCGAAGAAAAGTGTT
>CAKVND010000043.1 GCA_934777245.1 uncultured Candidatus Melainabacteria bacterium | reverse complement strand
TTTCTTCAATTTTACCTACCTCACCAAGATGATACTAAAATTAATACTATTAGTACCTCTTATACTTTACATCATGTTTGCATGTTTCCCATCATTTATTTGGTTGATTTATTTTCAATTAATCAAAAAACTTTTTGTCGTAAGGGATGAGAATAGAACGGAGATAATTATATATATTTGTTTTTGGTGCAAAAACTTTAAAAAAGGTGTGAACCGCTTACGCTTTTCACACCCTACCTGCTTCCTAAACATCTTCAAATAAATCTTTTAATGATACATTAAGAGCCTTCGCGATATCAATTAATGTATACAAAGAAGGATGGTCAAAACCAACTTCTATTTTACCAACAAAATTTAAAGACTTGCCAATTTTATCTGCAAGAATTTGTTGAGTAATTCCTTCTCTCTTACGGAATTTCTTAATATTAAGTCCGATTTGTTGAAATTCTTGTTCGTACATTACGTACAGTCTAAACGTAAATAATTGTTAATTATACGTGCTAGAATTACATAATTAGTGTATAATATTTTTACTTTTTAAATGGGATATAAAATATGAAACAAGAGTTAATGAATCATTTAAACCAAGTAGAACAATTGGTGCAAAGAAACTATATAGTACTAGATATAATGAAAAATCTTTATGAAAACAGTGAAGATAATTTTGAAAGTTCTCAAAAAATACTTATAATATTGAAAGATATGATTGAACAACAAAAGTCTGTTTTGAATGGTTTGAACACATTTATTACATCACTAAAAGAACAAAAATAATATTTACTAAATAGCTGTAGGTTGGGAAAAGCGTAAGCGATTCCCACCTTTTATATTTCCACAAATATAATATTAATTGGTGCAAAAAATTGCACCCTACTTCTCTAAATTGATAATGGACAATAGAAAATTATTAAAAACGATTTTCTATTTTCCACTTTTAATTTTCCATTGAAAAAAGAATGTAGGGTGGGAATAGCTTATGCATTTCCCACCCAATGTCTTTTGAAGTCCGGCTATGTAAAGAGCAATTAAGGTTGATATGGTTTAAATAAATCCATTAAATTTTTCCATTGTTCTTTTGCTTCTTTTGAAATTTCATTAAGTTTTATTTGTGCATTTTTACCCAATAATGTTTCGTCTTTACTTCTTACGAAACTTGAGCCTTTAATGTCTAGTTGTAGGTCGTGTTCAACATTTTCATTGAACACGACAAAAATTTTGAGATTTTATAGTCTGTAGGTCAGGCAGTGCCTGACAAAATTCTCAAATATGAAAAATGAATTACAATATATTATCTGCTTTAAACCCTTTAATTTATAACCAAAAGTTTAAAATTAGAATAGTTTTTGTCAGGCAATGCCTGACCTACAAACTAAATAGCCGTAGGGTGGGAAAAGCGTAAGCGGTTCCCACCTTTTAATATTTTAACAAATATGATTGGTGCAAAAATTTGCACCCTACTTTTCTAAATTGAAAATGGATAATAGACAATAGAAAATTATTTAAAACAATTTTCAATTTTCCACTTTCAATTTTCCATTGAAAGAAGTAGGTTATGTTCAACATTTTTCATTGAACACAACACACAAACTTACAATTACGATGTCTATATTTGTACTAAAATAAGTTATCGAGGGAAAAAATGTATAGAAACTGTTTTACTCAAAATGATGAATATAAAACAAAGATTCATGCTCTAAGACCATTATCAGATGAAGCATTGGCACAGGTTAAAGAATATTATAAAATTGGTTTAACTTATGCATCCAATGCTATTGAAGGCAACACTCTCAGTTTGGTCGAAACAAAAGTAGTGTTAGAAGACGGCATAACAATTGGCGGAAAACCACTCAAAGACCATTATGAAACAGTAGGACACGCTAAAGCTTTTGATGAAATAATTGAATTATCGAAAAATGCAACTTTTACAGAAGCAGATATTAAGTTGTTGCATAAATTATTTTATGAAAAAATCGACGGTGAAAAAGCGGGTAAATATAGAACTTCGCAACTCATAATAACAGATTCTGATGTAGAGTTGCCGAAACCGGAAGAACTTGATAAAAAAATGCATGAGTTTATTTTGCAATTGCCAAAATTAAAAGCAGAATTACATCCGATTGAATATGCTGCAATGGTTCACATAATTTTTGTAAATATTCATCCGTTTGCAGACGGAAATGGCAGAGTTGCCAGATTGTTAATGAATTTAGCACTTTTGCAAAGCGGATATAATATTGTCGTTATCCCTCCTGTTGTAAGAACAGATTATATTTCTGCCTTACAAGAAACCAACAAAGGTAACAATACTGATTTTATTAATTTTATTTCAGAGATGGTTTTAAAATCACAAAAAGAATATTTAAAAATTATCAGCAGATTTTAATATTTTATTATCATAAACTTCAGTGCAAAAAATTGTCCATTGTTATTACTTTATCTTTCGCTTGAAGTTAACATCTTATAACCAAGAGTCAAAGCACCCATCACTCCGGCAGTTATTCCACCATATTTTAAAGCTTTTTTCCATTGACCTTGCGTTTTTGTATTCTTAATTACATTAAAGATTTTATCACTCAAGCCTTCAGGTTTTGTAAAACATTTGTTTTCTTTATCCCAACATTTTTCTGCCAAATTTTTAAATGTTTGTTGCCCCAACATAATTTCCTTCTCCATTTGTTCTTTCAATACTTTTTTAGTTTCTTTAAAATTCTTCGGACTCAAAGATGTCATAAATGTTTCTAATGAAACGAGTTTAGAATCAAAAACTGATTTGTAATCTTTTAAGATTTTTTTCAAGCCATCTACATCTTTTGCTTTATCCAATTTTTCAATGAATTCCTTCATATTCTTAAAATATTTTTTATCAGCTTTTGTCCAGTTTTTATTAATATTATTTTCAAATGCTTGTTTTGCGAAAGTATCAGATACTTCGCCATTCTTACCAATATTATTTCTGCCCTTTAAATAACCGACAGTTCCGCCTACAGCTCCGCCAACAAGTGACATTCCGACAACACTACCAAAACCACCACTACGCTTTTGTTGTGGTTGCACATAGCCTTGACTATAATCCATTTGCGGATAAGCACCCATACTATAAGGATTTGTCATACAACACTCCAAATTTTATTACACACATGTATATAAAGTAATTTTTCATGTAAAAATTGCTTATTTATAAAAATTTTGAAGTAAATTGTAAAGAAATTGTAATATTTTATAAACAGAGCGCCACTATTACTAAGACAATTTTCTAATCATCTCATGCGCTTCTTCATCTTCTGGAAAAATTGTAACTAATTTATCCAAATATTCTAACGCTTTATCATTATCTTTTAATCCGGCATAACATTTTGCCAAACTCATAAGAACAGAGATATTTTCCGGCTTCTTAGCTAATAAATTTTCAAAAATATTAATCGCAGATTGATATTCTTCCAATTCATAATAAGTTAAAGCAAGTGTATTCTGCGTTTCAATATCAGGATTTTGTTCAACAGCATGAATTAAATAGTGTTTAGCTTCATCATATTCTTTTCTTGCATAAAGTATTCTTCCTGCGCAGAATTGAATATACTCATGATGCGGATTAACTTTTAACGCGTGTTCAATATAAGCTTTAGCTTCATCAAGTTGGTTTAAAATCAACTTATTCAACGCCATGAAGGTAAGCGCAAGCACATTATCAGGAGAAATATCCAATGCTTCTTGATAATACCTTTCAGCCTCTGTATTCTTAGAAATTGAGTACAAGAAATTTGCATACTCAAAAATAATTTCAAAATCATTTGGTTGCAATTGCATAGCAATCTTAAATTCGTCTTCAGCATAATCAAATAAACGTTTATTCAAATAAATAATGCCCAAATCCTTATGAGCTTTCGCAATATCAGGATTCATTTTGATTACTTTTTTAAGCATTTTTTCTGCCGTATCTGTATCACACAAACTTGAAGACAATATTGCATATTGATGGAAAATTTCTGCCGTAACTTTACCTTTCAAAAGGATGTTATCGTAAATCTCTTTTGCTTTGTTAAGTTGATTAGTCTTAATATACAAACTTGCAAGTTTTTGTGCAGGAAGAATAAATTTCTGATTAACATAAACCATGCCTTCCAACATCTTAATTGCCGTTTGCAAGTCACCCATAGCCTCAAAACAAGTTACCAAATTATATTTATAATTTTCTTTTTCCGGATGTTGAAGCAACAATGACTTATATATTTTAGAAGCTTCTTCATAACATCCAAGCTTAGTTTTTGACATCGCAAGTGCTGTCTTAAAACCTTCGTCTTCATCATCAAGTTCACAAGCTTTTTCAAGATAAATACAAGCCTCTTCGTGATTTTGTTGAATTTGATACGCAGAACCAATATTATAATAAGCCATCGGACTATTTGGTCTAATTTCAAGCGCTTGTTTATAACATTTTATCGCTTCTTCACTATTTCCAACTGCCATGTATGCAGTACCCAAACTGTTCAAAGTTCCGATATTATTAGGCTCTTTTTCAAGCGCGCGTTTAAACGGTTCGATACTGTTTTGAAAATCTTTTAACTTCATATAAGCAGTACCGATAACAAAATCAAAAATATAATCATCAGGTTCAACTGCATTTGCCATAAAAGCATATTTAATAGCATTCTCAGGTTCATTCATTTTCATGAGAACAACGCACAAACTCTTGTATGCTTCTGCGTAACCGGAGCGCAATTCGATGACTTTGATATAAGCATTTTTCGCTGAAACAAAATCACCCAATCTGTCATAAGCACTTGCTAAATAAAACCAAGAAGTTGCATCTTCCGGTTTAAATTTAACAACTGTTTCAAAATTACTTCTGGCTTTTTGCCAATCTTCATCATTAGACGCAACTAATCCGGATAGCTTAAGTAATTCAACATTTTCCGGATCTGCTTTTAATGCAGACTCCAATAATTCTTTCGCTTTATCAAATTCTTTTTTACCAATTAAATCATTAATTTTTTCTAACATGATGTTCCTTCGCTCTAAAAACCAGTCTATTTCTGTTTTTTATTTTGTTCACAATTTAGCTCTTAATTTTTATTCTAGTCAAACTATACCGAACTTTAATTAAATAATACCAACTGAAAAAGTTCAACCCACATTTTTACGACATAAACCTTTATGAAATGTGTTTATTAAACTTGATTGTGTTGTTAATTTTATAAAATCATTATAAAACAAGCTACAAGAAATTAATAGCATGCGTTTTTTAGACTGCATTATCAACTCTTAAAAATACGTTTATTACAATATTTTAATTGTTTAATAAAAAATTTTTTCGTGCTACTATGAGCGCATGAAAAAGTTATTTATTAAAACAATATTACTCTCTTTATTATTAAATAATTTTTATTATGTCAAAGCTTACAGTGCTGATATAAATACTCAGACAATTTCGAACTATTCTCAAATTAATACTGAATACATAATTGATAATAAAATTTCTAAAGAATTAAAAGATGCAATTATAGATGTTTATGGCAAAGAAAATGCTGACAAAATATATCAAGCAATAGTTGAAAAAGTAATAGCATCTATCAAGTCAAGACCGGCAGAATTAAAACAACAAGATTTAATTAGAAGCTCAGATTGGTATAAAAATGAGATTATTTATATGTTTTATGTTGACCAATTTGGCGTAATACAACAAAATAAATCCAATACATTTAAAGATACAACTCAAATGTTAAATTATTTAAAAGATTTGGGTGTCACAACTTTATACATGCTTCCATTTGCAGACAGTCCGATGAAAGATGCGGGATTTGATGTTAAAAATCCTAAAAACGTAAGACAGGATTTGGGAGGAATGCAAGAATTTACTTCTTTTATCCAACAAGCTAAAGAATGCGGATTTAAAATAAAAGCAGATTTAGTGCTAAATCATTTTTCTTCCGAACATGAATGGTTTAAAAGGTTAGAACAAGGTGATGAGAGTGCTTTACAATATTTTATTTATACTGATAAAGAGCCAAAATACAAAAAATATCAAGATGAAAAACTTGGTACGATAGTAGAGTACACCGAAGATGATGGAAAAATCTCCAAGCGTAGATTAATTTTCCCTGAAAATGTGGAAAATAATTATAGAAAAGTTACAGTTAATGGTAAGGATTATTATTTGTATCATACTTTTTATCCGTTTCAACTTGATATAAATTGGGAAAATCCTGATGTTTTATATTATGCGTTAGATACAATTACGAATTGGACAAATCTTGGTATTGATATTTTTAGAATGGACGCTATTCCATATTTAATTAAAGAAAAAGGTACTAATGCAGAAAATTTACCTCGTACACATTCTGTTATTAAAATATTAAGTGATTATATTCAATTAACCGCACCTTCAAGTGTTATGCAAGTAGAAGCGTGTCAACAACCAAAAGATATTTTGCCATATTATGGAAAAGAAAGAGATGTTAATATACAAATTAATAAAGAAGTTAAGACCATAAGAAGAACTAACGAAGCTCAAATAGCGTATCATTTTCCATACATGCCGGCAATATGGGCAACTTTAATTACGGAAGATAAAAAGTATTTTATTGACGCATATAAAAATACTCCGCAAACACCTAAAAGTACTGCGTGGGGAGTATTTCTTCGTGTACATGATGAATTAACTTTAGAGATGGTGAGTCCTGAGGTAAGAAAAATTGTCTATGATGATTTAATTAAAAAAGGAGTTGAATTTAGAAAAGGGTTTGGAATAAGCGGAAGGCTTGCAAATTTTTTAGATAAAAATCCTAATCGTATTGAAGTCGCTTATTCTATTTTATTTTCACTTCCGGGGATTCCTATTATTTATTATGGCGATGAAATTGGTGTAACAAATAATTATGAAAACGCAAAAGAGTCTGCATTGATACGTTCAAGAAATAAAATTGCTAATTTGTTGTCTGTGTTTGATTCAAGAGATATTAACAGAGGCAAAGTATCGGCAAAACTGTTCTATGGTTCGACACAAGGGTATTATAGATTTAATTCTCAGGTTTATAACAAAGTTAGTAATTTAATTAAAGTAAGAAAATCTTTGCCGGTTATGGTGGATGGAAATTTTGAATTATTATCAACTAAATCAAAAAGTAACTTTGCGTATTTAAGAAAAAATAAAAATCAACAAATTTTAGTAATTAATAATTTGTCAAAAGAAAAATTGTACGCAGATATTACTCTGCCAATAGATATTATTTTAAAAAATGATGGAAATATTACAAAATTGAAAAATTTGATTAACGATGATGATATAAAGGTTAATATTTCGTTAAAAAATAAAACAATGCATTTGAGATTATCTCCTTATCAAGCATTGTGGTTGGATGTAACTCCTAATTAAAAAAGGCAGGCTATTTAATGGATAAAATCTTTTCAGATAAAATAAATTTGCTGAAAGCATTGGCAATTATTCTGGTTGTATCAGGACATTTAGAGTTTTCCTTGTTTGGAATGTTTCCTCCTTATTCTTTTCAATTAGCCTTGTTTTTCTTTATATCAGGCATGTTGTTTAAAGAAAAATACATAAATGATATAAAAACTTATTTTTCAAAAAGAGTAAAATCATTGTTAATTCCTTATTTTTGTTATGAGTTAGTATATCTTGTAATAACTTATGCTTGGTATAAACACAGTGGCGTATTTTTTGGAGATAAGATTTCTCTTAAAAGCTTTTTTATAACTCCTTTTATCAATGGTCATCAGCTTTTATTATGTGCGCCTCTTTGGTTTGTTCCACAGTTGTTTTTAACACTTTGTACTTTTGTTTTGTTAATGAAAATTTTAAATAGAACTTCTGATAAATGGTTTAAATTAAGCTTATTTTCTGTTTTAGGATTTGGGGCAATTCCATTATTTAAATTTTTAGGAAATTCGACAGCAAGCTTAATCGCAATGAAACTGATGTTTTCACTATTTTTTGTTTATATTGGATATTTTTACACTAAATATATTAAAGATAATGTTAACATCTTTCAACCTAAATATTTAGGTTTTATTTTGGTTTTTCAATCTATTTTATGGTTATTTAACAGAGATTTTGATCCGGAACATGGGATTGGCTTAAGTTATGTGCTTGTTTGGGGAAGGTTTGATGAGCAATTAATTGTTCCAATTTTAACCGCATTAACCGGAATTTGGTTTTCATTATTTTTTATAGAAATTACGTATGATTATTGTAAAAATATAAAATTATTGCAGTATATCGGTAATAACACATATCATATAATGGCAAATCATCTTTTTGTAATGTTTTTAATTACAAATTTATTATGTCACTTTTATCAAGTACAAATTGATTTTAGTAATGAGAAAATTTATAAAATTTTTAACCCGATACAAACTACGTATCTGTATTTTATAGTTGTTACTTTAATAACAACTTATGTTGGGCAGATACAAAAATACATTTATAAAAAAATCTTTAAATAAAAACAAAAACATTTTCATTAACTATAACTCACAATTAGACCTAATTGCGAGAATCACTAAAACCGAAATAATCCCACTTTCATAATCTTATCTTCTGTACATTTCGTTAAAAATATGCTAGAATTACTCTATGTTTACCGGAATCGTAGAAGAAACAGGAAAAGTCCAAACTGTCACAGATAGAAAAATTGTTATCGAATGTCACGAGGTTTTAGAAAATACTAAAATTAGCGATAGCATTGCTGTGAACGGCGTTTGTTTAACCGTTACAGAAATTGGTAAAAGCAGTTTTTCTGCCGATATTTCACCTGAAACCTTCAAAGTTTCTTGCAAGTTAAAGCTCGGTGATATAGTAAACTTAGAACGCGCGATGAGCGCAAACGGACGTTTTGGTGGACATATCGTGAGCGGACACGTTGACGGCGTTGCCACAATCGTTGGCTTAAAAAACAATGGCGAATTTTACGATTTGCAAATTAAATTAGCGAATGAAGAAGCTAAATATGTAATAAGAAAAGGCTCAATTACAATAAACGGCATAAGCTTAACTATTGCAAACGTTGAGGATAATTTAATAAACATCGCAATAATCCCCCATACATACGAAAATACATGTCTAAAAAGCTTAAAAGTGGGTGATTTGGTGAATATAGAAGTCGACATCCTGGCTAAATATATTGAAAAATTTTTATCAAAGAATGATGATAGGTCAAAAATAGATATTGATTTTCTGCAAAGAAATGGTTTTTATTAATATGACAGGTCAGCTTTACGCAATTCAAAAGCTTTAACATGTAATAAGTAGGTCGTGTTGGACTAACACCTACTTCATTTTTAATAAAGTAGGTAGGTCGTGTTCAACATTTTTCATTGAACACGACATTGAATTTTCTGACAAAATATTTGTCGTGTTGGATGAAAATTGTCCAACACGACCTACGACTACAACTACATTGAATAGCAAATTTATTTTTTTTAGGTTTTAGTTCTTATATAAAGGAATTAAAAATGTCTAATAATATATCATTTACCGGCTATGATGCAAGACCTTTGAAAGGAATTTTTACAAGAGATGGTGGTTTTGGGAAATCTTTTTACAGTTTAGCAACCCAAACTGCAGAAATTTTAAACAAAGAAGGTGTTGATGTTTTTGTTCAGACTCCTAAAAAAATATTAAGAAATGATTTTTCAGATATCAAACCTAATTTTTCAAATTTTTGGCCATGGGTACAGGATAGATTGGCATTTTTCCCTAATAAAACAATAGAATCTAAAGGTTTTACCAGAGAAGATACAAATTTAAAAGATATAAAAGAATTTTTTAATCTTTCAACAGAAGAAAAGTATAACCATGTTGAAGGTGGAAACTATTTCTTTATAAAAGATGGTGGTAAAGATATTATTCTTTTAGGCAAAGAAGAATTAAGCATAAAAAGTCTTAAATCTATTCAGGAGTTTTTTGGAAAACATAAAGTGATTACGGTTTCGCAACCCGATTTTCACTTGGATTTGTCCATTCGACCTCTAAATAAAAAAAGAATTTTGGTAAACGACCCTAACAAGCTTATGAATGAACTGAATAATGGTATAAAAAGAGCAAAAGAAGTTTATGCAAAAGAAAAAGATTCGCAATTGGAAGCTGTTATTAGAAAATTAAATTATTTAAAAGATGAAATTTTAAAAAGTAATCAAGAATATGGTACGTTGGACAAATATAAAACTTTGCAGCAAGAATTAAAATATAATAAATTCAATATAATAAAAGTTCCGGGGTTGGTTATAAAATCGGAAGACAGCGTTATAACAGATCAACCTTCATGTATGTCTGGTATTAAGTATAAAATGAATTTTATGAATGCAATTGTCCATGAACGCTCTGATAAATCACTTGTTTATATAGCAGGAAAATCTGTCCTTGACGAATACTTGGGACTGACACCTGAAATTGCAGAAAAAATTGATTTTAGTTTTGAAAGAATTTTTAAGAAAAGTTTGAATGGTATTATTGCACCGAAAGATATTCATTTTGTAGGTGATAAAGCTATTTCAGATATTCTAGAAAACTATAATGGCAGCGTTCATTGCTTGTTTGCAGAAATCCCACAGTAGATAGGTCGTGTTGGACGATTGTCATCCAACACGACAAATACATAAGTTTTAATGTCGTGTTCAATAAAAACGTCGAACTCGACATACGACTTTAATGCAAAATCTAGTACATCTTTTGCATTATATTTTTAGCTCTTTTAATTGATAAATAATAGATTATTCAGATTTACAATTTTGCAACTTGCATTTTTGCGGCATTTCTATTACAATAATTGCGGCATTTAAAGTTTAATTTTCGCGAGGTTGTATGTTACAAAGGTGGCAAGAAAAAAGTATTAAAGAAGCATTAAATTCAAGGAGAGTGGTTATTCTCTCCGGAGCTAGACAGTGTGGAAAAACAACTACTTCTAAAACAATCGTGGATAAAGACTGTATATTTAGAACCCTTGATGATACAACTTTGTTACAAGCTGCTCAATCTGATCCACAAAACTTTATCAAGCATTCTAAGAAAACTATGGTAATTGATGAGGTTCAACGAGTACCAGAATTGATTACTGCAATAAAGAAAGTAGTTGACGAAGATACTAGATATGGACAATATCTTTTGACTGGTTCTGTAAACTTGCAAACTTTGCCAACAGTAAAAGAATCTTTAGCAGGACGTGTAAAGAAAATTCGATTAAGACCTCTTACACAAGGTGAAATATCTAAAAATGAACCAAACTTTTTAAACAGGCTTTCACATAGGGATTTTGTTGATAATTATGACTATGACAAAGAAAGTTTGCTAAAATTGATGTTCAAAGGCGGGTATCCTGAACCATTATTCATGGAAAGTTCAAAAGAAAGAACTTCTTGGTACAAGGATTACTTAGATACTATTATTGAATATGATTTAAAAGATATCGCAAATATTAAAAGACAAGATTCATTGAAAGATTTAATGGCTATAATTGCTTCTTTTTCTTCAAAGTTTATTGATAAATCCAAAATTACATCTTCAATGGGAGTTGCTAATCAAACTCTAGATTCATACTTAGGTGTTTTAGAAAATACATACCTTGTTGATAAATTGATGCCTTATTTAAAAACTGATTACGAACGAGTTAATAAGCAGTCTAAGTATTTTATATCAGATACTGGGCTTATGTGTTCTTTATTAAATTGGAAGATAGATGATTTGATGCTAGATGCCGATAAAACCGGGAAATTGTTTGAAACATATATTTATAACCAAATAATCGCACAAGTTGATTTGGAAAATCTTGACTATTCTCTTTATCATTACAGGGATAGAGAAAAAAGAGAGATAGACTTTATAATCCAAGATTCTAATAATATTTACGGAATAGAAGTAAAATCAGGTACATTGATTTCTCGTGACCATTTTAAACATTTGAAGTGGTTTAAAAATAATCTGGTAAAAGATAAACACTTTGTTGGGATTGTTTTATATTCAGGAGAAAATGTTGTACCTTTTGGAGAAGATTTGTATGCGGTTCCGATTAATAATTTGTGGGAGTAATGATAAATCTTTTTTGTCACTGTTTAAGATTTAGTAGGTAGTAGATAGGTCGTGTTAAACAATTGTCATCTAACACGACAAATACATAAGTTTTAATGTCGTGTTCAATGAAAAACGTTGAACACGACCTACTACTTATTTTCTAAGCTATTCTTGTGCAATTCATTTTGCTTTTCTAATGTTGCTTAAATTTTGCTAGAAGAGTTTTCTTTCTCAAATCTAGTATAGCTTCTTCTACTTTTGCTACTATATTATCAGTTTGAGCATTACAGTAACTATTACCACTTTTTCTAAATAGTTTTTGAAAAAAGTTCATACCTTCTGCTAATGGTTTTGCAGTAACCTCAAACATTCTTTTATATTTACCATCAATTATACTCTTCCTAATTGGAAGTGATTCGATACTTATATCATAAGATTTACCTAATTTTTCTAATGCTTTTTTGTTTGCACGAATTAAACCCTTGTCGACATGCCATACTTTAGATGTATCCAATGCTCCAAATGTAGGGGAAGTTGTATTGTTTATTTGCATTTATTTACTCCTATCAAACTCTACCAGTAATAACAAAACTTCTAAAAAAATAATTTGCTATCGGAATTTTGAATGTGACAATTTGTAACAATCCCCCTTGATTTATTAAAGTTTTGAAAAAAAGTGCCGATATTATAAAATGTATAGTAAGAACTTCAAGGAGTGCATTATGTCATTATTGAACTTTTTGGTAGGTAGTCTAAAAACTTATAACAGTTCAGAACTTAAACTGGATACGGAATCAAATCAGTCTAATAGTAAATTTATAAATACAATATACGGAGCTTGGTTTGGTGGGGAACAAACAATTGGTGATGAAATACACATAACCAAAGCTCCAAAACCAGATGATACTGAAACAACTTCTCTTTCTGATAACGAAAAACTTTCAGGTGAAATTAGTTTTGTTAGAAATGATGGGATTAAATTTGAACTAAAAGACACATATACTGGAGATATTGACGATGATGATAACGCAGAAGCAATAAATTCCTCTATGGAGAATGGAGAAAATTTTGCCAATCCAACTATATCAATTACAGACAAAGCTGGGAAAAAATACACTTTTCGAACTTCTATCAATAATTGTGACAATATGCTAGATCTTCGAAGAGAAGAACGTGCAATAGCTACTTTTTTTGAAAAACTTTCAACAGATGAAATTTTAAAATTAATAAATAACAATGTTACAGATATTTCATTTTCAGACACTATTGATGAAGATTTTAGCGATTTATATCATTTAGATGATAAGGGTGAAGAGATATTAATATCTGATAATCTAGCTGAAATCATCTCTCCTACTTTTGCACCACCTAAGCGTAATTATAAAACAGAACACAATTTTGAAAGAAGTGATAATTATAAAATACAAATAAAAGACAGTAGTGCAACATCTTCAGATTTAATAATCACAACTCCAGATGGGAAGCAACACAATATAAGTATTACATCGGCAAACAGTTGTGATACAGATATATATCACCAAAGGATATTGCCAAATATTCTGAAAACTCTTGAAGAAGTTCCTACAAAAATAATTCAAGATGTTTTATCAGAAATACATGAAATAAAAGTTACTAAAGATGCTAGAAATGCTGGAGTTTATGCAAAAAATTCTAATACATTATCAATTGATTATGATACAAATCCTAAAGTGATACAAAATAAAAAACTGACATTTATACATGAATTAGGACATGCCATAGATAACCTAGGGAATGATTATATTTCAGAAGATTCAGATTTTGTTAATAAATTTGAAGAATTTACTAAGTTAGCACAAAAATATGAGTATGAAAGTTTAAATGACAAAAAGTTAACATTTGATGAATATCAATATGGCAAAGAATTTGGATCAATGGTAATTTGTTTTAGAAACCATGCATTAGATAATGAAAAAGAGTTTTTTGCTTCCACGTATGCTGATATGAATTACAGTAGCAACGATGGTACAAATAATCATATTGCAAAGCTAGATAAAATAATTTTACCATTTGAAGATTCTCAAGATGTTGATAAACAAAGATGTTATCAACTATATCAAGAATTAAAAAATCATGTAAAAAGCAAAATTGAACGTGTTAGAACTTCTGATACAAAAGAACGCTCGGATGATACTATAAAAAATTATGTTAAAGCAAATGGAAACGAAGCGATAAAGAATTTAGAAATATTAGAAAATGAAAGTATTGTTACCATAGTTGCGGATTCTCCAGAACTTACACTATTAAATACTGTAAGCAGAAATGATAAAGAATTTGAAGAGATGGTTACATATTATGAAAAAATTTCACAGTCAGAACAATGCCCAGAAAATGCAAAAAAAGCTTTATCAAGCTATGTTGAAGAACTACGAAGATTAAAATCTGGAATAAAAGATTTGTAAAATATTATTGAATTTCCAAACTTTGTAATATCTCACTTTTAATGCAAATAATTGAGGTATGTTGTAACTTCTGTCGTATTTGGATTAAAGTTTATGCGTCTTGTTTCCTCATTGTTTTCATTATAATTACTTCTTGCTAACCAGTAACAATGCTCATCAAATTTGTGGTTTCCATAATAGAACCACAATCTATCTGTGCGTTTTTCATTTTCGTCAAAAATGTTAATATTTACACTTCGATTATTATCTTCTTCGCCTGAATATTCAATATTATATTTTATATTATTATCTTTCAAATACTGTTCGTATTCTTGCGGTGTAGTGTTAAATGAAACATTTTCACTTACTAAATTTTCTACAATTGGGTCATTTTTATCAAAAACTTTTGTTGTCATATTTATTTTGTTATCTTGATTTCGGAATATTATTTGACTTGGTTTGCCATCCTTATATTCCATAAGTTCATAACCACTCCAAGATGAATAATTACCGTCATCATAATGAATAACTAATTCTTCATCTCCTTTTTTGTTTTTTAGAGTTACAAGAGTATTTCCCATTGTACAAGTTGAATCTATATCAAAATCTTCTCCCATTATTTTTCCTTGTGATTCAAGCCAATCAACCATATTGCTTAAAGACATTTGCGGAATTGTTTTGTTATGGTTTACAAAGCTAAGTCCATAAGCACGAGAAGCAGAACTTACTTGAGATGTCATATATTCTTGACTAGAACGTTGTGTTCTATTTTCTGCAACAGAAATAGTTGGTGAATCTGTTTTATTTTCACCTTTAGAAACTACATTGTAGTTATAATAAGGAATATATCCAATTTTATTCATGTATCACCCTAATCTGCCTACTATATAAATAAAGTGTTTTAAATGATAAAAATTGCCTAATTTTAAAGATATGTAAATAAGTAGGTAGGTCGTGTTTAACATTTTTCATTAAACACGACATTAAATTTTCTAGCAAAGTATTTGTCGTGTTGGATGAAAATTGTCCAACACGACCTACGACTGCACGTTGGCCAACATTATAATATTTGTTCTATTTGGGATATTACTTCTTTAGATAAAATACCGGACTTTTTATATTCTTCTAAAGCAATTTTTCTTTTATCTTCTGGAGAACTTAAGATAGATTTCAATATACGCATGTTTTCTTTAACCGTGAATATTTCTTTCCCTAGTTCTGTTATTGGCATGATTCCACCCATATCAATACAAATTCCGTTAACTCCATTGCCTGTGTTATTTTCGAAATCAGTATGTTCTACAAATAGTCGTTTGAAATCAAAATTTCTTTTAGCTTTTCTTCCATTACCAATAAATTCACCAAAAGCAAATTTTGTGTCACCTAGTCCAAAATATGAAGGAATTTCGATTCCTTCTTCCGGTTTTACTTTATGCCCAGTAAAAAATCTTAAAAATTCTGAAATATTGGCTTCTGCCATTGCACCATTAAAACGTTTTTCTTCTTTTTCACAGGTTTCACAGAATTCTAACTGTTCTTGTACATCTTGTCTTAGTTCAGAGGCGTTTATTTCAGAATGAGAATTTCTTGACATTTTATGTTCTTTTAGATGTTGTTCTACTAATTTTTCATCTGATAAACTATCCATAAAGCGTTTGTTTTTTCGTATTAAATGAGTAATAATGGTATTTTCTCTATATACTTTCAAGACTTTATCATCAAATATTTGTTTTCCATCTTTATTTAAAACTTGGAGTTTGTATACATTGCCAAACACACCACTGCCTATAGGTGTAATAATCACATTTTGAACAACTGGAACGTATTTTTTTATCCCATTAAGAAATTTTTCTTCCGCTTTTATAATTGTTTCGATTTCTTTTTCTTTATACAAAGAGTCTAATCTCAAAAAACCTTTTAAGTCGCCTTTCATTGAAAAATGTTCATATCTTTTCTTTGATGTATTGAGATTAATTCTGTTAACACACTGACGTTCTAGTTTATTTATTTCACCTAAGATATCAACAGTTTCATTTAATATTTTTTCAACACCTTGTTCTGCGGATTTGTTACTTACACCATTTGATGTTACACAAGATATCACATCTTTAGGTAAGCAGCCGGAAGCTTTTCGTTTAGCTATACTAATCATTTGTTCATAATTTGAATAATTCAATCCTGAGCGAAAGAAACCTTTTAACCTGCTAATTTGCCCTAAAGCTTGTACCATAACCTAACTTCCTATTATAAAATTTTCTACACTTATATAAAGTGTTTTTATCGTCTAAAATTGCTCAAAGTTACGCAGTTCACTTAGTTAATACGATCTTTGCTTCGGCACCTACTACGTTTGCGCAAATTGTAACGATTTTCCAGTTTTCTTAACAAACCCTTGTTATATCCCTAATTAGAATTTTCTAACAAAATATTTGTCGTGTTGGACTTATATTCAGAAGCTCAAAAACATAAAAATCCATTTGGTAGTATTCAATGAAAAATGTTGAACACGACATAATAACTCAAAAACAATAATATTGATTACAAAAAATTAATGAAACAAATTGAATGGGAAGTGAGAAATGGAAATTATGACCTTAAAATGGTTAAATAACACTATTTATGATATAATTGGGCTATACTTTGAAAACTTAATAATGTAAATATGGGAACCGTTCTGACAACCTACCCTTCGAACAACAGTATTACGGTTATACAGTCGAAGAAAGGAGGTTGAACATGTGCCGATTGCTAATAAAAATAGCTATCGCCCTTGTGGTGATGATAGCTACTTTACAATCTGCTTTGTAAAGGAAACGGTTAAGTCCTAGTTCCAGCTAGGGCTTTTCCCTTACATTATTATTATACAATATCCTTTTACTGTTTTCAAGTCTAAAAAATAAATTATGAAAAAAGCGAAGGATTCCCATCTTTTTTGATATTCCATCTTCATGCTACAATGAAGCAATGAGAACGTAGGGTGGGAAAAGCGTGAGCGATTCCCACCTTCACAAGTTTTCACCTTATGAATATTACATATTTAAATCATCTATTCCAAATTCAAATCATTAATATTATTAACATCATCAAAATTACACCAATTGATATCATAATAACCTTTTTCAACGAATTTCAAAAATGTTGAATATTTCCAATTTCTTGGAGAAATTTGGTAATGCTTCATCGAATTATAATGGATATAATCGAGATGTATATATAAATCCTTTTCATCTCTTATTGTATGTTCCCAATATCGTCTTTGCCAAATCCCTTTTTCACCTTTTTTTAATTTGCTTTCAGAAATTTTATTATTTTTATTTAATCTATGCGAAAAATAGAATTTTATAGAATAAATAATTTTAGAATATTCTTTTATGTTTTTTAATTTTAAAATCATATGTAAATGATTTTGCATAACACAAATTGCAATTATATTAAATTCAAAATTTTCAAGTGCTTTTTTGAAAGATTCACGTAACAAATCAATATTTTCAATTAAAATATTATCTCGATTATTAGTAACAATCGTAAAAAATACGTAGTAGGTAGGTCGTGTTGGACATTTTTCATTGAACACGACATTAAATTTTCTAGCAAAGTATTTGTCGTGTTGGATGAAAATTGTCCAACACGACCTACAACTACAAACTTACTCTTATATAGGCTTTAATTATTCCCATTTTAAATAAAAAATAAAATCACTAAATTTATCCAAAAAATTTCTTTTTAAATTTGTATATAATGGAATCGAAAAAATTTGATATTCATTAGGCAAAATAGAATTTAAATATAATTGAAACTGAATGTCGTTATTAAAAAAAGTTTCATCTTTAAGTTGCAATGTTTTAAAAGGAGTGCCTAATCTATTTGCAACAACGCAATATTTTTTTAAGTAATGATAGAAAAATGCTTCTAAATGACAAGCTGCATTATAACTCATTACTAAACATCTAGTAACTGTTGTATCATAAGCAACAAACAAAGATTTTCTATACAACATCTGCCCTCTAGCTTTCTTTAAATTTTCTTTATAGTCTTTATCATTACTAATGATTTTAAAATTGTGAAATTTGGTTCTTGGTTTGTTTAAATTTTCCTCATTGTATTGTTTTATTGTTTCTTGAATACTTGTAATTATATTATACTGTGTGTCTAGTCTGTTACAAACAGCTCCAAAATTTAAATCTCCAAAATGTGATAATAACACTGCTTCTTTTTTAAAGCTAGTTGTGTCAATATATGTAAAATGTTGAATTGTAGCAACTGATAATATTAGTTTTTTTGATAATCTAGCAACTTCTTCCATTGCATAAGACATTTTATCCGGAACTTCTATACATATTGGAGCTTCCCCAACTCCTAATGCCCAGTCAATACGTTTTTCGATTTCATCTAAAGTGTCTAAAAAATTATTAATTTCTTCTAATGCCGGTGTTGATATTTGCTCTTTAATATTAGTGAGTTCTTCAAAATTTTTAAAAATTAGTGAGAGTAGATAGGAAAAAGTTGCTATGTTTGCTTTGACTTCATTTTCCACAGCTTGCTTACGATAGGTGTGCCATGCAATGAAAGCAGATATTATAATCCCTATTACTGGAGATATAAAACTTATAAAATCGTTACTGTTATTTATGCTAATTTCAAATAATGCCATACACTAATTAAATGAATATTCCTTTCCAACGAACATAGATTATTTTTTCAAATAACAAATTTTAATCTGTTTTTATGCTTTTTCATTTCAATTATATATTTAATGCTTTTCTTTCAATGTTGTCGCAGGTTCTAAAAATCTATTATTTACAGCGTCATACACAACTTTTTTGCCGTTTTTATCTGTAAGTTCAAAATCTACAATCCCATCATTAGTGTAATCTTGTACTTTCAAAGAATTTTTATTGAAATTTTTATCATTTATAAAATTGCCAATCTTATTAATATCTCTATTTTTTTCTATACGAGTCATTCTATCTACAAGGAATCCAGTTGATACAACACCAAGAGCTACAATCCCTGCTGCAGTTGTTCCACTAATCTTTTGATTCAGAACTTTTGCCATATCTGTATTTAAAAATTCTTTTACTCCATTAAATGAAACATCATTCTTTTTCTGTTTATTATTGTTAGCTACTCTAATTTGATTGTTGCTAATTGCGCTTATTCTCATACACTATATCCTTCCTTTATATCTATTATTAACACATCTAAAAATATTTTTGCTAGTTTTTATAACGAATTGTAACATTTTTCCCTAATGCCCTAAAGTTTTCTAAAAAATTGCCGATATATAA
>CAKVND010000042.1 GCA_934777245.1 uncultured Candidatus Melainabacteria bacterium | reverse complement strand
GATATGGTTGCTAAATATTCTGCGTTTTACGACCAAGCAAAAGCGTTTTATACTGTCGGTACAAAACCTAAAGTTGATGTAACAATAGCGGAAGTTAATTTATCAAACGCTAAATTAACATTAATTCAGGCTGAAAATGCTGTTGATATTGCTATGGCAAAATTAAATAATGCGATGGGTTTACCGTATTTTAACAAATATAAAATTAATGAATGTTTAAGATACGAACCTTGTGATGTAACTTTAGAATCTGCAATCAAAATTGCACAAGAATCGCGTCCTGAATTTCAATTGGCGGAAGTTAAGGTAGAAGAAGCTCGACAAAACGTTAAATTGGTTAAGAAATCGTATTTTCCACAATTGAGTGTTGAAGGACAATTCCAAGTCGGTGGTAGAACTCCTGCTTCTAACTATGGTTATAATTTCGGCGGATACTTGAATTTTCCGACTATTAACGGAATGTTGATTAAAAATGAAATTAAAGAAGCAAAAGCTTTACATTCAAAAGAACAAGCTAATGCGATTAATACGAAAAACAATATTTACTATGAAGTTCAAGAATCGTATTTTTCTTTGAAAGAAAAGAAAAACAAAATTCCTGTAGCGTTTTTGGGTATGAAACAGGCAAAAGAAAACTATGAACTTTCTTATGGCAGATATAAAGTTGGTGTTGGTAATCCGGTTGAACTTAAAGAGGCACAAGTTCAGTACCAAAACGCACAATTGACGTATTATCAAACAATGTATGAATATAATACTGCTCGCGCAACTTTAGAAAAAGTTATCGGTAAAAACATTGCAAATGGCGAAGTTGAATTGAATAAGAATACGAAAACTAAAGCTAAGTCAAAGAAAAAATAAGAATTGTTTTAAAATAAAAATTACAAATTCATTATTACATGTTTTGAGTCCATGTTGATACAACCGTAGGCTCAGTTCCGTTATCATTATATACATACCTTGTATAATCGTATTTTCCATTTTTATTCAACTTTTTTGTTACTCTGGATTGACGAATTCCTGCAGAATTTACTATTGTTGTACTTTCTACCCCTTTGCAATTTGTTTTTGTAACAACAAGAGCCCTATCGCCGTATTGAGGTTTTGTGCTAGTTGTTTTCGTAAAAAAATCTTCAAAAGATTTAGACTTTGTTTTAGTAAATTTCTTTAAAAATGGTAGTTTGTTAAAAAATGCTCCAACTTTGCTTTTTCTATAACTTTCTTGCATGAACAGATGTAAATTGCCATTTGGAAGAACATTACCCGCTCCTGATACAGAATACTCTTTTAACCCATTAGCAAAATTTTTTCTTACTGTTTTAGTTATTACGCCATTATCGGTTGTCGTAAATCTAGGTAACGTACATATCGTTTTTGCCAAGTTTGAATACACATTTCGTGTCATTTTGTACTCCTTTCTGCCACTTATTATCAAACATAAAATCAATTAAATATTCTAAATAATAGAATTCTGCCTAAAATTTCTACAATTTTTTCATGAAAACTTGTACCGAGGGTGCAATTTTTTTGCACCCGTAACTTGTTTCTAAGCTATTTTTTTCCTAAAATTTTTCTAATTTTTTCTTGAAAACTTGTATCAAGTGCAGATTCTCTTATCATAGTTTCCATTTGTTCAGCTTTTGAGCGTTTTGCAAGTTCCATTTCTTTGGGAACTTCAACTCCCAATTTATCTACAATTTTTTCGATAGTAGTTTTTTCTACAATACTAGGACTCTTTTTCAGAACGTCTTCTTTTTGTTCGGCTTTTGAGCGTTTTGCAACCTCTACTAATTCATTTGCCAATTTGTCCTTTATTTCATTTTTTTGTTCCAGTTTTTTCAATACTTTGCGAACTTCATTGTTCTTTCCACAAAATGCTACTTGATTGTTTACGCCTAATGACATTTTAACCTCCTAAATTATTTCATTAAAACTACACTACAATTTTATAAAGTCATTTAAAACGTAAAAATTGCGCAAGATTTTACTACTACTACTACTACTATCCGCGTCAAAAGGGGATTATAGGCAATATAAATTAGTGTTTACAAAAATTAATAATATTAAGAAATATTAAAATTAAAAGTTGGTGTTGGTAATCCTGTTGAACTTAAAGAGGCACAAGTTCAGTACCAAAACGCACAATTGACGTATTATTAAACTAAAACAAAGAAAAATAGAATGTAAAATAACTTATGGATGAATATTATTTATCCCTCTAAAGCCTTTTTCCGGAGTGTACTCCCAATTAGTTTCCGGCAAAAGCCCATTATTTAAATCTTTCCAAATTGCATCAGTATTATAATTCGCATTCTTATATTTATTCAAATATTCAAGCAAAAGCTCGGTTTTAGTATTACCTGCTCCGCGTCCGATTCCACCTAATGTAGAATCTATCATAATATCGCGTTTACAAGTGTTAGAGAATTTTATAGAAAGTGCCAAAGACATTTGAATATTGTTATATAAATACTATAAATGTTCTTACGAGGAATTTTATAATTTTTCGTACTAGGGCTACGTCATAAATATAATACTATTACACATTATAACAAATCTTATTATAATAACACTTTGATTGTTACATATTCTTCTTTATATTTCTTCATAATCACCTTGACTTCTTATTTATATTTTAACTTCAAGGTGTTCCACTTCTAATTAGACTTTATACATATACGATACATTAATTTTTGTAAATATTGCATTTTTTATATTGAATTATAATTTTAAAGTAATAAAATTAGGTAATTATTTTCCAGTCAACAATAATATAAAGGGATTAAAATGAAAATCTTTCAAGTTACAAGTATATCAACCAAGTCAAAGTTTCAAAAAACTCAAAACACGAATAAACATTATAATAACTCATACAACACTCCAATTATATCGAAAAATAATATGTCTTTTAAAAGTGCATCAATTCCAGTTGGCTTAATGATTTATGTCACCAAAGAAGGGTATCATGCACTTACTAATAATAAACAAAAAGCAAAGTATGCAAACGAGCTTCTAAAAAAAGTAAATTCACCAGATTTTTCAAACTATGGAGCTGACGCTGTTAATACTTTATTTGCACTTGCAAAAACACCTACCAATGATGAGCCTACTGGTGTTATATATGATTGGTACAGAAATAAACCTTCTGTAAGATTAAAACAAATGAAGGTTAAGGGTTTTGAGTTTTTCTCCAAAATACCTGAATTAAAGGGAGATATAAATCAAGGACATGCGGCAAAACTTGCATTATTGTCAAGTTATATTGATACCGGAGAGTATGCACATACTTCACAGTTCTTTAAGGCCTTTAAAGATTTACCGGAAACATTTGATAATGACAAACTATTTTTAATAAAAAAAATGCTTAGCGACAAGAATGTTAAGTCAAATGCTGTAATGGTTGAAGCAAGACGCAGTGCTGAAGTAAAAGATTCAATGTGTCGGGCTGATGACTATCCGTGGTGGACAATTCCGTTAACACCATTTTTTGCAATTCCATATCAAGCTTTAACTGCAAATCGTAGAATCAATACGGATTTAAAAAATAATTATACTCATTACTACAACCAAATTAATCCAAAAGTGGAAATTGCAAATACGGCACTGCTTTCAACGTTAGATTTTAATAAATATAAAGATTTCTTTAATGAGTATGAAAATGTAATTCAACAACAAGCATACAATGCTTTTAAAACTATAAAAGAAGATTTAACATCATTCGAAAATAGGATTTTTGATAGATACGCAGATGGTTTTTATGAATATGATAATTATAAAAATAATATTGCCAAACAATACTATACTTCTTTTATGTTGAAATATAAGAATTCACCGGATGAATTAAAAAAAGAATTTAATATTGATAATGAAGAATATTTTACAGAATTGAACAAAGATTTTAAATTTTTAATGAGTCTTAAAAATATTACAAATGAAACAGAACTCAAAAATTTATTCAAACAAAGAATTGATGAAAAATTCAATAATCCGAATGAAGATATAAAATATAGTGGAAAGGGACTTTTAACAACTGCAAATAAAGAAGATGAATATTCTGATTTATTGCCGAAAAAAGTATATCCTGAAGCAACTGTATCAGATTATGATGATGATTTACCATACTGGAAGGAAGCCGAATTACAAACACCTTGGATTGTTTTATAAATACAGGTTAGTCATTTAATATTTGTTCACAAATTATTGCTTCTGCAAGATAACTGAATTATACTAACTAAAAATCAATAATAAAAGGATATTATATAAAGGAGATATGTTATGATTCAACCAATTACCGGATTAAGATTAAACAATAGAACAAGTTTTAAAGGATTTTACGATCCAACTTGTATTTCTGTTCCTGCCTCAATGAAAGCAGAAGCTTTATCTAAAGCGAAAGAAATATTACCTGATGCTGGAGAAAAAATCAATGCTTTACTAGATAATAGTCCAGTACAAGCTTCTCTTGAACATTTTAAAGCAAATTTTATAACAGGATTGAGTGATGCATCACCTTTAGATGCAACTAGAATTCTTGAACACTCCACATCTTCTAAAATATTAGATTCTGCAAATCTAATAAATGAACATACTGGAGTAATAACGCATATGTTGCCAGATGGAACTCTTTTTGATATTGGTGATAGTCTGCCTGTCCAAGATGTCGGAGCTGATAATGGAATTGCAGATAGTTTAATATCTTTTTTTAAGAATGTTGTAGTAAATATTGGAGATGTTATGAGTTCAGTATCTTAGAAAATTAAATTTTCCAAAATATTGAACCTGCTTTTATCATTAGTTTTATTTACAAATAAAACTAATGATAAAAGATGATAACTTATGGATGAATATTATTTATCCCTCTAAAGCCTTTTTCCGGAGTGTACTCCCAATTAGTTTCCGGCAAAAGCCCGTTATTTAAATCTTTCCAAATTGCATCAGTATTATAATTCGCATTCTTATATTTATTCAAATATTCAAGCAAAAGTTCGGTTTTAGTATTACCTGCTCCGCGTCCAATTCCGGACAAAGTTGAATCAATTATAATATCGCGCGTACACGTATTTGCGAATTTTATAGAAAGTGCCAAAGACATTTGAATATTGTTATGCGAATGGAAGCCTAGTTGGATATTGTTATTTAAATTTTCTTCAAATATAGGCAACACGACATCCATGTCTTCAGGGAACATTGAACCAAAAGAATCCACCATATAGCAAGAATCTACTCCAATAAAATTTGCTCTCTTACAAAGTTTTACTAATTCTGATTTAGAATATTCTTGCACATTAGAAGCTTGTAGAAAAACTTTATAGCCTTTGTTTTTAACTTCTTCTGCAACAAATGAAATTTCATCAAGACTTTTTTTGTAAAATGCAATTCTTATAATATCAACCAAACCTTTATTTTGTGGAAGTTTGCTTACATCATATCTTCCGTAATCGAACATCATAGAAAAAGTTGATTTTGCATCTTTAATATAATTTTTTGCATCATCCGGAATATTATATAATACAGAATCTTTTTCATGCCTGCAATTTCTAAGCCAACCACATTCAATAATGTCAATTTTAGCATTTTCTAAAGTCGTAATAATATCAAAAATTCGTTGTTCGCCGAATTTAGCATCAACAACGTAAGCACCATCCCTTAAAGTACAATCTAAAATTTTGATATTCATTGAAAACCTCTTTACATATCGTAACAAAAATATTGAAAAGTAGCAATTTTTGATTTCTATTAGACTTTATATATGTATATAACTGTGTAAAAGGTGAAAGCGCTATGACAAATCCAATGATTAATCCTCAACCCAATTATTCCGGTGTAACGATTCAGATCTCTAATCCTGCTGTTAATGTAGGTGGAGCGGATAAATATTGCGGATATCCGCAAAATAGTTATCAACAATGCGGAAAAATTGGAGGAATGACGCCAACAAATCAAATTGGCTATGTACAAGATGCGACAGTTCCTTCTTATATGACAAATCCACAAGCACAACCCAATGCTCAGCAATTTGCGCCACAAGCATATCCGCCACAATATTATTTGAATAATTATAATTACCAAACAAATGGTAAGGCTAATGAAGAAACATCTGATTTAGCAAATCAAAATCCAAAACAGGCTGATATAGATGAACTTAATAAACAATTAGAAGCTTTAAATTCACAAGAAGTTAAAAAACCTGAAACTGCTCAAAATCTTCCAAATACAAATAGTGTAGTGAAACAAGAAGTTAAAGAAGAAGACATGAGTAAGTCAAACGGAATTATCGATGATTTAGATGCTAGAAATGCTCAAATTAAAGCTGATGAAAAAAACAGTAAACAAAAAAGAGTCGTTGCTCTAACAGATGAATATATTAAATCATTAGAAAATTATTTGAATAATCCAAATGATGAAATACGTTTAATGGCTTCAAAAGATATTTTAAAACGACTTGATGAAGATAAAGGAAGATATGATGATGCAGCATTGAATGCATTATTGAATAAAATGTTGCAAGACCCTTCTAAAGTAATCAGAGTTGCAGCTTTGAGTGCATTTGCTTCTCAATTAGCAAGTGGTAATGATTATACAGTTCAATTGCTTCATAATATTCAAGCAAATCCGAGCGCTGATAAAGAAGATGTATTACAAGCAGCTGATATATTATTAAAGATGTCAGGTGGAACTGAAATTAAAAACATTCCAAATCCTGCGGTCAAAGATGATAACAAGCAGGATGAAAATAAGCAAAGTGAAGCTAAAGGACAATAAAAATGGGAACCGTTTCAAACATAATATGCAAAACAGTTGGTATTGCTGGCATGAGCGCTGTAGCTTATGATGCATATTCTGTTGCAAAAAAGAATTCCGCAAGAGTTTCTCAAATGGAAACTGCTGACCATTTTGAAAAAGTTGTTATGTCAACTAGAACAATGGATAACGAAAGCTATGTTGGTAATGCTGTACAAAAAAAAGTTGCTGATTGGCGTATGAATAATCCGTTATTTTCTGCTTTTGGCAGTGTAAAAGGTTTTGTAAACGGTTTTTTGAGTACATTAGGAAGCAATATAATCCCTGTTGCTTGTGCCGGCTTGGCAATCGGTACAAAGGGCTTTCTTTCTAAATTAGGAGCTATTGGAGTAGCCTGTTGTGGTGCTTTAATGATACTAAGAGAAGGCTTTGGTTTGGGTAAAACTACTCCGGTTGATAAATAAAATATTTAACAATTTATTTTTAAGTTTGGATTTTTTCTAAACCATGTAAGCTGACGTTTTGCGTAATTTCTTGTATGTTGTCTTAATTTATCTAAGGCTTCTTCTAGCGTTGCTTCGCCGTCTAAATAAGTTAAAATTTCTTTATAGCCGATTGTGTCAATAATATTTGATATTCGTCCGTGTTTTTCGATTAAAGCCTTTGTTTCTTCAACAATTCCCATTTTATACATCACATCAACACGCTTGTTAATTCTATTATACAACCATTCTCGAGACGGAATTTCCGGCATAATCCATTTAACATCATATTCCGGTTCTTTCTGAATTTGAACTTCTGAAAGAGGTTTTTCTAGTAGTGTTATAAGCTCCATAGCTCTTACTATTCGTCTAAAATTTGCGTCTTTAACTCTTTCGTAAGTTATTTTGTCGACTTTTTTCAGTTCTTCTAACAAAGCTTCACGCGTGCGTTTTTCAAGCTTTGCTCTAAGTTCATAATTGGTTTCAACTTTTGGTAAATCATAATGTTCAAGCAAAACTCTAAAATATAAACCAGTTCCGCCAGCTACAATTGGAGTTTTATCGCGTGATAAAATGTCTTGAATTGCTATTTTGGCATCTTCTGCAAATTTTCCGGCTGAATAATCAAATTCAGGTTCTACTATATCTATTAAATGGTGTGGAATTCCCTCGCGTTCTTCCAATGTTGGTTTAGCAGAAGCTATGTCAAATCCTTTATACACAAGTCTTGAGTCGGCAGAAATGATTTCGCCGTCCAATTTATGCGCAAGTTCAATTGCTAATTTAGTTTTACCGCTCGCTGTAGGGCCGACTACAGCTATAACTTTAGGTTTCATATTTACATTCTACCTTAAAATTAAAAACTATGTTATAATGTGTACATGTTTAAAAGAATTCTTGCAACAATTTTATTATCTTTGTCAATGGTAGCGACTTATGCAGCAGAAATTCCTATTGACGCAAAACTTGATTACAATCAGGGTATAGATTTTTACAAACTCGGAATGTATGAAAGAGCTATAGAATCGTTTCGTTCTGCTATCAGAACTTATCCGGATTATATAGATGCCTATTATAATTTAGCGACTATTCTTGAATATTTAAAACAATATGCAGAAGCTCTTAATATATACAAGCAAGTTTATTTAAGAAATCCAAATGATTATGAAGTTATTTACAAGCTTGCATCTATGAGTTCTAAAATTGAGGATTACACTAAAGCCGCCGAATATTTACGATTGATACCGCAATCTAGCAGTTATTACGCAAGAGGTCAAGAGCTTGCAGAATCAATAAAGATTTCAACAACGCTTCCTACGCCGCAAAGTAATGCGCCTTCTAAGATTGCAACTCAATCAGGAATTTATGAAAATATTTTAAGCCCAACAGGCATTACGACGGATAATCAAGGAAATGTTTATGTTGCGACTTTTTCAGATAATTCAATTTTAAAAATCACTCCAGATGGTAAACGTCAAGTGTTTTTGAAGAGCACATTGATTAGCGGGCCAATCAGTCTTGCAAGTGATAAAATTGGAAATATTTACGTTTCTAACTACAACACTAATAATGTTCTTAAAATTACTCCACAAGGCGTTGTAACAATTCTTGTATCAAAAATTGATAAACCTTACGGATTACATGTTGAAGGCAATATGTTATTTATAACTTGCCAAGGTTCAAATTCGATTTTGAGGCAAAAACTGTAAATGGCACTTATAGAGATAAAAAATATAGTAAAGACTTATACAACAGGAGAAGATAGCTTTAATGCTTTAAATGGAGTATCGTTTTCTATAGAAAAAGGCGAATTTGTTGCAATTATGGGGACTTCAGGGTCGGGTAAATCTACTTGTATGAATACATTAGGCACGTTAGACAGACCGACGAGCGGAAGTTATCATCTCGATGGCGTTGATGTATTTTCTCTTAATCAAGAAGAATTATCTGAAATTAGAAATCAAAAAATCGGGTTTGTATTTCAAGGCTTTAATTTGATTTCAAGGACTTCTGCATTGGAAAACGTAGAATTACCTATGATTTACAAAGGTATTCCGGAAGATGAACGCTATAGACGCGCAAAAGAAGCATTGGAAAATGTCGGACTAAAAAATAGAGAATCGCACATGCCAAATCAAATGTCCGGTGGTCAGCAACAGAGAGTCGCCATTGCAAGAGCACTGGTTAATGATGCACCGCTAATTTTAGCCGATGAACCAACAGGAAATTTGGATACCAAAACAAGTATTGAAGTTATGGAATTCTTTGTTCGTTTAAATAGAGGCTTTCAAGGCAAAGAAGGTAAAACAATTGTTCTTGTAACACATGAGCCGGATATTGCAGAATATTGTTCAAGAATTATCAGGTTTAAAGATGGTAACATTGTTTCAGATTTACCAAAAGATGAGTGGATGAAAATTAGAACGAGAGAAACATAATAATTATGTTATAATATTAAAAAAGAGAATGGTATTTGCCGATTTATGATTAAATTTTTTGGAAATTGTGTAGAAAATCTTTATAGAAGTGTTATTTATCTTGCAACAGGGCGTTCGCGTCTAACTCACGTTATTGCACAAGCAGCGTCTATTAGTTATGATTCTCTTGTAATTTCTTTAGTTATTGCATTTGTATCAGCTGCCGTTATTGCAATACAAGTTTCAAAACAGTTTTTGATGTCAGGTGCGGAAGCTTATGTGGGCGGCTCAATTGCTGTTGTAATGATAAGAGAAATTGCTCCAGGATTTGTAGCTTTGGCAATTGGTGCTCGCGCAGGTACTGCAATTTCAGCAGAAATTGCAAATATGCAGGTAACTTCACAAGTTGATGCTATCAAAACTTTAAAAGTAGATCCTGTCGGATATTATTTCGCACCTAGAATTTTAGCTGCTGCAATTACTGTTCCAATGGTTGTTTTAATTGCAGAATTAGTGGGAATAGCGGGTGGTTTACTTGTGTCTAATGCAACTATTCATCTGCATCCTTCAAGATATATTACATCAGTTTGGCTTTGGTTAAGCACAAGAGATATTTATATAAGTTTATTTAAAGGACTGATTTTTGGCGTTCTTATTGCTTTAGTTTGCGCTACACAAGGTTATAATACAAAAGGTGGCGCAAAAGATGTTGGAGAGTCAACAACAAAAGCAGCTGTTTTATCAACTGTTTATATGCTTATTGCTGATTTTTTAATTAATTTAGTATTTTATCTATAAAATATTAAACCTTGCTCTTTACGGATAGTTTAGGTTGTAATATAATCTTCTTATAGGGGAGAATAGTATGAAAGAACAAAAAATTGCAGTTATAGGTATGGGAATGTGGGGCAAGAATATTGTCCGCAATTTTTATAATCTAAATGTTCTAGAAATGGTTTGTGATTTAGATGATGAATCGCTAAAATCAGTTCAAGAACAGTTTCCTGGCGTGAAAGTTACAAAGGATTTTAATGATATTATTAATAATCCTGATATTACAGGCGTTGCGGTTGTAACACCAAGCCACACTCACTTCAAAATAGTTAAAGCTATGCTTGAAGCAGGTAAAAATGTTTATGTTGAAAAACCGATTTCAACAGTTGCAGAAGAAGCAAAAGTACTAACAGAATTGGCCGAATCAAAAGGTTTAGTTTTAATGGTTGACCATTTATTGCTTTACCATCCTGCAGTAAACAGATTAAAAATGCTTATTGAAGAAGGTGTTTTAGGCGAATTGGTTTATGCTCAAAGCGATAGGTTAAATGTTAATTATCACAAAAACGACAGAAGTGTTATGTGGGATTTAGCACCGCACGATGTTTCAATGATTGCTTATGTTACAGGCAAAAATCCTGTGAAAGTTATTTCAGCAATCGGATGTTCATCTGATAGAAATGATATTATGGATATCACTCATATTGGTGTTGAATTTGAAGGTGGAATGATTGCTCATATTTCAGATAGTTGGATTACACCTCAAAAACATGTAACATTACTTGTAAGAGGAACTAAAGCCACTGCAATTTTTGATGATACTGCGTCAACTGATAAATTAAAGGTTTATGACAACTTTGTTCCTGCAAATACTCAAAACTTCGCATTGGATTATTTAGAAATCGAACCACTAAAACTTGCATGCCAGCACTTCGTAAATTGTTGTGCTTCGCACCAAAAAGCTCGTTCTGACGGTGCTAACGGTTATGCTGTTGTAAGCGTTTTAGAAGAAGCAGAAAAAATAATGCTTGGTTCAAAAGTTGAAGATTTGAATAAGAAAGATTTCGCGCTTTCTAGGATGAAAGTATAGGAAAAAGGGAATAGGGGAATAAGGTAATGAGGGAATAAGAGGTATTAAGCATTTTTATATTTAAAAATCGAATCATGATTATTAAAAATAAAAATCTCTTATTCCCTTATTGCCCTATTACCTTATTCCCTTAGAAAGGACTAATTATGGCTAATTTTATTTCAATATTTAGAATATTTGTAATGTTTTTTGCAGTATATTTAATTTATACTTGTCAAGGCGATACTGCATCTTATGTTTGGGCATTGGCTCTTACTATTATCGCATTTGCTCTTGATGGTGTTGACGGTTATGTTGCAAGAAAATTCCACGAAGAATCAAAATTTGGTGCGCTTTTAGATATTATGGGCGACAGAATCGTAGAAAACACATACTGGATTTTATTTGCAGTAATGGGTTGGTTAAACATTTTATTCCCATTAATTGCAATTACAAGAGGATTTATTACCGATACAATCAGAAGTGCTGCAATGGAAAAAGGTTTTACTCCGTTTGGTATGCAAGTTAATCCTATTTGCAAATTCATTACCGGCTCTAAATTTATGAGAATAAGTTACGCCGTTGCAAAAGTTTTAGCATTTGTTCTTATTATTACGGCAAAAATTCCTGTTTGTCCTCATAGAGAAATCATTTGGGCAATCGGTTTCTGGGCTGCTGTATTCGCAATTGTATTCTGTGTAGTTAGAGGAATTCCGGTTGTTTTGGAAGCTAAGTATTTGTTTGATGATAAGAAATAAGTTAATAAGTGAATGAGTGAATAGGTGAATAAGTTCGTTATAGTTATATTCAATTACAAACTACGTAAAACATTGAATATAACTATAACCATTTTCAATTTTCCACTTTCCATTTTCAATTGCTTAACCATTTTGAACACAGATTTTTAACAAGGGGATAATCATGACCAAATTAAACGTAGTATTATATGAACCTGAAATTCCGCAAAATACCGGAAATATTGCTAGACTTTGTGCTTGTACGGGCGCTTCTTTATATTTGGTTGGTAAACTTGGTTTTGCTCTTACTGATAAATACACAAAACGTGCCGGCATGGATTATTGGCAAAGTGTTGATTTGCACAGAATTGAATCAATGGAAGAATTGTATAAACAGTTTCCGGAAGGAAGATTTTTTTATTTGACAACAAAATCTAAAAAGGTTTACACAGATTTTCAATTTCAAGAAAACGATTTTATTGTTTTTGGTCCTGAATCAAGAGGACTTCCTCAAGAATATGTAACGCAAGAAACAGCAATTACTATTCCTATGAAAGAGGGACAAAGAAGCTTAAACCTTTCAAACTCTGTCGCGATTGTGGCTTATGAAATTGTAAGGCAACTTGGAATATCGTAACTTATTTTCCCCTTGTAATTGCCTCTTGTTTAAATTAGTATAGATAAGTAATAGGGTAATTTTAGGAGTTAAGAGTAATGTACAATGTTGCAATTATTGGTGCAGGACCGGCAGGTATTTTTTCTGCTTTAGAAATCGTTAAATTACGTCCAGAGTGGAAAGTAGTTTTAATCGAAAAAGGACAAAAAATAGAAAAAAGAAAATGTCCGATTAGAGAAGGTTCTCCAAAATGTGTTAACTGTAAAAGATGTGGTTTGCTTTGCGGTTGGGGCGGAGCTGGTGCTTTTTCAGACGGTAAATTAACATTAACTCCGGATGTTGGCGGTCATTTAGTTGATTATATGAGTCGTGAAAAAGTTGAAGAACTTATAAATTATGCAGATAATATGTACCTTGAACATGGTGCTACAGACGAAGTTTTCGGTACAAATATGGAAGTCTTTAGAGAAATTGAACGTCAAGCAGCACTTGCCGAATTGAAACTTGTTCATTCACCTGTAAGACACTTAGGAACAGAAAGAAGCTTGGATGTTCTAAAACACATGCAAGATTATTTGGACGATAAAATCACAATTTTAAATAATGTAACAGCACAATCTTTAATTGTTGAGTGTGAACAAGTAAAAGGTATTGTACTTGATAATGGCGAAATAATTAAAGCTGAGTATACAATTATAGCTCCTGGTAGAGAAGGTGCTGATTGGCTTACACATGAATTTGCTAAGAATAAAATTGGTATGGTGAATAATGCAGTTGATGTTGGGGTTCGTGTAGAGCTTCCGGCTCCTGTTTTTGCACCATTAACAGATAAATTATATGAATCAAAATTGGTATATTATTCTCCAACTTTTGGTGATGAAGTTCGTACATTCTGTATGAATCCGAATGGAGAAGTTGTACAGGAAAATTATAACGGTATTGCAACTGTAAATGGTCATAGTTATGCGAATATTAAAACTAATAATACAAACTTTGCACTTTTAGTTAGCAAGAAGTTTACAGAACCGTTTAAACAACCTATTGCTTATGGTCAACATATTGCAAGTCTTGCAAATATGCTAGCAGGTGGAATTCTTGTTCAAAGATTCGGCGATTTGTTAGAAGGAAGACGCTCAACTCCTGATAGAATAAAATCAAGTATAATCACACCGACTTTGAGTTGTGCAACCCCTGGTGATTTGAGCTTAGTAATACCTTACAGACAAATGAAAAGTATTATTGAAATGTTATTTGCACTTGATAAAATTGCTCCGGGAACGGCTTCAAGATATACTCTACTTTATGGTATAGAGGTAAAATTCTATTCAGCAAGGGTGAAATTAACAGATGAATTGGAAACAGAAGGCGTTAAGAACTTGTTTACAATAGGAGACGGTGCAGGAGTAACAAGAGGCTTAATTCAAGCTTCAGCATCTGGCGTTTATGTTGCTCAAACAATTTGCGCGAGAGGATAAACAAAAACGTAGTGTGGGAAAAGCTTTATCAAGTATAGAGGTAGAATAAAATTTTTAAAATGCGTTCCCACTGTAACATAATAAGTAGGGTGGGAAAAATTGCTTCAAACATTAAATTTGGAATGCAATTTATCACATACTTTCCCACCAGAAACTAATAAATCATAAGGAGGATTACATGGCAAAAGATATTGATTGGGCTAATTTGGGCTTTGGATATATAAAAACAGATTACCGTTTTGTTGCAAATTATAAAAACGGGAAATGGGATGATGGTGCAATTATAACTGATGAAAATATAGTAATGAATGAATGCGCTTGCGTTTTGCAATATGCACAAACTTGTTTTGAAGGTATGAAAGCATATAGAACTGCAGATGGTAAAGTCGTATGCTTTAGACCTGATTTGAATGCAAAGAGAATGGCTGATACTTGTAAAAGACTTGAAATGCCGGTTTTTCCGAAAGACAAGTTTGTAGAAGCTGTTGTTGAAGTTGTTAAAAAGAATATTGATTATGTTCCTCCGTTTGGTTCAGGTGCAGCACTTTATATCAGACCATATATGTTTGGTATAAATCCTGTAATGGGTGTTAAGCCTGCTTCTGAATATCAATTCAGAATATTTGTTTCGCCGGTAGGCCCGTATTTTAAAGGCGGAGCAAAGCCTATTACGCTAAGAATTCCAGATTTCGATAGGGCAGCTCCACACGGCACAGGTCATGTTAAAGCAGGTTTAAACTATGCAATGAGTCTTCATGCTATTGTAGATGCGCATAATCAGGGTTATAACGAAAATATGTATTTGGATTCAGCAACAAGAACTAATGTTGAAGAAACAGGCGGTGCTAATATTATTTTTGTTACTAAAGATAATGAAGTTGTAACTCCAAAATCAAGTACTATTTTGCCTTCAATCACGAGACGTTCTTTGATGTATGTTGCAGAACATTATTTAGGCTTAAAAGCAGAAGAAAGAGTAATTCCGTTCGAAGAAGTTAAAGATTTTAAAGAATGTGCTCTTTGCGGTACAGCTGCAGTTCTTTCTCCTGTTGGTAAAATCGTTGATCATGGAGATGAAATTTTATTACCTTCCGGCATGGAAAAAATGGGTGAAATTACTCAAAAATTATATGATATCTTGACGGGAATTCAAATGGGAAAAATTGAAGCACCTGAAGGTTGGATAAAAGTTATTCAAGAGTAGTTTTTATTATCTAAAAAGTTGGACTTTGATTATATAATCAAAGTCCAACTTTTTTAATTTTAAATATTAATGATGTAAATAAATGTTACAATATTATGTTATACTATTGCAAGATTTATTACTACATTATAGAATGAGTATATAAAGATTAGGGATTATATAGAGAACACATTTAAACAATTGAATTATGTTTAGATTGTGCGAAAGGTTAGGGAATGACACTTACTATTAATACGAACTTGTCTTCGCTTATTGTACAGAAGAATTTGAGTTCAGCAACAACAAGTTTAAACAGTGCGATAGAAAAAATGTCTACAGGTTATAAAATTAACCATGCGAAAGACGATGCTGCAGGATATTCAATTGCTACAAATTGGAAAACAAAACTGAGTTCTCTTGATATTGCTTCTGAAAATGCGTCTATGGGCGCGGATTTGTTGAAAACAGCAGAAGAAAATTATTCTCTAATTACTTCGCACTTACAACGTGTAAGAGATTTGACAGAACAAGCTGCAAACGGAACTTATGGCTCTGATTCATTAAAAGCAATTGCTTCTGAAATGACAGCAAGATTGAATGAAATAGATAGAATATCAAAAAATGCTGGGTTTAACGGAATAAAACTTATGGATCAAGCGGGTAATGCTATTACTTTGCAAGTCGGATTAGACGCAGTTGCAGCGAATAGCCAAATAACATTAGAAGCAACTTTATTTGAAGCGGCTGATTCGAAATCCTTGTTGGGTGTAGAAATTGCCGATTTTGTAAAAGATGCTGCTGATAGTAAAAAAGCTGCAAGTAAATTGGCAAAAATTGATGAAGTTATAACGAAAATTTCTGATAAAGTTACTTCAATTGGTGCTGCTCAAAACAGAGTAGAGTCTGCAATTTCATCAATTTCTGTGCAGTCTGAAAATTTAACATCATCATTGTCTACGTTGAGAGATGCTGATGTGGCAGAAGAATCTTCAAGTTATATAAAGGCACAGATTTTGCAACAAGCGTCAGCGACATTGCTTGCAACTGCTAATCAAATGCCAAGTATAGCTTTGAATTTAATATAATTATTAATTAATTTGTTGTTGATTGGGATATGTACTTATATATGAGCTTGAATATTCAAGCTCTTTTTATTTGGTTAAAAAAAGTAGAAAGTTTATTTAAACTTTCTACTTTTTAATTTTTAATTTAATATGTCATTAACCTTTTACAACAATGTTAACAAGCTTTTTAGGAACTACAATTACCTTAACAATTTCCTTGCCGGCTGTTAGCTCTTTTATCCTGTCACTTGATAAAGCCAACGCTTGCAACTCGTCATTATTAAGACCTTCGTCAGCTTCAATCTTGTCTTTAACCTTACCGTTAATTTGAACAACAAGAGTAATCTTGCTTGCTTTAGCTAAGTTTTCATCCCATTCACACCATTTTTCATCGTGAATAGAACCAACTCCGCCCAAGTCATGCCAGATTTCTTCTGACATGTGAACAGTTACAGGAGCCATAAGTTTGATTAATGAAATAATTGCAAAACTTAAAACATTCTTGTCTTCATCATTCAAGTCAGACTTTTTGTTTCTCCAGTCATAGATTGCGTTTGTAAGTTCTCTGTATTTTGAAATAACAGTATTGAATTGGAAATCATTTGCAATATCATTTGTAATTCCCTTTATCGCAATATTAACTGTTCTAACTAAGTCGTCATTTTCTCTTGTTAGAGGGAATGTAAGCTTATAATCTTTAGTTAAAACATTTTGATTATCGCTTACTAATCTCCAAACTCTGTTCAAGAATTTATAACAGCCTTCAACTCCGGCGTCTGACCAGTCAAAATCTCTAGCTGGAGGTGAATCGGAAAGAATAAACAATCTTGCCGTATCAGCACCGTAGTTTTCAAATATTTCATCCGGATCTACAGTATTGCCTTTAGATTTAGACATTTTAGAACCGTCTTTAAGAACCATACCTTGAGTTAATAAGTTTTTAAACGGTTCATCAAAGCTTAGCAAGCCCAAATCCTTAAGTGCTTTAGTAAAGAATCTTGAATACAACAAGTGTAAAATAGCGTGCTCAATACCGCCGACATATTGATCAACTGGCAACCAGTGATCTACAAGTTCTTTTGAGAAAGGTAATTCAGCATTCTTAGGATCTGAATATCTCATATAATACCAGCTTGAGCAAACAAATGTATCCATTGTATCCATTTCGCGTCTTGCTTTTCCGCCACAAATAGGGCAAGTAGTTTCCGCAAAAGTTTTTGAAGTTGTAATTGGTGATTTGCCAACAACTGAAAAATCAACATCAGTCGGAAGCATCACAGGCAAGTTTTCTTCTTTTTCAGGAACAATACCGCACTTGTCGCAATAAATCATAGGGATTGGTGCGCCCCAATATCTTTGACGAGATATTAGCCAATCTCTTAATCTGTATTGAGTCTTGAATTCACCAAAACCATTATCAACAGCTTTTTGAGTAATTGCCTTTTTAGCTTCAGTGTTTTTCATTCCGTTGAATTCGTTTGAATTTACCAAAACTCCTTCTTCTGTATAAGCTTCTGTCATTTCTTCAGGATTTAATTCTTTTCCTTCCGGAGAAATAACAACTTTTAGAGGAAGATTGTACTTTTTAGCAAAATCAAAATCTCTTGTATCGTGAGTAGGAACTGCCATTACAGCACCTGTACCGTATTCAACAAGCGCATAATCTGCTGTCCAAAGCGGAAATTCTTCGCCAGTAAACGGATTGATACAGTGAGTACCTAATGGAACACCTGTTTTAACTCTATCTGTTGAAAGTCTTTCAATTTCAGTCATCTTACGAGCATTTGCTCTATATTCTTCAACTTTTTCCTTGTTTTCAGGAGTTGTAAGTTTATCAATATCTTTATATTCTGGTGCTACAACAAGATAAGTTATGCCATGAACGGTATCAGGTCTTGTTGTATAAACAGGAACTTCCATTCCTTCAATTTCTTTAACTTTAAACTTGAAGATTGCACCTTGAGATTTACCAATCCAGTTTGCTTGCATTGTTTTAACGTTGTCACCCCAACCCGGAAGTTTATCCAAATCTTCAAGTAATCTTTCTGCGTAATCTGTGATTTTGAAGAACCATTGAGAAAGATATTTCTTTTCTACAACGCTATCGCATCTCCAGCATTTACCGTCAATAACTTGTTCATTAGCTAAAACTGTACCGCATTTGTCACACCAGTTTACAGCAGCTTCTTTTTTATAAGCCAAACCTTTTTTATAAAGTTGAATGAACAACCACTGAGTCCATTTATAATAATCAGGTTTGCAAGTTGTAACTTCTCTTTGCCAATCATAAGATAAGCCAAGCATTTTAAGTTGCTTTGTCATGTAGGCAATATTTTCATCAGTCCACTTTGCAGGGTCTGCGCCATGTTTCATTGCAGCGTTTTCAGCCGGTAAACCGAAACTATCCCATCCCATCGGATGAAGTACATTAAAGCCTTGCATTTTTTTGAATCTTGCAATTACGTCTGTAATAGTGTAATTTCTAACGTGTCCCATGTGAAGTTTTCCAGATGGGTACGGAAACATTGATAATGCGAAGTATTTAGGCTTGTCGCTTTTATCAGGAGTATGGAAAACATTATTTTTTTCCCAATTTTCCTGCCATCTCTTTTCTATTTCTTGTGGAAAATATGCCTCTTTCATTTATTCCTCCATAAACTTAATGAAATAATTTTAACATAAAACCAGATAAATGAATAACTTTTAATCGTCAAACAATCTTCTTTGTTCTGAAGGCATTTTTATGCCTAAATGTCGATAGCCTTCCGGTGAAACTTTTCGTCCGCGCGGAGTTCTTTGTAGCAAACCTGCTTGAAGTAAATAAGGTTCACAAACATCTTCAATAGTTCTAACATCTTCACTCAACGCAGCAGCGATTGTTTCAATACCAACAGGTCCGCCATCGTATTTATCAATGATTAAGTTCAAAAGTGCGCGGTCTGTGTTATCTAAACCAAATTCGTCGATTTTTAGAATGTCAAGAGAATCGTTTGCGACTCTTTCATCTATTATTCCATCATATTTAACAATTGCGAAATCTGAAACACGTTTAACAAGTCTGTTTGCAATTCTAGGCGTGCCACGTGAACGCATAGCAATAGCTTTTGCACCTTCTTCTGTAATCTCAACTTCAAGAATTTTCGCTGTACGTTCTACAACTTGAGCTAATTCTTCAACAGTATAAAACTCTAATCTGTGAATCATACCAAATCTGTCTCTAAGTGGACTTGAAAGTTCACCGGCTTTTGTTGTTGCACCAATTAGTGTAAATTTTGGCAAAGGTACACGAAGAGTCTTAGCTGTCTGACTTTTTCCTGTCGTCATGTCTAAAGTAAAATCTTCCATTGCAGGATATAAAATTTCCTCTGCAACTTTATTAAGACGGTGAATTTCGTCAATAAATAATATTTCTCCACCTTTTAATGACATCAAAATCCCGATTATATCACGCGGACGTTCGAGCGCCGGAGCAGATGTGATTCGAATTTCTACTCCCATTTGTGAAGCTATAACACCGGCTATAGTTGTTTTACCTAATCCGGGAGGACCGTAAAAAAGCAAGTGATCAAGTGGCTTGCCACGTTTTTTTGCAGCCTCCAGAGTAATTTTAAGAGTTTCTTTTAATGCTCCTTGACCAATGTAACTTTCAAAGTCTTTTGGTCTTATCGAACTTTCAAAAGTATTGTCGTATTCAATTGTCTCGGGTTTAATAATCGGGTTTTTTCTTACCCGTTTCTCCATCCCTTCATCGTCTGATATAATAGCCATAACTAAATTTTAGCACAAAAATTGAAACTGTAAAAACTAGTGGTTTTACTTATGTCATTCGACAAAATGTTGTAAAAAAAAGCTTGAGTATAAAGTCTCAAGCGGAAAAGGGAAAAAGGGATTAAAAAGGGAAAAATTAAAGTTATGAGAAGATACCGAAAGTACGTTCAATGTTATCACTAACCACTTTTTTAACAGAATCGTATTCAGTTTTTAACGCGTT
>CAKVND010000041.1 GCA_934777245.1 uncultured Candidatus Melainabacteria bacterium | reverse complement strand
GCGCTTTCTTGCATTCTTGCACCGCCTGATGAAGTAATTGCAAGCATTGGTAATTTAAGTTCAAGAGCTTTTTCCATAATTCTTGTAACTTTTTCGCCAACAACACTACCCATTGAACCGCCCATATAAGCAAAGTCCATAACAGCAGCTGCAATTTTGTGACCGTCAATTGTTCCGATACCTGTAATAACAGCTTCGTCTAAGCCTGTTTTAGCGTGCGCTTTTTTCAAACGTTCCGCATAAGATTCTGTATCAACAAAGTTTAAAGGGTCGCAAGGTTGAACGTTTTTAAAAAATTCAACAAAAGAATCTTTATCGAACAATTGATTTATTCTTGTTTTTGCATTTATTCTAAAATGATAATCACAATGAGGACATACCATCATGTTATCTTCTAATTCTGATTTTAGGATTTGAGTATCACAATGAACACATTTTGTCCAAAGTTCAGGAGTTTCAACATCAATCCCCTTCATGTCTTTAGCTCGTCTTTCGATTTGAGCTTCTTTTCGCTTATCGAACCATTCTTGTATTGTCATATCCACATTCAGTCAAAAAAAGACTGTCCTTCTAATATTACGATTTACTTAGACATTTTACACCAAATATATTTTTTTGGGAAGTTATAAAAATTTTTTAAGAAATAAAAATTAAAATAACACAACTTTTATTTTTTTATTTTAAATAAAGTTAAAAATAAAAAATATAAATTAAACACTATTAAATTTATATTTTTTTATATAAAAAAATACAAAACTTTTCTATCTTTTTTCTATCTTGAAATCGCTAAAACTTTTATATTTATTAAATCATAGCATTTTAAAGATGTTAAAATTTTCGCTAAATTTTCTCATGTTCAAAACTATGTAGAAAACATGTTCAAAAGTCGAAAGTTTTGAACATGTTTTGTTAGTTTTGAACATCGTTTTAAAAACTTTTTAAAATCATTGTAGAAAAATGTTCAAAACTTTTAAGTTTTCTACATGTTTTCTACATAGTTTTGAACATGAAAAAGGCTTATTATTATTGAATTTCAAATAGTTTTGCACAAATAATTCGAGCAGAAGAAGAAGATGATTAATTTATATATATAATTAAATAATATAATTATAATAATAAAAAGTTTTGAAAAACTTTTAGAAAAAAAAAATCCTTTTAAAAGAAATAAGGAATTAATTTTTAATTTTACTCTTTCAATTAGTTATAATAAGTTTTTAATGAATTGAAAAAATAGTTAATCATTTTTTATATAAACTAAACGCCCATCGCGCCGCGAACGTGTGGCGATTAGCCACGATAGTGAGCGTAAGAGTGCGGGTTTACCCGCTGTCTTGGATTATTCGGGCGAGCATAACATTTCAATAACAACAAATCCTTACGGATTTTTCTTGTTATTTTCATGTTATTTGCTCTTACGGGCTTGCTCGCTTACGCTCGACATCGCCCTACCGAAAATCCGCTACATCCATTTGAACCACAACCGTAAGGTTGTAGAAAACTATTGCGTGATTTTTCTTTTTTGCTTACTTTTTTCTTTTTATTTCGCAATAAAAAAGAAAAAAGTAAGAATTATTTTTGATATAAAAAAGTTTTTTATTCTTTATTCAATGTACTTTTCTTTCTCTTTATTTGCGAGGTAAAGAGAAAGAAAAGTACCAAAAGAAAAAGAAAACACGCCATAGTTTTCTACGCTCTTACGAGCGTTGACAAAATGGATGTTGCAAGCAGAGCTTGCACTTTTATGCTCGCTAAAAAACGCTCGCGGCGTGGAGACGTTCATTTTAATTTTTTTAAATAGATACAAAACTCGATTCACTACAGCAAAAGATAAATTTGATAAAAATAATTCCTTTCACAAAATAATTTTGCAATATTGCAAAATTATTTATTCTATGCCATAATCAAATTAAGGTTGGGAGCCCCGAGGTTGGGAACCTCGTAGTAAATTTTTTATTTACTATTTAGTATTTTTAGCCCGAAAAGGATGAGTACCTCACATTCATGAGCGAATTTAAATTTGATTATAATTTTTTAAAAAAGAATGCGACGTCAGGTAGTTGGCGACGTGGTTATGAGTATTACCAAAAAGATATGATTCTTGAAGCTTACCCTGAAAAAAACTTTTTCAAAGGTAAAGTAAAAGGTAACTATCAAGATTTTTATGTTACCGATTTAATCTTTAAGAAAAACAAAGTTGAAGCAAGATGTAATTGCCCTCTAAAAGAAGAATGGTGCAAACATGCTGTTGCAATTGGTCTAAAAGCTATTGAAACACGTGCTTATGATAATTGGATGTATGAAAAATACGGCGTTGAACCTGATTTATCAGATGTTGATACAACATTAAAAGAAGCTCCAAAAGGTAGCTACATCTTCCACTTTAATCCAAAAAGACGTCAAAACTTTTTCTCAATTTTAGTTCGAGATAGAGCAACAAATAAAATTGTACGTTCTTTAGAAAATATTTTAAGAGCTTTAATTGATGTTCAAAAAAATGATCCGACATTTGAACTTAATAATTCTCAAAAAGCAGAATTGGCTTTATTCCAAACGCTTTTGAAAATTGCAAAACAAGATAAAAAAGCAGGTTGGTATGATATTCCGATTACAAAATTTGCTCCGGTTTTTCCTTTAATGGCAGAACTTGATGAAGTTTTGGATGAGAAAACAAAAGATAGAATTCAATTTACTGATAAAGTTTGGGATTTGAATTTAGATGTTTCAACTACAAGCGTAAATGGCGGAACAAATATTGTTCTGGAACTATTTTGGACTCGTCCTGATAAAGATGAATTTTATCCGTTTGAAGAAGTTAAATATTTTTCACGTCAAATTAAGTGGGGAAGATATGAAAATATTATTTTCCCGATTAATATTGCGATGAATGAACTTCCTCAAAGTATAATTAAATCAACTTTTACAGACTTAAAAGAAGCTGATGGCGGTAAATTTGTTTATGAAGAACTTCCACATCTTCAAGAAATTATGAACGTAACAATTGCTGAAAATATTTCTAAATTGTTACTTGAACATAAACCGCCTGTAAATGTTGTAACGCTTGGTATCGACTATGACCAATCTTTGAAAGCTTCATTGGAATTCGATTATTCAGGTGTGAGAGTTCCTTATTCAAAAAGTAAAGACAAATCACCTTATCTTTCTGTAAAAAGTAAAGATGAAGAAGGTCTTGTTTATTGGATAAAACGTGATTATGAACACGAGCAAATGGCCTATAATATGCTTCTTGCTTGTAAATTTGTTCCAATGCAGACAAATAATTTGGCTTTAGAAAAAGAAACCGCGATTGATTTTTATAATTATTATAAACAACAAGCCGGTGAAGGTTGGGTATTTGAAGAACGCGATGATATGAGCTTCTTTAAACTACTTGCCGAGCCGTTTAAAATGTGTGCAAAAATTGATTTTTCAGAAGATTCAGCGGATAGTATGGAAATTCAATTGTATGGTCAAGTCGGTGAAGAAATTATTAACTTTGATGATATTTATGAAACAATCCAGAGCGGTGAAAAATATGCGCGTGTTCGCAGTTTAGGTTTTGTAGAATATCCGGCTCAAAATATTTATCAAATCATGCGCTCGTTTAACTCGTTTGACGCATATAGAAACAGCGATAATACCTTCTTGGTTAAGACTTATCGTGTAGGTTTGATTACAGAACTTCAAAACCAAGGTTTTGAACTTGTAATGAGCGATAAGTTTAAAGGTTTCTGGGAACAGATTTCAACCTTCTCAACAACTTCTGACGGAATTGAAATTCCTAGTGGAGTTAACGCAGAATTTCGTGAATATCAGGTTAAAGGTTTCCATTGGTTATGGTTTTTGTACCAATATGGTTTAAACGGTATTCTTGCGGATGATATGGGGTTAGGTAAAACGCTTCAAGCTTTGAGTTTATTACAAAAAGCTAAAGAAGTTGACGGGCCTCAACCAACTTTGGTTATTGCGCCAACAACAGTTGTATTTAACTGGGAAGCTGAAATTCAGAAGTTTACACCTGATTTGACTTGTTTAAAACTTTCAGGGCCTGAACGTAAAACTTTATTTAAGCATATTCCTGAATACGATATTGTAATTACAAGTTATGCGCTTGTAAGACGTGATATTGCAAAATTAAAGAAATTTAATTTCAGATACGTTATTTTGGATGAATCTCAAAATATTAAAAACGCGATTTCTCAAACTGCACAAGCTGTTAAAGAATTGCAATCTGATCACAAGCTTGCCTTATCCGGTACTCCGATTGAAAACAAATTGGAAGAGCTTTGGTCTGTATTTGACTTCTTGATGCCCGGTTTCTTGTTCAATGTTGCAGAATTCAATTATCGCTACGTTACACCGATTATGGAAAGACAGGATAAGACTGTTGAAAAACGTCTTAAACTTCAAATTTTCCCATTCATCTTACGTCGTATGAAACGAGATGTTGCGAAAGATTTGCCTGATAAAGTTGAAAACATGGCTTATTGCGAACTTACGGACGAACAACGCGACTTTTACTTGGATGTACTTGACAGTACAAAAGAAGAATTGTTTAAGAGTATTGAACTTAACGGTCTTGAAAAGAGCCGTATGTCAATTTTCTCAGCGTTGCTTAGATTGCGTCAAATCTGTTGTCACCCTAAACTTTATGATAAAGAACATGTTAAAGGTGTGATGAAGTCAGGTAAGTTTGAATACTTAAAAGGCATGTTGGAACAAATTATTCAAGAAAAACACAGAGTGCTTTTATTCAGTCAATTTGTCGATATGCTTGATATTATTAAAGGCTGGCTTGAACGTTCAGGAATTCCTTACGAATACTTAACAGGTAAGACAAAAGATCGTCAAGCAGCTGTAGAAAACTTTAACAATAATCCGAATATACCGATTTTCTTAATCAGTTTGAAAGCCGGTGGTACAGGTTTGAACTTAACAGGTGCGGATTATGTAATCCATTATGACCCTTGGTGGAACCCTGCTGTTGAAGATCAAGCTACAGACAGAGCTTACCGTATTGGACAAACTAAGAAAGTATTTGTTTATAGACTTATTACAAAAAATACGGTTGAAGAAAAAATCCAAAAAATTAAAGGCAGAAAACGCGACCTTGTTGATAGCGTAGTTTCTATTGATAGAAATATTACGAAATCACTTACAATGGATGATATTAAAGAAATTTTCTCTGTTGATTAATATTAGAGTCATAAATTAAAAGTAACTTGCAAAGTTTAGTTTCTTACTTTAGAATAAACATATACACGAGGTATATTGTTTATGGTTGAAAAGAAAAGAATACTAATTGTTGATGATGATACAGAAATCAGAGATTTATTAGAATTTGACATTTCTTCAAGCGGGTATTTTGTAGATACGGCTTGCGATGGAATGGAAGGTTTAAATAAAGCCTTAAATAACAAATACGATTTGATTTTACTTGATGTTATGATGCCTAAGATGAATGGTTTTGATGTTTGCAAAAACATTCGCCAAGCAAAAATCAATGTACCGATTTTGATGTTGACAGCAAAAGGTACGATTGATGATAAAACGAGTGGATTTGATAGCGGTGCGGATGATTATTTAGTTAAACCGTTCGACGTTCAAGAAGTTTTGTTGAGAATTCGTGTACTATTACGTAGAAATCAACCACCCGTTGAAACAATAATGTCGAATGAAATCTTAGAAGCAGGCGAAATTGAAATTTTGCCTGACACATTAGAAACAATTATTCTTAATAAGAAAATCAAACTTACACCGACGGAGTTTGAAATTTTGTATTGCTTAATGCAACATTTCAATAAACCTGTAACTCTTGCAACACTGTTAGAAGAGGTTTGGGGTTACAGTAGCGACGAAGATGTAAGGATGTTAAGGGTTCACGTTGGCGCATTAAGAAATAAAATCGAACCTGATACAAAAAATCCTCGATATTTACATACGGTGACAAATGTTGGGTATAAGCTGACACCGTTTGGGGAAGCTTCATAAAATGGAAAATTGAAAGTGGAAAATGGAAAATTGTTTTAAAATTTATCAATAATATATAGTTCAATATTGAACGTATTGTAATTAAAGATTGTAGGGTGCAATTTTTTGCACCAATAAATAATTTTCCATTTTCCACTTTCAATTTTCCATTCAACTTATAACTTGTAAAACAAAATAAAAGCGTGGAACAAAAATGGTTCAATTTTTTAGTAAAAGAAGATTAAAGATTGCAGAACAGATAATTATCGTTATCTTTTTTGCGGTGCTTATTCCGATGACAGTTAGCGGAATCATTATCAGTAATATTAACCAACAATCAAACCGCGCACAACTTCGTTCGGCGGCTGTAATGATTGCTAATATCGTGTCTGAAGAAATTGATGTTTTTGAACATTCAATCAATAACGAACTTACGCAAATTATTGCAAGCCTCGAATACTTAAATAATCCAAGTCAAGAACAAAGTTATCTTGATAGTATTATTGGTGATTTACCTTTTTACAAAGAATTAGCAGTTGTTAAAAAAAGTCAACTTGATAAATACAAAATGTACAGTATTCAAGATGATTATACAGTATTTAGCCGTCCGATGAAGAATGGACGCTATTTGGTTGCTGTTTTGGATATCAAGAATTTACAGAAAAATCTTTTCAAAACTTTAACTGAAGATAAGCGACAAATCTATGTTTTAGTTGGTAAAGATTTGGTTGCAACAAGTAATTATTCACAAGAAGGCTATGATAAAAGTATTGCGCAACTTCCGACAAAACTTAAAGAAAACGAGCCTGTAATTTATGGTAATACAAAAAACCAACCGCTTGTTTATTTAAAAAAAACCAGTCCGGACGTAACAATTATTGTTAATACTTCTGAGATTGTTACAAAACATACGATTGACTACAACCGCGATAAAATCATACTTTCAATCCTGTTAACTGTGCTAACTGTGTTCTTTGTTGTTGGATTATACACATCTTACCTATACATCAATATTCGTCAGCTTTTCAAGGCAATTATTGCGATATCAAAAGGAAACTATGAAAGACGAATCAGGCTACTAACCAATATTTTCACGCCTTTCGAGATTGTTTTCCTTGGAAATGAGTTCAACAGAATGGTTAACCAGATTCACAAGTCTTATATTCAGCTCAAAAAGAAGAATAAAGAGCTTAAACAAATGAATGAATTTCGCTCAAATATGATTGATACGGTTAGTCACGAATTCAGAACACCGCTTACAAGCATTCAAGGATATACTTCAAGACTTTTAAGACAGGATATCAAGATTGATGAAGAAACAAAAATTAAATCGCTCAAGATTATTAAAAGACAATCTGAACGCTTGAAACGTATGATTGAAGATTTGCTTGTAATTCCTGATATTGAAGGTGCAAGATTAAACGTTAATTTGGTTAATCTTCCGATTAATTCTGTTATTGAAAGTTCGATTATGCTCGTAAGAAATGATGCGAACAAAGAAATTATCAATAATGTTCAAGATTGTGAAATCGAAATTTTGGCTGATACTGATAGAATTGAGCAAGTTTTTGTAAACCTTATTGAAAACGCAATTAAGTATTCTAAGGATGAAAGCCCAATTACTTTGGATTATGAAATTAGGAATGAAAAACTCGTTGTAAGCGTTCAAAATGCTTATGAAGTTATTCCGAGAGAAAAACTTAAGACTTTGTTTGATAAATTCACTCGAGTTGACGATAAGACTACACGCACAACTCGCGGAACTGGTTTAGGCTTATTTATTGTTAAAGGATTGGTTGAAGCAATGAACGGAGAAATCAGATTATATTCTAATGAAGAATGCGGTTTCTGCGTAAAAGTATTTATGCCGATTGCAGATTAAAAATAAAAATACGCTCAGTATTGAACGTATTTTTATCAAAAAAATGTAAAGTGCAATTTTGCACTAAGATTAAATTAATCCAATTAACCTTCTAATTCACCTTTTTGTTTATTCAAAAGGTCTTGAAGCTTATTCATGATTTCTTCGCTTTTTTCTTGAGCGTCTGTAATCAAGTTATCAGCTTTTCTTTGGATGTCTTTTACGGTTTCATCTGTTTTCTTAGCCATATCAGAAGCCATATCACCAAGCATTTCTCTTGTTTCAGCGCCTGATTTTGGAGCTAACAAAATACCTGCAACAGCACCGATTGCTGCACCTACAGCGAAACCTGCTAAAAATTTTTGTACTGACATAATTATTTTCTCCTTCTTTTGTAGTTTAATCTGTCTTATAAATTTTTATATTGCCAAGTTGATTATTTCTTCTTACTAAAAATCTTGAAAGCAGAACACAGACCGCCAAAGAAGCCTTTTGAAACAGTTCCTGTAATACTTGTAAGTTTGCTCAAAAGGTTTAATGGTGAATTTTTAATCGCGTCTTTAATTTTATTAACGCTTTCGTCTGCTTTAATAATTATTCCACTTACAATTTCAACTGATTTGTTGATATTTTGCAAAGTTGGAATAAGTTCAGTTTTAATAACTGTAGCTGTTTCATCAATATTTTTAGTAAGTTTTGATAAATCGAATAAAACTTTAATAAGCATAACGCCAACAAGTATTACAATCGCACCGGTTGCGTATGCTAAAAAAGTTAAACTTTGATATAAATGTGTTGTTTCCATGAAAGTTCCTTCTCCTCTGAAGTCATTTTTTGAAGGGAATAGGGGAATAAGGTAATGAGGGAATAGGTGGTATTAAATATTTTTATTTTTTTTGCGTTTATTAATCGCAATTCATTTAAACAATAACCTAAAATCTCTTATTCCCTTATTACCCTATTACCTTATTCCCTTAAAGTTGCGCTAAATATCATATTCAGACAAATCTTCAAGTTCTTTTGCTTTTCTCATTTTTTTTGATTTAAGCATGTTTCCGAATTTTTTATACTGTTTTTCCAATTTGTATTTTAATAAATCAATTGATTCCATAGCTTGTTTTTTAGCTTCATTTACAGCAGGTGAATGTTTTTCAGCTAAATCACAAACTGTTTCTTTAACTTTTTCTCTCATTTCAGACCCAGGGCGTGGAGCGTAAAGAACCCCTGCAATAATTCCGCCTACTACACCGGCGATTAAGCCCATTCCAAAACCAAATGATGATTTATCTTTGCTCATTTTATTACCTCTTTCTTATAATCTATGCGCTTATTATAACATATTTTGAACTAGTGTTAAACCCTTCCAAAGAAATTTTGCAAATTTTGATTTTCTCAAGTGCTTAACTACTTTGAAATTTATACCCCAAAACAAAATTGTTGACATTAGACTTTCGAGCTGTTTTCTAACAATTTTGTTTCTTAAATCTCTAAATTTTTCTACCCAAATTGGTGTAAGTTCGCGGATTTGTTCGGAAATTCCACTCACTAAACTCATAACCTCTTGGATTTTAGGCTTTGCCTCAATCAAAATTTCGTTAGTTTTGTTGATATAAATATCCAACTTGATTAAGTTGAAAAGTATTGTAAAAACTATAATAAGTTCTGCTATAAAAATAATCGTTGTAAAAAATATAAAAATCATACTTATCCTATCGTATTTGTATTATTATATGATTATATTTTATAATGGCAAAATTTGAAATACACTCGGAGGATTATTTCTTGTTCTATTTATCACTTTTATTTGCGCGCATGGCATATTTTGCATTACATACAACCGGACTTTCTGCCGGAACTTCAATTATTGGCAAATTCGTGCTTAAACTTGACCCGAATTTTCTTTCTGAGTGTAACAAATTCATAAATACAAAAATAAATGTAACCGGAACTAACGGCAAAACGACTACCGCTGGTTTAATTTCACATTTAATTGAAGGCTCAGGAAAAAGTGTTGTTAATAATGCGATGGGCGCAAATATGCTTACTGGCGTAGTTAATGCGCTTTCTGTATCGCTTAATCCTTTTAAGAAAACGGATTTTTCAGTAATTGAATCTGATGAAGCTTATTTAGCAAAGATTTATGATAAATTTGAAGCAGATTATCTACTTGTAACAAATTTGTTTCGCGACCAACTTGACCGCTACGGAGAATTGGAAACAACAAAACGACTTATTCAAGACGGAATCAACAAAAGACCGAATGTTAAACTTGTTTTAAACGCTGATGATCCGCTTGTTGCAAGTTTTGAAGGCGAAAACAAAATCTTTTACGGAGTCGAAAATGTTTATTACGCGGATGAAAGTTTGAAAGCTAATACTTCAACAGAAGAAGCTTTTAATTGTCCTTGCGGTAAACCTTTGATGTATTCTAAGAAATTTTACGCTCAACAGGGGCATTATTTCTGTACTTGCGGTTATAAACGACCTGAGCCTAAATACAAGGCTGAAATATCTTTGTATAAGGAATATTCTGTTATTAAAGTTAATGATGAAAACTTTGAAGTTCCGCTTGTTGGTTTGTTTAATGCCTATAACGCTTTGGGTGCAATTGCTCTTTGTAAAGAATTAGGAATTGAAAATATAATCGATACTTTGCCGACTTTTAAAGTTGCATTTGGAAGAAGTGAAGTTAAGTATTTAAACGGCAAACACACACTAATCCAGCTTATAAAAAATCCGATTGGCGCGAATGAAGTTTTAAAAACCGTTGACAAAGAGTCAAATATTTTGATTGTTATAAATGATAATTATGCTGACGGGCGCGATGTTTCATGGCTTTGGGATGCAGAATTTGAATTTCTTAAAAATGCTAAACATGAAATTGTAGTGTCAGGAATTCGCGCTAATGACATGGCTTTGAGGCTTAAGTATGCCGGTGTTGAAAAGATTAAAATAATTAACGACATTGCGCAAGCTGTAGAATATGTGGGTAAAACGGCAAACAATAATATTACGATTTTACCGACTTATACTGCGCTTTTGCAGATTAATAAAATGAAAAATTTGCGAACTAAATAAAATTTGATTATGAAAAAAAAGTTTTTATTTTTAATATTATCGCTTTTTATGTTTCTTGGCGCTTTTTTAACTACAAAGCCCGTTGAAACAGAGCTTATGCGTGCTTTTCTTAACCCGACTTCGCCTTTAATTAAGCTTTCAGGAGTTTCTTCAAATTATTTGAACGTGGTTTTAGAAAGCGATAGTGAAGACGGAATTGAGGATTTAAAATCATTTCTTCCTCAAAACAAGATTGAATCTGCAAGTCTTTTTGAGGTTTATAAAAACTATCCTGAGAATTTTTTGAGCGCAAAAACAAAAAAATTAATTCAAACTAAACAGTATAAAATATTGGATGAAGAAGCTTTGGCGCGCGTCTATAATCCGCTTGGTTTCTATATTGCGCCACCTGATAAAGATCCGTATCTTTTGGCTACAGATTTTGTTTCAAGTTTGATTAATCAAGAACAAGAAATTAAGCAAGGCGGAAAATTTTATTTGGCTTTGCATTACAAAATCAAGAATGCGAGTGAAGTTCAGGAATTTATAAATGCGCAAAAAATGGCGCAAGAAGAATTTGAAAATTCTAATATCTATTTAACAGGTGCGCCGATTCATTCGTTTGTAACGAGTCAAAAATCAGCGCTTGAAATTAATCTTATTTGTTTGATTTCGACTTTAATGCTTACAATTTTGTGCAAATTTTATTTCAAATCGTTTAAAATTTTAATCCCGATTGTCGGAAGTATTTTGTTTGGATTTTTGTTTGGATTTTCAATTTCAACTTTTGTATTTAAAAAACTGCATGTTTTAACATTCGTTTTTTCAACTTCTCTAATCGGAATAAGCCTTGATTATTCGCTTCACAAATTTTTAACAGGCAAAGAAAAATGGTTCAAGAAAGATTTAACTGCTTCAATGCTAACGACTGTAATCGCGTTTTTCGTTTTGCTTTTATCCGATATGCAAGTCCTTAAACAAATTGCCGTATTTACTGCTTTTGGCTTGATTGGAGTGTATTTGTTTGTGTTAATCGTTTTGGATAACAAATTCGAATTTCAAACGACGAATTTTCCTAAAATCTCTTTGGACAAATTCAAGCCTTATATTTTGATTGCAATGCTAGGCGTAATTGTTTTGGGATTTAGCAGATTAAAATTTGATGATAATATAAAAAATCTCTATATTCCTCCTAAAAATCTATTGAACGCTGAAATGCTTTATCAAAAAGTTTTTGCGCCGAAAGCTCCTGAATTTATACTTGTCGAAGGTAAAAATGTTGATGAGATTTTGCAAAAAGAAGAGGAGTTGGGAATTAATGATTCGGTATCTTTATCAAAATTTATTTCTTCTACTAAGCTCCAAAAAGAAAATCAAGAGCTTGTAAAAGGTTTGTATGATGAAAATTTAACTAATTATGGTGCTTTTTTAGCTCAAGATAATATCCAAAAAATCAAGAACAAAAAAATGCAGATTTATGACGTAGAAAATTTTGCGCTTAATCAAGAATTTATGCTTGATAAAAATACTTCTTATGTAATGATTTCGGAGCATAGAGCGGGGGCGATTTCTCCTGTTGTGGAGATAACAAAACAATTAAAGGCACAGCGCAAAAACTGCATGCTTTTATTTCCGCTAATGTTTGGCGCACTTTTTGTATTTTTGAGCTTTTTATTTGGATTTAAAAACGCTATTTTGATTACACTTTCACCACTTGGCGGAATTTTGTTTGCGCTAGGTTTGATTAGTCTATTGGGTCATGAAATAAATCTTTTTAACATAATTGCGTTATTCTTGGTAACAGGATTTAGCCTTGACTATTCGATTTTCAGACTAAACGGACAAGAAAAATCAAAAGACGCAGTTTTTATGTCTGCCCTGTCTACAATGTTTTCGTTTTTATTGCTTTCTTTAACAAGCTTTAAAGTTGTAAGTTCTCTTGGTTTAACTTTGTTTGTTGGAATTTTAGGTGCATATTTGTTGAGCTTGATTTTAATTAAAAATAGCTGTGAGAATTTTATAAGCTAATTCTAATTTATTTGAATCAAGTTCATCTATAATGTTTTTCATTATAATTCTTTTTTCTACATCATTAATTTTTAGATGTTCAAAGTCAAATAATTGTGGCAAACTTATTTGTAAACATCTTGAAAGCTCAGGCAAACTTTTAGAAGGAAATGTAATTCCACATTCTATTTTACTTAAATTTCTTTGGTCAATACCAATTTTTTCGGCTAATTGTTGTTGTGTATATCCGCGCTTTTCGCGTAATTCCTTGATTCTTTTACCTAAGAGTTCTTTTATTCTGTTCATGCCTTTAGAATAAGACCTATTATAAAAAATTGTAACGATACGATTAGTGTAATAAGTATTGACAATATGAAGATTGCATAGTAGACTAATATGTATAATAACTTACGTTCATTGCGCTATTCAATGAAATATAATGTTATTATTAGTTGGAAGTATGAAGTATAAAGGCTAAAACCACATCCTTTAGCCTTTTTTTTTTGCGTAAATTTTTTATAAATATCAATTTGTGCCGTTTAATTAGTTATCCAACTATTGATGGATTGCTTCGTCGCCAATTTCCTCCTCTCGCCTTTTGTAAAAAGTGGTTGAGAGTAAAGGGAAATTTGCTTCTCGCAATGACAGCACGCTTAAAAATAAGACGCTCAGTTATTGCGAGCGTTAGTGAAACAATCCATTAATATTTTAAAAATAGCATATAATTATTTGTGAACGCCTTCTACGCCGCGAGCGTTTTTTAGCGAGCATGAAAGTGCGGGTTTACCCGCTACATTCATTTTGTCAACGCTCGTAAGAGCGTAGGAAGCGGTAGCGTGTTTTCTCTTTCTTTTGGTCCTTTTCTAGGGTAAATGCTTTTGGCTTGTAGATATACTTACTGGCTTGGAAGTGAAGTGAAAAATCTTTTTATCGCAATAAAAGAGAAAGAAAAGAACATTTAAGAAAACTTTTTTTATTACAAAAAGATTCTTACTTTTTCTTTTTTGTTGCGAAATAAAAAGAAAAAAGTAAGCAAAAAAGAAAAATCACGCAATAAAAAATTTAATAATACCCCCACCCGTAGTTGTAGCTTTCGACGCAGTCTCAAGCACAACTACTACCCTCCCCCTTGGAGAGGGGAATAGCATTAAACTAATTGAATTGATGATTCAAACATTGAACGGTCGATTTCATCAAAACTTTTGATAATCTCAGAAACTCCATCGATTTTTTGATAAAACTCAACCGGCTCCATTGAAGCTATAGCGATAATTTTTCCTATTCCTGCTGATTTTGCGGAATTAATTCCTGCAATTGCATCTTCTATAACAACGCAGTCTTTCGGATTTAAACCGATTTTATCTGCTGCAATCATAAATATATCAGGTGCAGGTTTTCCTGGGATTTTCCCGTTAGAGTAAACAATTTTATCAACGTCAAACCAACGTGGTAAATCGAATTCTTTTATATAAAATTCAATATTATCCCATTCTGACATTGTGGCAATTGTGCGTGGAATATTGTTTTCTTTAAGATAATCCAAAAACTCAATTGCTCCAGGGGCAAGCTTAAAATTCTCTTTGTCGATTAGACATTGTTTTCTATACAAACCTTCTTTTTCTTTTGCATATTTCTCAACCATTTCAGCAGAAGGTTTTTTGCCAATCGCGTATTCTATAATATCTTCGTTTGTGTGCCCAAACATTTTATCGCGCATTTCTTCATCAGAAAACGCTGTTCCTCTTAAAATTTTTGAGAATTCTCTCCACGCATCGTAGTGAAGTTTTGAATCCCAATATAAAGTTCCGTTAAAATCAAAAATAATACCTTTCATAATTACCATTTTGGCGCAAAATCTGTTATAATACAAGTGGAGATTCTAATGGATTGTTAAAACTAAATAGGAATAAAGAAGAAGATGAAATTTAACTTAAATCTGGACAATATTAATTATATTAAAATTGTTTACAAAGATAAATCCGGTACGGTTTGTTGTACAAAGGCAGCAATTAAAAATATGAATGAAAGAGAAATTTTTGCTTGTGCAAAATTTGAGGATAATCTTTTTCTTGATACTCCGCAAGAAGTTTCTTTAAGTTTTGTGTGTGAAAATGGATTGTATAGAACTTCTACGACGCTTAAATCTATTGAGAATGATGCACCTTATATATTTTTTGTAATGAAAACTCCCGTAGGTATTGAATATCAGCAAAATCGCGAGTATTTTAGAGTAAAAATGGATGAAGATGCGATAATTAGTTTTGAAAATGAAACAATTCCTTGCAAAATTCATGATATTTCTGCAAATGGAGTTAGATTAATTTTATTAAGAAAAGTTGATATTCCGGAAGAAGTTAATTTAGATTTACTATTTCCGGAAAAAGAATTAAAAATTAAATCTAAATTTATTAGATTTGATACAGAAGATAATATTCCAAAAGTTTCTTTTGAGTTTTTGGGTATAACGGATTCAGAAAGAGATTTTATTTCGCAAAAATGTATCCAAAAGCAATTGGAATATAAAAGAAATAATGCTCGATAATTAAAACTAACAAAACTCTCTTTTAGGAGAAAGCTAAGAAGAGAGTTTTATTAGTTCGCAACCACTATTGTGTTGCCATTTCCATTGCTGATTGTAGCAGGTCTTTGTTTGACTTAATCAAAGCATTAACCAGTTCCATTTGAACTTTCGCCTGCTGATAATCCGCCATATTAGCCTTAAAATCTGTATTTGCTTGCTCTAACAAGCCTGAACGAATTTCACCGCGACCTACAACCGGTTTCCCTGATTCAGGAGTCTCTACAAAAACGCCGTCCTTAACTTCATACAAACCGTTCGGATTATGGAAGTTTGCAGTCGCAATCTTATACAAAGGAACAGAACGATTACCACCGTCAGCTTTACCATAAATTGTGCCGTCATTCTTGATTTCGTATTCATCATATTTACCTAAGAATTTACCGTTATTCGGGTCAATCCAAAGTTTAATATTTGTAGTAGGAATACTCAAAGCTCCGCCTTTAAGCGCAGTTTCTTGGTACAAATCATCGCTTATAGATTTTGTACCGGACATGATTTCACCCTTATCGTTAAGAATATAGCCTTGAACAGTCGCACCGCTTTTAGCCTTATAAACGCCTTCGGAGTCAAATGTAAATTCACCAAGACGCGTATAAGAAACATTGCCGTCTGGTGAGCGCAACATAAAATATCCGCTACCTTCAAAGAACAAGTTTTCATTTGAAGTACCAGGAGTTGATTTACCTTGACCAAGGTTTTTAACATTATTATCGATTACAGCACCACCCAGGAAAGTTTTAAACGTTACTTTGTTTTCTCTAAACCCCGGAGTATAAACGTTTGTGAGGTTGTCCGCCAAAACGTCCATCCATTGTACGGTAGCTTTTTGGGTATTTATCGCAGTTGTGTATAAATCATTCATCTTTGCGCCCCTTCTTTCTGTTATTTCTATCGTCTTGTTGTTCTTGTTTTCTGTGGTTTAACTCTTCATAATCTATATTATTATCGTCAAACCTTTGTTTTAAGATTGGCAAATTTTCTTTCAAATACGCTTCTGCAATTTGAGAACTTGGCAAGAAGTCTGCTGAAATTTTACCATTCTTACTAACTTTTATAATGACAGAAATGTCGTTGTCAAAATTTATTCTTATCGGTTGATTATCTTGCATAGATTTTGCAATCATGTCTGCCAAAGTTTTTGAAACTTGTGAAGATTTTTGAGCATGTTGAACAGAATTCATATCAACAGAACCATTTTCAACAAGGTTTGCAAAAAATTCAACATCATTTTTGTTCATTGCAATCTCATCAAATTTAACAACTGTTTCCGTAGTAATATTTGTTTTTACGTTAACCTTTTTAACACCTTCTTCATTTGTAACAGTTTTTGTTTTAGGCGTTTGTTCTTCTTGTTGAATTTCTGTTTGCACAGCTACTTTCGGCTTTTCTTCCTTATTAGTTTTGTTCAAAAGCATATTCTTTTGCGCAATAGCTATGTTTTCATTCATTGTTGAAAGTATTGCTTTTTCTTCTGCCAAATCTGTTTCAGAAGCAGAAAGTTGATTGTTATTGTTTGTGTTTTCAACAAAAGCAGAGAAAGGTTGTCCGTTGCTGTTGAAGTTCATATTAGCGTTCATCTGCGGAAGTTGTTGTTCTGTTTTATCTTTAATATTAATATTGTTATCTATCAAAGTATTATCCTCTCTGTCTTTATCGTCAGAAAGAGTATCTTTCTTTAATTCAGAATTAGTTTTATCATTCTTTTGATTTAGTTTATTAAGTTCTTCAACAGTTTGTTGCAAGCCACCAATTACATCTTCAATATTGTCCTCTTTTGAAGCTTCTTCGCCAGTCTCTTGAGTTTCTTTTTCAGATTTTTCTACTTTTTCATCTGACTTGTTTTCTGATTTTACTTCTTCCTTAGAATCGGCTTTCATGTCTTTTTCATTTTTAATTTCTTCTTTTTCTTTTACCTCTTCTTTTGAATCAGTTTTAGAAACATTCTTTAACTCATCAGAAAATTTTGTATCGCTTTTTTTCTGTGTTTTTGAAGTAGAATTATTGTTGTTTACGGATGTAATTTTAGATTGAGTATCAATATTCATCGTCATTTTTTTCCATTTGTGCTTTTCTTAACTGTTCTTCAAGCTCTTGTTCTTCGGCTTCTTCTCTTGACCTTATAAAGAATCTTTGTACACCGATTTCTGAGAATTGTTTAAGTTCCTCTGCCTTTTCGGCTTCTAAATAAGCTTCTCTTTGTTTTTCTTTGTGTTTTTCAAGAACCTTAACTTCTTGCTCACACTTAACAAGTTTTTGCTGTTCTTCTTCTAAGATAGCTTGGACTTTCTGTCTTTCCTGTTCCAGAACTTCCGCTTTGTCCCATAAATGGTGGAGATAATTATCATAGTATTCCATCATCCTAAAGTCGGCGGATTTTCTGTTGATTACGGTTTGTTGGATTTCTGCTTGGTTTTGCCTAATCCTTTCTTCTGCAAGAAATACTTCGTGTTGCGCCTTTTGAACAACTGTTTCTTGAGCTTCCTTCTTTCGGATTCTCATTTTTAGGATATTTTCTAAACGGTATCTAAAGGGCATAATACATTCTCACACATGTATTGTGGCAGAGTTTTCAAAAATTTAATACATCTATTTGTATGATTAATTATAAATTTTTAATAGTCAAATTTTTAATTATTTTCTTCGATAATTATCCCAATATTTTTTTGTTCTGCAAAAAGCTTGTTTTTCTGTGCAACCGTAGGAGGACAAATCTAAATCAATTCGACCTGCTGATTCTTTCAGCAAAGTCTTTTTTATTTTAAACGGATATGTTTCGTTTCCTTTTAAGCCGCCACTTTTAATTATTGAAATAATTTGTTCTATATATTTCTGGCAATTTTTAGGAATATTTGGAAACATGTCTATAAATTTACTTAAAGGCATGTTTGAGCGCATGTTATTTGCATTCGCGGATGTGAGCATAAAGTTCGAAATTGCGTTTTGACCGTTTTTAGAATTAGGTTTAACATGTTCAATTGTTGCCATAGAAGCACGAACTAATCGTTTGCCGATTTCTTCTTGCGTGCGTTCTGAATATTTAACAATAAAGGCATTTTCACTTGTTGCAGAAGTTGGTAAATATTCTGCTCTGTCTTTTAATTCTTCAAAAACTTTTTTCTCAGCTCTTTGTGGCTTAATTTCTCCTAAATATTCAAGAAGTGTTTTTCTCTTGAATGTGTTTTGTGGATCACAATTAAGTATTACTTGTCTGCATTGAGTTGTTTTTTCATGCACTTTTAAAGCTAATTCCGGAGACAGTTTTAACGATATTTTATCTACATCATCCAATACATTGAATTCTTCAAGTTTTAATTTGATAAGTGCTTGATTATATTCGTTTTGTAAAATACTTTGTAAATTTGATTTTGGATTGAATTTGGCATAAGCTTCAAAAGTTCTAAAAATATTTTTTTCAACTTTTTGCATGTATTTTTTATAAGGAGTTAAAGTTTTAACTACTTCTGATACATTATTACATTTATCAATTTTAGCTTCTATTCTTGGAAGTTCTGCGCCTGTAATCATTTTTACGCCAAAATACGGACAGATAACATCTTTAAGTTTTTTTAACGGATTGCCGGCTGAAGTTGCGGCTTTAAAATTAGGTAAGAAAGATATCTGATTTGCATGTTTGTAATTTTGTAAATTGTTATTTTGAATTGGTTGATTAGTAGTAAAAATCTTTGGTGCTATAGCTGAAATTATCATTTTATAATCCCTTTATTGATATAATAATAGCAGTTGTTTTAGATTTTGGCAAGATAAACATTTGATTTATTTTTAGTCTAAATTTTTGTAGAAATTACACATGAAAATATTTGATTTTCATAAGTGTTTGTAATACATTTAATGTGTATATAAAAAAGCTTTAAAAAAGGAGGAAGCTATATTATGGAAACATACGGAATTGAAAAATTTGGTATTATCGGACCAAAAGCAGTTCACAGAAACTGGACTCCAGCTCAGTTAACAGAAGCTGCTTTAAGATTAGGTGAAGGCTCATTGAGCAACACTGGTGCTTTGGTTGTTACAACTGGTAAATACACCGGTCGTTCACCTAAGGATAAATTTATTGTTGATACAGAATCTATCCACAACGATATCGCTTGGGGTAAAGTAAACAGACCTATTAGCAGAGAAAAATTCAACGCTATCAAGGGTAAAATCGCATCTTACTTGCAAAACAGAGAAATCTTTATTTTCGATGGTTTTGCTGGTGCTGACAAAACTTACACTCAAAAATTCAGAGTTATCAACGAATTAGCAAGCCAAAACATGTTCATCCACGAATTGTTAATCAGACCAACAGCTGAAGAATTGGCTAATTACGGTGAACCTGATTACACAATCCTTTGTGCTCCTGGTTTCAAATGTGATCCAGAAGTTGATGGTGTAAACTCAGAAGCTTGTATCGCTATCGATTACGAAGCTCACGAAATCATCATCTGCGGTTCTCAATACTCAGGCGAAATCAAAAAATCTGTATTCGCTACTATGAACTATGTTATGACTAAGAAAAACGTTCTTCCAATGCACTGTTCAGCTAACATGGACCCTGCAACTGGTGAAACAGCTGTATTCTTCGGTCTTTCTGGTACTGGTAAAACAACTTTATCAGCTGATCCAAACCGTAAGTTAATCGGTGACGACGAACACGGTTGGTCACCAGATGGCGTATTCAACTTTGAAGGCGGTTGCTACGCAAAATGTATTCACCTTTCAGCTGAAAACGAACCAGATATCTTCAACGCTATCAAATTCGGTTCATTAGTTGAAAACGTTGTTATGGATCCTGAAACTAGAGAATTCGATTTCGAAGACGGTTCATTAACAGAAAACACTCGTGTTGGTTATCCAATTAACTACATCAACAATGCTCAAATCCCTTCTAAGGGTGGCATTCCAAAAGTTGTTATCTTCTTAACAGCTGATGCATTCGGCGTATTGCCTCCAATCTCTAGATTAGACAAAAACGCTGCTATGTACCACTTCGTAACCGGTTTCACTTCTAAATTAGCTGGTACTGAAAGAGGCGTTACAGAACCACAACCTACATTCTCAACATTGTTCGGCGAACCATTCATGCC